>CAZLRO010000239.1:0-5980 GCA_964561865.1 uncultured Rhodothermaceae bacterium | reverse complement strand
GCCCCTTGGATGACCCCAGGGGCTGCCGTGTGCGTGTAGGCGCAGGTTCCCACCCCGGCAGGCTCACCCCAGCAGCCGCGCCTGCCAGGTTGTCAGGGTCTCCAGCAGGGGGGAGCGCAGATGGACGAAGCCGTCCACGCCGCTGGCCTGCAACGCTTCCCGGTCCGCCACCGGGTCTCCGGCGATGATGACGAACGGCGGATGGGGGCGGGCCTTCAGGAAGGGGAGGAGCGCTTCGGCGAAGGGTCGGTAGGCCTCGTCGGCGCTGCACAGCACGAGCAGGTCGGCAGGCTGTACGTCGAGGGCGTCGAGGGCCTGTGCCACTGACGTCACCGGGACGGCCTCATGCAGCGTGAAGCCAGCACAGCCGAAGAAGTTGCGGGCGAAGGTGGCACGGGCGTTCCGCAGGGCTGGTGGGCCGAAGGGCAGCAGCAGTACCGCCGGGCTGTGGCCGGTGGCCGCCGCATGGGCCTGGGTGCGCTGCCGCAGGGCTTCGAACGGGACCGCCAGCCGGGTGGAGGGCAGGAGGCCCTCGGCAGCCGGGGCAGGTGCGGGAGCAGGCAACGGCTCGTCTTCCGGGTTCGGGTAGTGGTTCGTGCCCACGAGCACCTGCCGCCGCAGGGCGAGGCGCTGTTCCTCCGCCGCACGGGCCTGGGCGATCATCGCGGGCACCGTCCCGGTGGCCCAGGCTGCGGCCAGCCCTCCTTCGGCCTCGATCTGCTGGAACAGCCCCCAGGCTTCGCGGGCGAGGGTGTCGGTGAGGGCTTCGAGGTAGTACGACCCGGCACCGGGGTCGGCCACCGCGTCGAAAACCCCTTCGTGCCGCAGCAGCAGCGGGATGTTGCGGGCCAGCCGCAGCGAGCGGGCGTCGCCCGTACCGGCTGCCCCGTCGAAGGGCTGGACGGTGAGGGTGTCGCAACCGCCCAGAAGCGCAGCGGCGGCCTCGGTCGTCCCCCGCAAGAGGTTGACATAAGGATCTGCCAGGGTCAGGTTGCGCCAGGACGTGGTAGCCTGGATGAACGGAGGCAGGGTGGCAGCGCTGGTATCAAATGCCCCTACCACCTGCGGCCAGAGCTTCCGCAAGGCACGCAGGTGGGCGATCTCCAGAAAATACCGGGAGCCGACCGGGACGCCCAGGTGCAACAGCGGCACGGCCTGGTGTGCGGCCAAGCCCTGCCCCGTCATCCAGACGAGGGCCTCGGCGGTAGCGGCCAGCAGCAAGGCCAGGCATTGCACGAGGGTGGCCCCGGCGTTGTGCCAGGGGGCCGCATCCAGGAGGAAGGGGCGGAAGTGAGGAAGCCCGCCGACGGCACGGCGGCACAGCCGGGTTGCCTGCTCCAGCGGAGCGACCTCCCCCCGCACAAGCAGCTCGGCCAGGCGCACGTCCAGCGTGCCTTGCAGGTGCGCGGAGTCGATCCCGCGCCGGACGGCCCCGTCCACCCAGCGGTCGAGGGCGGCCTCGGCGTGTGGCCCGGCCACCAGGTGCCACGGCATTCGGTCGGGCAACGCCTGTGCGGGCACCCCCAGCAGGTCGTCCAGCGGCGAGAGGTCGTCGGTCAGGAGCAGCCCCGGCGTCTCCACCCCCTGTTCGAGCGCCTCGTGCATCCAGTGGCGGGCCTCCGGCTGCGCCCCGACAGGGAAGTCCTGCCGGAGTTGCCAGGGGACGGGCGGCAGCGGCGGCGTGGGCGGACGGTCTTCGGCGCGGTAGAACGGCTGCACGTCGAACCCCTCCGGGGTATGCCAGACCAGCCGCTCGAACGGAGTCTCTCTCAGGTCAAGGGCGATCTGGGCGCGCCAGTCCTCGGTCGATACCGGCGGAAAGTCTCCGAAGAGCAGGGACGGGGTGTCGTTGGGCTGTGTCATGGCACGGAGGCTGGAAGGGAGGCCACGGATGGGTAGGACGTTGTGTCGGCGCACAGCGCCCGGTAATGGCGCACGAGGTCGAAGACGGCGATCCCGAAAGCTACGGCGACATTGAGGGACTGCTTGACGCCGAATTGGGGAATCTCCAGCGCCAGGTCGGCCAGGGCCACCAGGTCGTCCTGCACCCCCTCCACCTCGTTGCCCACCACCAGCGCAAGGGGGAAATGGTCCAGACGAAGGTGGGAGGTGGGCGTGGGGGCGTCGGTGATTTCGAGCACGGCCAGCGTGTAGCCGCTGGCCCGGAGGCGGCGGGCAACCGCGAGGACGTCGGGTTCCTGGCTCCAGGGTACGCTCTCCTGCGATCCGAGGGCGGTCTTGTGCAGCCCTCGGTGCTCCGGCGTGCCGGTGATCCCCGTCAGGATGAGCCGCTCCAGCCGGGCGGCATCGGCCGTACGGAACAGCGCCCCCACGTTGTAGAGGGAACGTACCCCGTCCACGATCACGGTGATCGGATGCAGCGGGAGCGCTGAAAGCTCCGCCCGGCTGGCGCGTGGGATTTCCTCGTGCCGTAACTTGCGCATGGGGAAGATGGCTGTAAGCTGTTAGCCGTCAGCTATTAGCCGTTAGCTGTTGGGCGCTTGGTACCTCTCTCCCTAAGATGAGAAAGGAAGTCGGCAAGTTCCTATCTTACCCACAGGCCGTCCCAAAGGCCGCGGGCCGCCCCAGAGGGGCAGGGCATGCCCTGCCCTGAGTGTCCCAAAGGTCGCAGGCCGCCCCAAGTACCAAGCCCCAAGTACCATGTCCAAGATACACCGATTCTTCCCGTTGCTGCTGCTGGCGGTGACGTTCCCGCTGCTGAGCAGTTGCCAGGCGTTGCAGCAGGTGGCGGCCCTGCGCCATGTTGATTTTGACCTCGACCGGGTCTCGGACATGCAACTGGCCGGGGTGGACGTAGGGCGCATCCGCTCCTATAACGACCTGAGCCTGGTTGAGGTGGGTCGGCTGACGGCGGCCTTCGCCCAGGGGAAACTGCCCGTCTCATTCAACCTGCACGTGAACGCTACGAATCCGCCGGAGAACCGGGTGTCGGCCCGTATGGTGGGGCTGGCCTGGACGTTGCTCATAGAAGACCGCGAGACCATCAGCGGCACCGTGAACCAGTTGATCGACCTGCCGCCCGGCCAGCCGCAGGACATTCCCGTCAGCATCGGCCTGGACCTGGTGCAATTCTTCGACCGCAACCTCCGCGACCTGGTCGAGCTGGCGCTGGCGGTCTCCGGGCAGGGCGGTGCGCCCAAAAATATCCAGCTTCGGGCCACCCCCACCATCGAGACCCCGCTCGGCCCTATCCGTTATCCGCAGCCGATCCTTATTGTCAGCCGGGAAGTGGGTGGGTAGCGATGCCGGTAGGTTTCAGGCGAAACAGGTGAAGGTGCTGTGGCGAGGGGTCCGATCCCGCCGACGTCATGGTGCTGGCGTGTAATCGACCACAAAGGCTTCTTCCAGCACGCCGAGGCGACCGAGCAATGCCCCGAAGGCCGCATGGTTGGGATGGGGCAGATAGGCATCCCTTGCTGCTGTGTTCTCGAACGTCAGCAGGTAGACGTGCGTGAAGCCGAGGTTCTTGCCTTCGGGGCTGTTGTTGACCCCTTGCTCGAACGAGACGATACCTGGTATCTGGTGCTGCAACGCCCGAAAAGCGTCGGTGACCTCTTGTATCTGGGCTTCTGTCGTGCCGGGCTTGTACTTGAACACCACCACATGCCGGACGGCCCCGGCAGGCAGGCTCTGGGTGGATTCTGGTGGGGCGCAGGCCGCGAGGCCGGTTGCCAGTAGCAACGAGGCCATCCAGCACAGGGGTCTCATCAGGGGATGTTTCATGTTGGTGGGGAAGTAGAACAGGGTGTCGTCAGAATAGGCGGCAGAGCAACTGGAAGTTCGCAACGAACAATCCGATCACCCAGCATCCCAGCCCTACCACTGCCAGGCCAAGACTGTGCAGGAGCCGTAGGGGAAGCGGGGTATCACGATGCCGGAAAAAGGGAAGGGCGAAGAGGGTGCCCTGCACAAGTAACCCCGTCCCGCCATAGGCCTACAGCCCCCAGGTGCAGGAGTGAGGCGCAGCCACAAACGCCAGCACCAGCAGAGACAGGCAGAGGAGGGAGGTCAGGACCTGAGTGCGCAACAGGGTGTGCATGCAGGGGGCACTGGGAGAGACAGGGCATAATCTACCACACACTGTGCCTGCTTGCAACGAGGCGATGGCGGGTCAACGGGAGGGGGCACGGACAGGCCGACCGGGGGCGACACCGGGCTGAAGCTGGCCGTCTCGCACCACCAGTACGCCGTTCACCAGCACATGCCGGATGCCCGTGGCAAACGTTCCGGGAGCTTCGTAGGTGGACTGGTCGCGCACCAGTTCCGGGTCGAACACGGTCAGGTCGGCATCGGCACCCACCTGGATGCGTCCCTTGCGTTTCAGGGCGGGCACCCGGTGTTCGAGCCGCCGGGCAGGCAGCAGCGTCATCTTCTCAAGAGCCTGCATGAGCGTGAGTAGCCGCTGTTCGCGGACGTACCGCCCCAGGATGCGTGTGTACGTCCCGGCGGCGCGGGGGTGGCCTTTGCCGTTTTGCAGCAGTCCGTCGCTGGCAATGAGGGTGAGGGGATCGGCCAGGGCCTGGGCGACGACCGGTTCGGGCATGCTGTGTACCGCCACGAGGCCGCCGGTCTGCCGGTACTGAGCAAAGCGTTCGGCGGTGAGATGCTCGCCCGTCGCCGCCCACTGGAGGTCGGCATAGCCGATGCCCATCCGGTCCTGCCAGCCCTCATCGAAGATGGTGGAGGCGATGTCGGTCATCCCGGCGGTGTAAGGGTAGGCTTCGGTCGTCACGTCGAGGCCGCGCGCCCGCGCTTCACGTACCATCTGGAGGAGCCGGGGTGTGTCCGCCAGGCCGGTGCTGGTGACGTGGACCAGGTGCAGCGGCGCACCTGTGAGGGTGGTGGCGGCCAGCACCTCCTCCAGCGCCCGGACGCTGTTCATCGGCTCCAGGAGGCCCCCGTACCGCAGGTGGACGTGGCAAGAGGCCCCGAACGAAGCTACCGCGCGGAACATCTCCAGGACCTCCCAGTGTGACGCCGCCGCCGTGTAATTGATGCCGAACCCGACGGCCACCGCCCCCTGCTCCAGCCCCTGTACAAGCCGTTGCTGCATCCGGGCCACTTCTTCTGGCGTTGCCGCCCGGTGGGCTGCTGGGCCGACGGGGACGAACGTGCCGGGGTCGCCCATCACCGCCATCCGCACCGGGACGTGCCCGATGCTTACCCCGTAGTTGACCAGCGTCTTCCCCGCACGGGCCGCATACCACCCATTGACATCGGCCGTGCCGAGTTCGAGGTCCAGCGCCGTCGTGACCCCGTCCATCGCCTGCGCCCGGTGGTGCTCCTCGTGCATGTCGTGGACGTGCAGGTCGATGAAGCCGGGCGCAACGACCAGCCCCGTCGCGTCGATCCGGAGATGCCCGTCGATCTCGTCGGGGGTGATAGCCGCAACCGTGTCCGCCCGGATGCCGATGTTGCGGACGGCATCGAGTCCGGTCTCCGGGTCCATCACCTGTCCGTGCAACAGCACCAGGTCGTACACTGGCTGACCCTTTGCCTGCCAGGGTAACAGGAGGCACAAGGCCATCAGCAGGAGGGACTTGCAGAACACGGAGGGCATGGCGGGATGATAAAGATAGAAAAATATAGTCAAATTGACTATAATTATAGTCAATTTGACTATATCGGGAAAAATCGGGGATGTCTGAACACCTACACCAGCACCCACCACGATCGCTGCTCCAAATGAACGCGACACACCCTGTCACGCCCGGCTTGCACCGAGCGCGCCACCCCGTCTGACGATCTCATGAGATCGTCAAGAGGGGAATTTCGGATTGCGGATTTCGGATGGAGGAATTACAGGCTCACCCAAAGGTTCCTTTCGAGTGCCCCTCCTGGACAGGAGGGGATAGGGGTGGTCGATTCGCGGATTGCGGAGTGGGAATGCCGCCGCCTTCCCCTCGTGTCATTGCGAGGAGCTTGATCGATCTCATGAGATCGATCAGACGTGGCAATC
>CAZLRO010000238.1:0-5984 GCA_964561865.1 uncultured Rhodothermaceae bacterium | reverse complement strand
CCCGCCCGTTTCCATCATCGTTCCAGCCTACAACGAAGGGAAGCTTTTGCGCAGCACCGTGCAATCGCTCCTGGAGATGGATTATCCCCGGTTCGAGGTTCTCGTGGTGGACGATGGCTCGAAAGATGACACGCGCGCCGTGGCCCGTACCCTCGTGGGCAACTATGGCCGGGCCAGCGTGCGCCTCGTCGAGAAGCCCAACGGCGGCAAGTCCACTGCCCTCAACGCGGGCATCCAGGTGGCCGCCTACGACTTCGTACTGAACGTGGACGGGGATAGCCAGCTCTCGCCCGACACGTTGCGCAAGGCCATCCGGCATTTCGCAGACCCCCGCGTGGGCGCCGTGGCCGGGAACGTGAAGGTGCTCAACCGCAACAACATCTGGACGACCCTCCAGGCCCTCGAATATGTAGAGGGACTGAACATGGCCCGCTCGGCCCAGAGCACCGTCCGACTCGTGAACATCATCCCCGGCCCCATCGGCCTCTTCCGCAAGCAGGCCATCCTGGATGCCGGCTGGTATGCCTCCGACACCTTCGCCGAGGACTGCGACATCACGCTCAAGATCATCCGGGCCGGGTGGCGCGTCGAGTACGAGCCGGAGGCCAAATCCTACACCGAAGCCCCGGAGACCCTGGTCAACCTGCTCAAGCAGCGGTACCGCTGGACGCGCGGCATCATCCAGGCCGTCCGCAAGCACCGTGACCTGTTCTTCAACCCGACGATCAACTTTGGCGGCACTATTGTGATGTGGGCGATGGCGTTCGAGTCGCTGATCTGGCCGGTGATGAACATCTTCGCCAACTTCTACTTCATTACCATCGCCCTGCTCTTTGGCCTGAACTCGTACCTGGTGTACTGGTGGCTGAGCCTGACCATCCTCGACATCATCGCCGCCCTGTATTGCGTGGCAGTGGAGAAGGAGGAGGTGCGGCTCGTATTCTATTCCATCTTCTACCGCGTCTTCTTCATCCTCATCATCGATGTGTGTAAAACCTTCGCAACCATCGAGGAATTCCTGGGGATCGGCATGACGTGGGGCAAGCTGGAGCGCACCGGGGCCGGTGCCCGTGCCTGAGCCAGATGGTGCATCCGGGTCTCAAAATGAGTTAAATCCGCCCGTTTTTGTGCGTGCATGCCCGCGAAAGCCGCTGCGGGATGCGAAAACGCCCCAACGGTGCAAACCGGCACAGTGCTTGCCAAACGGCTTCAACAACGACAACCTCCCACATAGTCCCGTGTGAACGTCATGGAACTGGTACCTATCCTTTCAACGATCATCCTGGTGGGCACGGTTGCCACCTTCATCCTGGCGGTGGCCGCCTACATCCTGTACAAGATCCGGGAAGGCCGTGCCCAGCAGGAGCCACGCATGGCCCCGGTGACGGCGCAGGAGCCGCATGTGCTGGTGACGCCACAGCAGCCTGTCGGGGTGCTGACGGGCCAGCCGGCCCCCGCCCAGATCTTCGCCCCGACAACGGTGGTACCCCCGCCCGTCGTGGTGGAAACCGCTGCCCTGTCGCCGCGCCCGGCGCTGGCCCAGCCGGAACCCAACGCGCTCTTCTGGGAGCTGACGGACAAGGGGTTCGTCCCGGTACGCCAGCAGGGTAGTGGTACACCCGAAGCCACACGGCCCGCCACCGAAGGCGAAGGCTATGCCTGGCTGTAAGCCGGTCCGTTCCGGGCCTGCACGCCTCCCCACGTTTCGAACCTGCCTGCTGCCATGACCCGCCTCTTCCAACTTGAGCGTGTGAACGTCTGGTGGTTCCTCACCCTGGGCCTCACCGCCCTGGCTGCCGGGATCCTCGTCTACCTGCTGCTGCTGGAGAGCGCCCTCGGGGCCTTCAGCATCCGTGAGGCGGTGCCCTTCCGCGACACGACACCGCAGCAGGCACAGGTGGCGCTGCTCAACAGCGAGTACACCCGACAGGCCCACCGTACCCTCAACCCCCAGGAAGGCAGCACCAACTGGGTGGAGGTCATCCTCCGCTCGTGGCGCGACTTCCTGCTCGACAAGGACCGCAACATCCAGTTCCGCGAGGTCACCGACACCGAACTCGAACAGGGTGCCCTCGACGACTTCGGCGTGCTGATCCTGCCCGCCGCCAGTGCCCTGAGCGATGCCCAGATCGCGCAGATCAAGGCATTCATGGAGAACGGCGGGAGCGTGCTGGCAACCTGGACGCCCGGCCTCTACCACCCCGACGGATCATGGCGGGGCTGGAGCTTCGTCGAGGAGGTGTTCGGGGTGGAGTTCCAGGGGTTTGTCGAACGCAACCTCGGCAGCTACCGCAGCTACCGCGACACCTTCCCCGGCTTCACCCCTGCCGGATTGTACCTGCCGCGGGAAGCCTATCCGGCGGATTCGGTGCTCAGCAGCACCCGCGCCGAGATGCAGCGCATGGCCGAGGAGGCCCGCTTCCCGGCGCTGGAAGGCTACCGCTGGGCCGACTCGCTGGGGGCGATGGGGCCACAGGCCGACTATGCGACCGCCCAGCCGATCAACACCAGCCTGCGCGGCCCCGACGGGGAGCTGCGTCAGCAAGATGCCGTCGTCGTCACGTTCTACACCTGGATCGGCGGCGAGCCAGATGGTAAGACTCCCTACCCCCGCACCGGGGCCGGGGTGCGGCGCTTCACCCTGCGCGGCGACACCCCGCTGACAGCCTCGCTGGACAACGGCTACCGCGTCAAGGTGCAGGTCTACGACCCCGGCGTGCAGATGCGCGTGGTCGAACCCCGCACGCAGCCGGTGGGCTTCTGGCACGACTACGCCACCGACGGTCTCGACACCCCCGACGCCATCGCCAACAGTACCGGCCTCGTGTATGGCACCTACGGCAAGGGCCGCTTTGTGTACATGGGCTTCCAGCGCGATGCGATGGGCCTGGGCCGCGAAGACGAGGAAGACTGGCAGGTGCTCAGCGTCTTCTTCGCCAACGTGATGCGCTACCTGCGCCGCCAGCCCATCATCTGGGTACGTAACTGGCCGTACCCACACCAGGCTGCCGCCGTCGCCATCGGGGTCGGGGAGCGCAACCTCCAGAACTTCAGCCAGACGGCCGACCTGTTCGCCCAGCACGGCATCCCCGCCACCTACATGGTACGCCCCGAAGAGGCGACGGCCTATGGCGAACTGTTGCAACGCCTGGACCAGGCAGGCGACGTGGGAGTGTACGACGACCTGCTCCGCGACAGCGACGGACCTGTTGCCACCCAGGAAGAACGGCTGGGACGCCTCAAACAGCAACTGGAAACGGTCCTGGGCGGCCCCGTTGCCGGGTACATGGCCTCCCGCTCCGGCATCTTCGGGCGCAATACCATGCTGGCCCTCTCCAATGCCGGCTACACCTACTTCGTCCCGGACTCCATCGGGCGGCGCAATGCCCCAAAGGTGATGGGCTTCCCCTACCAGAGACTGACGCGCATCGGGGTGACGGCCCGCAGCGACCGTCACCTGCTGGAGCAGGCCAGCGGCTCGTCGGACCTGCTGGGCAGCCTCATGGGCGATGAGATCGACCGCATCCAGTACGAGCGCAGCCTCTACCGGCTCACCTTCTCCTCGGACCTGCTGGGCAGCCCGGCCTACCGCTCGGCCCTGCAAAGCACGGCCAAGGAACTGCGCGACCGCAACTTCTGGGTGGCCGCTGGCGACTCCATCGCCCACTGGTGGCGGCTGCACCGCGGCCTCAACACCGACGTCGAACAGCGCGGCCCCTCCCGCATCTTCGTCCGTGTCTCCAACGACAACGGCGAGACGGCCCGCTGGGCCAGCGTGAACATCGCCCTGGGGCGTCCTGTGAACAGCGTCCGGATCCGCCCGGAACTGGTGAACATGTTCAGCCCGGCCCAGCGCGAGACGCCGGACGTGCAGGTGATCGAGAACGGCACCGTGCTGGTCATCCCGATCCGGGAACTCAAGCCCCAGCAATACCGCATCTTCCACATCGACCTGATCGGGGGTGAGGGCACCGCCCTGGCCACCAACTGATCCGGTCCAGCGTCTCCGGATCGTCGCTTCAACCTTTTCCAGACCCATGATGCGCCGCTCTTCCCTGCTTCTGTCGGTTCTGCTGATGGCCCTGGGGCCGGCGCAGGCACAGCCCCTGCGCGCCGACGTACGCCTGACCCGCCCCATCCACGGCGTGAGCACCCCGTTGACGCGGCTCAGCACCGCCAGTCAGCCCGCCGTGGCCCTCCTGGCTTCGCAGCAAGGCGATGCCCAGGGGGTGGCCCGCATCCGGGAAGCCGTCTACAACTGGGAGCTGCTGCTGCTGGGGCTGAAGATGCCCTACCGCGTCCTCGACGACCGCGAACTCGCCCGGGGCCTCGCCAGCCACTACCGCGTGCTGATCCTGCCCGCCGCCGAGGCCCTCTCCGACGGCCAGCAGCGCCAGATCGAGCGGTTCGTCGAGCGGGGCGGCGGGCTGATTGCCTCCGGTCGCACCGGGCTGCTCGACGCGCAGGGACGCCCGCAGGACCCCGCTGCCTTTTTTGAGCCGTTCTTCGGGGCGGCGTATGTGACGGGCCTGCCCGAACAGCCGTACGGCCTCTTCCAGACCGTCGAGGGCAGCCTCCCGCTGGCCGACGGCCTGCCGATGGGCTACTGCCTCAACCTCGCCCCCCAGGTGCCACTCGTGGCTGCCCGGCCCACCACCAGCACCGGCATCGGACGCCCCTTCACCTATTCGCACGAAGAGGACCAGCTCTTCGACGGCCTGACCCTTATCCTGACTGGACAACGCGGCGGCGGACGCTTCCTCTGGACCCGCTTTAACCCCCAGGACATCGCCCGGACACCTGCCGAGCAGGAAGTCTACCAGGGGCTGATGCTCAACGCCCTCGCCTATGTGTCGCACCTGCCCTCGGTCTCGCTGCGCCCCTGGCCCAACGGCTTCCCCTCTGCCACCACCGTCGCCGTCCTGCCCACGCTGGGCTTCGAGGCGCTGCGCTACCAGTCCAGCCTCACCCAGGTCCTGGACCTGATGGACGGCCTGGACATCCCCGGCAGCTTCTTCCTCAATTCGAATGAGGCTACCGCGTTTCCGGGCCTGCTCACCCGCATGGAGCAGCGCGGCGAGGTGGGCGTCTCGGCAGACAACGATGAACTGCTGGCCGGGCAAGGCGTCTCCACCCAGTTGCAACGGGTGAGCACGGCGGCACAGGCCCTCAGCCAGGCCAGCGGCGGGCGCATGCGCGGCCTGTTCCCGCCCAGCGGGGCCTACGACGAGAACACCTTCCGCGCCCTGCTCGGAGCCAACCTGGACTACATCACCCTCTTCAAGCTCGCCAGCCTCGCCCCGACGTCCCTGTCGTGGTGGGACCGACTCGACGTGCGCGAGTCGCTGGCCTCCACCGAGGCCGTCGTCGCCACCAGCAGCACCACCGGCGTGGCCGACCCGTCGCAGTGCCCGCCCCCGGCGGCCCTCGACTGCCGGGTGCCCCAGACCAGCCTCGACTTCACCATCCGCCGCATCGAAAACATGCCGCGGGTGATCGGGATGCCGCTGCTGGGCAGCATCAGCCGGGGCTATGAGTTCGACTACGACATGGTCCACAACGCCCGTGGCCTCTACATCGTGCCCGTCTATCCCGACCTGCTCACCCCCAACACCACCGCCACGCTCACCCGCGTGCTTACCCGTGCCCGCACCGAGACCTGGATGACCACCCTCGACGCGGTGTACGACTGGTGGCTGCAACGCGAGCAGGTAGACGTGACCCTCACCGCGGCGGATGACGACAGCATGGTGTTTGAGGTGATTAACAGCAGCCCGCAGCCCATTGCGGGAGCAGGGTTCGATGTACGGCTGCCGCATCCCGCACCGGATGTTGCGGTGAGCGGCGCCTCGCCCAACGTGCGCATGGCCCCCGACGGGCGCACCGCCACGCTGGTGTTCCCGACACTGCCAACCGGCAACACCCAGATCACTGTTACCCTGCGCTGAAACACGCTCGCTCAGGAGGTCCTCGATACGCGCCCT
>CAZLRO010000237.1:0-6027 GCA_964561865.1 uncultured Rhodothermaceae bacterium | reverse complement strand
ACGTGGTGCTGTATGCGGCCATCCTCGGCACCGACACCCGCGGGCGGACGGCGTTCCTCTCCGGACGCGGCCCCAACGCCGTCGCCCCCGGCGACACGCTGGCACCGAGCCTCGTGCAGAACGGCGTCCCCATCCCGCCCGACCGGCTGCTGCGCGTCACCCTCAGCGGGGCCGTCTCGCCCGACCAGACCGTTACCCGCGCCGTCGTCCTGGATGCGTCGAACGCCAACGTAGATGCGTTCCTGAGCACCCTGCCCGTCGAGGTGCGGTTTGTGGGGAAGGCGCTGTTGCCCGGCGGCCCGACGGGCCTCCAGGACCCCGTGCAGGTCGCGGCAACCCTCGGCCTGGAGATCCCCCTGAGCATCAGTGCGCCATTCACCCTCACCGAGACGGTCGCTGCCAACCTGACCGACCTCGACCGCCTGACCGACACAGGCCGGGATACCCGACTGGAAGGAGCCACCCTGAACCTGCACTACGAGAACCGCCTGCCCCTGGGCCTGGACGCCCGCTTCGAGGTGCTCGACGCTGCCGAACAGACCCTCCTCGTCCTGCCCGGCACCGGCGACCCCGGCCTCACCATCACCGCCGCGCCAACGGATGCCAACGGTTTCAGCACGAGCACCCAGACGGGCCAGGCATCGGTGTCGATGGAGGAGTCGGAGCTACGCCTGCTCAGCCAGGGCCGCCAGCTCCGCCTGGTGCTCACCTTCGCCCCCCCTGCCGGAAGCGCCATGCACCTCCGCTCGGACGACACCATCCAGTTCCGGCTACAGGTGCTGCTCCAGGCAGTCATCGAGGTGGGAGACTGAGAAAGAGGGCTCTTAGCTCTTGGCTGAAAATGATGATGTGAGGGGCGAACAGTCCAATTTCTGATACCAAATACCAAGTACCTGGCCTCAAACCGCACAACCCTGAAAGCTCCCTCTCCCAGATTGTGGTGCCTTAATATAGTCAATTTGACGATAATTATAGTCAAATTGACTATATTTGGGAGACGGATATGTCCCGGTGCCCACACCAGACCGATCTCAGGGGAATTGCGGATTGCGGATCTGGGGAAGTGATCTTTTCCCCCCTCCTGTTCTCAGGAGGGGTTGATCGATCTCGTGAGATCGGTCATGGGGAGGTCGATTCTCGGATTTCGGATCATGTCATTGCGAGGAGCGTAGCGACGTGGCAATCTCTTGCGGATTTCCCCAAGTACCATGAATCCACAGCTAACGGCAAACAGCTAATAGCGTTCTTCCCAAGCACCAGCCATTCTCATCTTGAAATCCACCTTTCGATCCCTCGTGTGGCTCTCTGGGCTAGGCTTGCTGGGACTGCCAGCGGCCAGCCAGCCGTTCTCCGGGGCAGGTGCCATTGGGCTGGGCGGGAGCCACATCGCCGCCGTCCGGGATGCCGAGGCCCTGTGGACCAACCCCGCCAACCTCGTCTTCGACGAACGCGGGGGCGATCTCATCAGATCGCCAGGGCTGCTGCTCAGTATCGGCCATGCCGAAGCCTTCACCGGCGGAGACCTCCTGCAATTCAACTTCTACAACGACACCTTCACCGACGGCACCGAGTTGACAGCGGACGAGAAAGAGGCCGTGCTGGACGGCTGGTTCGGTGGGGCGATGCGCGGGGTACGGCTCACCGGCACGGTGGTGCCCCTGGCGGTGGTCTGGCGGCAACCCCGCCAGGCGTTCGGCGCAGCACTGCGCTTTCGCACCGACCACACCGTCCGGCTCAACGGCGGCTGGCTGGATGTGCTGCTCAACGGCACCGACACCGACCGGACGATCCCGCTCGACGCCGCCTTCTGGTCGATGACGACGACCGAGGTGCAGGTGAGCTACAGCCGCTCCCTCCCGGCGCGACGGCTGGCGGTGGGCCTCTCGCCCCGGCTGATCCTCGGCGCAGGCTACGGCGAGGGCACCCTCACCTCGACGCTGACCACCGCCCCGGAAGCCCTCACGCACGACTTTGATTACACCGTCCGGTCTGCCGGGGGCTTCAGCCGCGACGTGGTCGATGCCATCTCCCTGTTCGATCCTGACCCGCTCGATGAGGTCGATGCGGGTAGTCCCTTCGGAGGCTCGGCAGGAATCGGGGTCGGGCTGGATGTGGGGGCCACCTACACCCTCAACCCGAACGTGAAGCTGGCGCTGGGCCTGACCGACCTCGGACGGATCCGCTGGCGGGGCGATGCCCAGACCCGCACCCCTGTCCACCACACCTACCGCTTCGAGGGGCTTACGCTGAGCCTGGACACCCTCGACAACGTCTACGGCGGGGACCTGGACCGCTACGCCCGCGACGTGCTGGACGAGCAGGCCCGTGCCGCCTACGAAGCCGTCGAGCGTACCGACGGGGGCTTCTCCACGGCGTTGCCCGCCACCCTGCACCTCGGTGCGGCCTGGACCGCTGGCCGTACTACCCTCAGCGGTGGCCTCTCGACGGGCCTGACCAGCACGGCAGGCGAGCCGCATCAGCCCCCCGTCCTCTATGCGGGCGGGGAATACCGGGCGGGGCCGGTGCCCCTGCGGGCGGGCCTCCGGCTGGCCGGGGCCGGGGCCTTCACCCTGGCGCTCGGCTTCGGCATCCACACCCGCACCTACGACTTCGACCTCGGTCTCGCCTTCACCCCGCAGAGCGACCTGCTGGGGTCCGGTGCCCGGTTCCACGTCGGCCTCGCCCCACTGACCTTGCGCTTCCGCTAGGGTGCCCGGCTGCGTCACCGCAGGTGTACCCAGGTCACCCCGGCCCCGCCCTGGTTCCAGGGAGCCTCTTCGTGACCCGCCACATCGGGGCGGGTGTCGAGGTACTGGTGGATGGCCTGGCGCAGGGCGCCCGTCCCCTTGCCATGCAGGATCTCCACCCGGTCGAGGCTGGCGGCGACGGCCTCGTCGAGGAAATAGGCGACGGCGAGGAGGGCATCCTCCACCCGCTGCCCCCGCAGGTCGAGGTGGGTGCGCGCCCGCAGGGCCAGCCCCTCGCCCGGAGAGGCCAGGTGTTGCCGGATGGTCACTTGCCGGGGGCGCGCCCCGCCCACCTTCGTCAGCCGGTGCAGCGGGACGCGGGAGTGGAGCGAGCCGACGGCGATGACGGCCTCCTGCCCTTCCACTTTCAGCACCTCCGCCGGGGTCGATCCCCTGTCGAGCACCACCTGGTCGCCTACCTGAAGCAGTACGGGTTTGGCCGAGGGAGCACCCTCTGCCAGCCGTTGCGACGGGCGGCGGCCTCCCGCTTTGCGCCGCCGTTCGAGCCGGCCCTTGCGGGCGTGCAGCTCCGCCCGGAACTGTTCGAGGGCTGCACGGACCTCGCGCGTGGCCTCCTTCTCGGCCTGGGCCTCCCGAATCTCGCGGATGGTGCGCTCGATCCGGGCATTGGCTTCGCGGAGGAGACCTTCAGCCTCGTCGAGGGCCTGCTGGCGGAGCGCGTCGCGGCTGTCGCGCAGTTCCTGCATCCGTGTCTCGTACTGCGTGCGGAGCCGTTCGGCCTCGGCACGGGTGGCCTCGGCCTCCGCCAGCCGCTGTGCCAGTTCGCGGTTGCGCACTTCGAAGGTGGCAATCAGGTCTTCCAGGGCCGTCTGCCGCTCTCCGACGAGGGCACGGGCGCGTTGCAGCACGGCATCGGGCAGGCCCATCCGCTGGGCGATCTCGAACGCATACGACGACCCCGGCACCCGTGCCTGAAACAGGTAGGTGGGGCCGAGGGTGGCCTGGTCGAACTGCATCGAGCCGTTCTCTACCCCCTCGGCCTCATGTGCGAAGACCTTCAACGTGCCGTGGTGGGTGGTGGCGATGGTGCAGGTGCCCACGCGGGTGAGGTGTTCGAGCACCGCCTGGGCCAGTGCCCCGCCCTCCGCCGGGTCGGTGCCCGTGCCCGCCTCGTCGATCAGCACCAGCGTGCGGGCGTCGGCGTGTTCGAGCATGTAGCGGAGCGTGGCTACATGGGAACTGAACGTGGACAGGTCCTCGGCGATGGACTGCTCGTCGCCCAGGTCTACGATGAGGTGGTCGAACAGGCTGAACCGGGTGTGGGGATGGACGGGCAGCGGCAGCCCGTAGGCCAGCATCAGGGCGAACAGCCCCACCGTCTTCATCGCCACGGACTTGCCCCCGGCGTTCGGCCCTGTGATGACGAGGGTGCGGTAGTGCTCGCCCAGGGCCAGGTCCAGCGGCACCGTTTTTTTGACGTTCAATAACGGA
Organism: uncultured Rhodothermaceae bacterium; assembly: GCA_964561865.1. Taxonomy (GTDB): domain Bacteria; phylum Bacteroidota; class Rhodothermia; order Rhodothermales; family CAZLRO01; genus CAZLRO01. The sequence goes on along the minus strand of CAZLRO010000237.1, from coordinate 1,828 downwards.
TTTCGCCCCTGCCTGATCTCGATATGGCCCTGCTCGTTCAGGTCCGGGACGCAGGCGTCGAGGGCTTCGGCCAGGCGGGCCTTGGCCTGGAGCAGGTCGAAGGCGGCCAGCACCTTGAGGTTGTCGCGCAGGGCTTCCAGGTGTTGCCGCAACCGGGCGGTGGTCTCTTGCAGGATGCGTTCGACCTCGCGGCGCTCGGCCGCTTCCAGCTCACGCAGTTCATTGTTGAGGGCGAAACTCGCCACAGGTTCGATGTAGACCGTCTGCCCGGTGGCCGAGGTGTCGTGGACGAACCCTTCCACCTTGCGCTTGGCCTCTGCACGAACCGGGATGACCATGCGTCCGTTGCGCAGGGTGGGCTGGTCCTCGGTGGCATAGCCCTGCCCGACGGCGTCGCGGAGGGCACGCAGCAGGGCTTCCTGGAGTTGCCGCTGCACCCGTTTGATCTGGTGTCGCAGCCGCCGCAGCTCCACCGAGGCATCGTCCCGCAGCCGTCCCTCCTCGTCCACGACCGCCGCGATGGCCCGCTCGATGTCGGGAAACGGGGTGATCCGCACCACACGCTGCACCAGGTGCGGGTACTTGCTGGCGCGGTCTTCGACATAGGCCTTGAGCTGGCGCAGGGTCTCGAGCACCAGGCGCACTGCCAGCAGGTCTTCCGGCCCGACAAACGCCCCTTCCGGCGCGCTGCGCCGCAGCACATCGCGCAGGTCCAGCACATGGTGGAGTGGCACCGGATCGTCGAAACGGAAGGCCTGTTGCAACTCCGACACCCGCGCCAGCTCGGCCCGCACCCATTCCGGATTGCCAGAGGGACGCAGGTTTGCCACCCGTCCTTCCCCCAGCCGGCTTCGGGTGTAGGCTGCCAGGCGCGCCCGCAGCACGTCGAACCCCAGCTTCTGCTCTACGGTGGCCGGATAGCATCTCATCGAAGGGCGGGCTGATGTGCGGCAAGGAACGCCTGGCCGCCGCTGCGTCTCACCGCTTCCCGACGACCGAGTGGTCGCCGACGTTGAGCACCTGGGCCTGCCCGATGACCTCGGCGTGCTGCCCGATCATGGTGTCGGTGAGGACGGCATGGCTCACCTTCGCCCTGGCATAGACCACACTCTCGCGCACCACGGACTGGTACACCTCGGCTCCGGCTTCGAGCGCCACATACGGGCCGACGACCGAGTTCACCACCTTCGCACCGGGGCCAACGTACACGGGGTCGATCACGATGCTGTTGACAACTTCGCCCTGGTGCAGGTCCGCCTGCTCGTGGTCGAGCACGTAGCGGGTGGTGTCCATCAGCGCGGCGATGTTGCCACAGTCCAGCCAGTCGATCACCGAGGTGGTCTTGAACACATAGCCCGCCTTGAGCATCCGGTCGAAGGCATCGGTGAGGAAGAACTCCCCGCCGGGGCCACGCACGTCCTGGTCCAGCAGGTACTGGATTTCGGTGCCAAGCAGCGCCAGGTCTTTCACGTAGTAGATACCGATGAGGGCTTCGGTGGAGATCAGTTCCTGCGGCTTCTCGACGAAGGCAACGACCCGGTCGCCCTCCCGCACGGCCACCCCGTAGGCGCTGGGGTCGGGCACGTGCTTCACCCAGGCCACCACGTCGGCCCCTTCGAGCTGCACCCCCGGCTCCATGACAAACAGCGTGTCGGCGAAGACCACGATCCCGTCCCCGTGCAGGTGTTCTGCCGCGCAGTGTACGGCATGGGCCGTCCCCTGGGCTACCTCCTGCACCACGAAGTGCGCCCGCATCTGGTGGCGCTCGCAGATGGCGGTCAGTTGCCGCCGCACGTCCTTGCCAAAATCCGGCCCCAGGATGAACACC
>CAZLRO010000236.1:0-6121 GCA_964561865.1 uncultured Rhodothermaceae bacterium | reverse complement strand
GTGGCGCGAACCTGTGTAGAAGTAGTTGCCGGACAAGGGTTCGCGGGCGATCATCCGCGCAAGTCGTGGTGGCGCGGCGAACTGGTGCCAGGTCGGGATGTGACGGCCATGAGCCACGAGGTGCTGACCGTGCTGGGCATCGCCCCCGACGTGCCGGGCGACAACCTGATCACCGAAGGCATCGACTTGCGGGTGTTGCAACCAGGGGACCAGTTGGTGATGGGCGAAGTGGTGCTGGAACGCTCGGCGAAGCCCCATCGTCCCTGCGCACTGTTTCGGGGACGCACCGGCCCGGAAGCCTTCGAGGTCGCCAGCCAGGGGTGGCGGGGGGCCTTGTTCGTCGTGCGGCAGGGTGGTTGCCTTTCTCTTGGCGAAGCCATCCAGGTGCGGCTACCAGCGGCCCGTTGACGGTATCGCCTGTTACCAAGGGAAGCTGAGGGTGTTTGGGCCGGGTTCCACCGGGTCGGGTGGGCGCACGGGCAGGCGCAGCGTATTGCCCTGTACGGCCAGTTGCGTAGAAGCGGCCAGCTTGTCCCAAAACGCCGACTGCCAGATCGTGACATGTGTGCGGATGATACGGGCCTGCACCTGACGGTAGTGGCTGGGGTTTCGTGCTGCCAGGTGCTCGAACTGTGCTGCGAGCGCCAGCAGCCGCTCCCGGTTGGCGTGGGTGAACCCGAACTGGCCGATCTGCTGGACGAGGGTGGCATAGGCCCGGTCGGCTTCAGTGATCTCCTCCTCGGCAGGGGGGGCGTAGGTGGTATGGTCGAAGCGGAAGGTAGCGGCAGGGTCCAGTAGGCCCTGGTCACGGAGGGCCCCGGAAGCCCCCGGCGGCAGGAAGAAGCGCACCGGCTTGTCTCCGACAGCCGCTACCAGCAGTACGTTGCCCTGTGCGGGCACCCCGGCCTCCGAGGCAGGCAGGTCGAAGTGGGGGTTGAGAAGGCGGAATTGTTCGTAGGCGGTGGTATCCCCCGGCACCCCTGCGGCGGCTTCGAGGCGTGCCAGCAATGCCGAGAGGCTGATCTGCTGGCCGGCAGCGAGTTGCACCCGTTCGGCCTGGCGCGTCTGCGACGGATCGATGGGTTCGTTCTGCATGGCCTGGAGTGCCCCATAGGCGCTGGCGACGTAGCCCCGCGAATAGGTGCGGAAGGACGAGGCTCCGGAAACCACCTCGTAGCCTTCGGTGACGGCCCACAGGTAGGCATCCATTACGTTCATCTCGCCGCGTCCCCGGGCCAGGTCGTGCTCCAGGAACAGCCGGTAGACGTTGAAGATGTTGAACGGGCCGGTGTGGTACGCCGAAAGGCCCGGCACCTCATGGCCGACGGCGTTGATGTAGCCGCGCAGCAGCACAAACGACGGCTCCATCGTCAGCAGCGGGTGCCACTCCTCGACGACGTCGATCCGGTTGCCAGCGGCGGTGCGGAGGGTATAGCGGTGGATGTCGTTGTCCGCCAGCAGGGCGGGCATCATCTGGTACCGTCCCCGTGCCCCGGCGCTGGACACCAGCCGGTCGTCGTTGAAGGTCTCCACCGTGCCGATCTCCGTAACGAGCAGGCTCAGGCCCAGGTACCGCGCCAGGTTCAGTTCGTACTCGATGAACGGGGCCTCGATCCGGCGGGCCTCGGCCACCTGGTTCTTCCGTCCCCAGCGCACCGTGAGGGCGTCGCGGGGATAGCCCAGGGCTTCATATTTGTCCGTCAGCCGGGTGGTTTCGGTGCGCCGTACCTCGTCGATGGTTTTCCATGGCGTCCGTTGCCCCTGCTCCCAGGCCCGGCGCAGCGTCTCCAGTTCGAAGACCTCCAGTGTCTCATTCGTGCGGCGGTCGAGCACCCGGATCGTGAAGTTGTCGTCGTGGCCCTGGCGGAGGGTGAACAGGTCGAGGAAGGCCCGGAAGTCGTGGATGCGCTGGCGGGTGGCTCGGTGCAGGTTAGTGGCGTCGAGGGGACCGGCAAACCAGGGCTGGTACAGGGAATCCGGATGGGTCTGGTCGGTGCTGAGCCGGATGGGCGACTGGGCAACCGGGAGCTGCACGATGGGTGGGGGTGGGGTGGCGAACGACGTATCCGGAGACGGGATGCGGCGGTTGAACTGTTCCAGCAACTGCTGCCCGAACAGGGTGCTGGTGACCGCTCCCAGGCCGAGAACAACGACCGTCAAGGCCAGCAGAAAGAACCGCAGGCGACGCGGGGGATGTCCAGCCGGTTGTACAGGCTGTGGTGAATCGCAGGCGGCACGCTCCGTCATATCCGTCGTAAGTTGGCGAACATTGGTTGCTGGTTATGGGTCGCAAAAACCATGCGGGTCTTGCAATGAGACGTGCGTCAGGGGCGCGCCCGTGAGACGAGGTGCTGAAACAGAGGGTGCATTCGGCGCCCCATCCGCTCCGGATGGAACTGCACGCCCAGGACGGATCCGTCCTCGTTCTCAATCGCCTCGATCACCCCGTCCGGGGCCATCGCTGCCACACGGAAGCCACTCCCTACCGAGGCGAGGGCTTGTATATGTCTGCTGTTGACGGTGAGGGCGTGTTCTTTCAGCAAGGTGTATAAAAAAGAGGATTTATCCAGGGTGATGGGGTGCTCGTCGCCTCCCCGTTTGGGACTGTGGGCTGCTGTACCTGGCCGTTGGTGCTGGACGTCGGCGTAGAGGGTACCACCAGCAAAGGCGTTGAGCAACTGCATCCCGTAGCAGATACCCAGCACGGGTTTGTGCCGGTTCAGAAATGCTGCCAGCACCTGCCGGTCGGCAGTGGTCCGCACCGGGTCGGTTGGCTCCAGGTCGCCCGGCAAGGTGCCGACCAGCCCATCGGTGATGGCCGGGCCACCGGTGATGACCAGGCCATCGAGCAGGTCAACAAAGGCGGCCAGGGCCTCCGTCGACGCCAGCATCGGCACGATCATCGGGAGGCCCCCGGCCTGCTCGACGGCCTGCACATAGGCATGGCCGAGCCGCTGCTCCTGGGCCTCGAACGAGGTCGTGATGCCGATACGAGGGTGGATCATGGAGAACAGGTCAACAGGGTAGAAAGAAGCATCGGTACTGCAGGCACCCCCCTTATGCGCTGCGCAAAAAAAGGAAAAAAGCAGGAAAAAACCTGCTTTTTTCGACGAACTGACTGAGATTTGTAACCAACGTCCAACCACTGTATAGGACATGTGGTTGTAGTACAATAGGTTAGAATAAGGTGCCGGGTATGGTCTGTTGGCCCTTGACAAACGCAATATTCAATCGTAATGAGGCGCCGAGGCTCCTAATAGCCGAAAGCTAACAGCGATCTTCCACCGTTTTCACCGTTCGCCGGTGTTGTCCGACCGGGGCAGGGTACTGCCTGCCACATTGCCGAGGCCCTGCTCCCGCATCAACGCCTCGATCTCGGCGACGGTCCGGGGGGCAGCGGCGGAGAGGTTGACCGGGTCGCCGTCGGTGATGAGGATGTCGTCCTCGATGCGCACGCCGATGTTCCACCACTTCGGATCGACGCCTGCACTGGGGCGAATGTAGATGCCTGGCTCGACGGTGATGACGGTGCCCGGGACGAACGGCTGGCCGTCGCCGACGTCGTGGACCCAGAGGCCGAGGTAGTGGCTGGTACCATGCATGAAGAAGTTGCGCACGTCGTCGTCGGTCTTGACGAGGCCCAGTGCCCGCAGGCCGTCCGAGATGATCCGCCACGCGGCCTGACCGGGAGCGCCGAAGGCGTTGCCTGCCCGTGCGGCCTCAATGCCTGCCTCCTGCGCCTGCAAGACGAGTTCGTAGATGGCTTTCTCTTCCGGCGAGAACACCCCGTCGACGGGGACAGTGCGGGTGACATCTGCCGTGTAGCCGAGGTACTCTGCACCCATGTCCATCACCACCAGGTCGTTGCCCTGCATCTGTCGACGGTTGGTGTTGTAGTGCAGGATGGTGCTGTTCTCGCCGCTGCCGACGATGCTCGGATACCCGGCGAAGGCCGCCCCGTTGCGCTGGAACACGTATTCGGCGAGGGCTTCCACTTCGTACTCGTACATCCCCGGTTCGATGGACTTCATGGCCTCACGGTGGGCCAGCACCGAGATGTCGATGGCCCGGCGAAGCAGCACCAGCTCTTCCGGGGTCTTCACCATCCGCATCCAGTTCAGCGTCTGGGCGAGCATCGTCCCGTCGGGGTGCTTGGCATCGAGGTGGTCCTTGCGCCACGTCAGCCAGGCCTCGTAGGAGGGGGCGGTCGTGAAGGCTTCGTAGGCGGCCTTGAGCGGAGAGCCGTCGAAGGTCTCGGCGGAGACCCGGCCCTTGACCATTGGCTGGACCTGCTGGAACTGGGCCTCGCTACTGGTGGAGAGCAGGGCGTTGGTGGCGTAGCGCACCATCCAGTTCCCCTCCGCTACCAGCGGGGGCTGCCACGTCGTGAACAGCTTGAGTTGCGCTCCCAGGCTGCTCTGCTCTTCGACCGCACGGGGCAACGGCAGGTGGAAAAACCGCAGGGCCGGGTCTTGCAGCAGCGGAGCCAGAAGCTCCTCGTACCGTTCGTTGCTCACGGCTTTCTGCACACCCAGTTCGCGCATGGCCCGCTCGGCCCCTAGACGGCGACCAATCCAGACCTCCGACATCGCGTTGCGGGGCGGCACCAGCAGCAGCTCCGTGATCCGTGCGCCATCGACGGTGAGGCCGCCGGGGGCCAGCACCAGCACCGTCTCCGGCTCGTGGGCGCCGGTAAGGTAATACAGGTAGCTGTCCTGCCGGTATTCAAAGTCCACGTCGTTCTCCCGCTGGCGCGTCGGGGCGCTGAAAAACACCGCCACGCCGTTCGAGGGCAGGGCCGCCTTCACCAGGTCGCGGCGCTGCTGGTGAAACGCCGGCGCAAGGGCATCGGCATCGTAGCGGGCAGGGGCATCGGGAAGGGACTGCGACCGGGCCGGGGCGAGCAGTGTGGCAGCCAGGAGCAGGAAAAGGGAGCGGCGTTTCATGGCAACGGCGGGATGGACAGGAGAAGGAACCACCTCCATACGCGGCCCTCCAGGGCGGGTTTCGGGCCTGCGGAAGCCCTGTGCCGAACAGGCCCTCCGGGTTTGCGAATGACCAGCCTCCTGCCTTCCGTTGACCGATGGGAACGCCGTCAATAACAGGAAAGGCGGCCTCCGGGCCGCCCTTGCTGCTACTTTTCGTGGTAGGCTGCCAGTTGAATGGTCACGTCTCCACCGCTGGATTCGTTCCAGATACCAGTTAGGGCCGTAGAAGCCTTGCGGAACCACAGGGTAGGATTACCGTGAACCCAGACGTCGCTCCGCGAGGTGATCGAGCCATAGAGCGTTGGGTTACCTCCCATCGTGAAATCACCCGTCGTGTAGAACTGCCCCCAGACCGTTGCATTGCCCTGGATCGTTACGTCGCCGCCCGCATAAAACGCGATACTGCTTTCGTCTCCGCCGGTGTAGCCTGAGGACCCCACCGTCACACTGTTGAGCGAGATAGTGCCTTCCACCAGGAAGACCGCGTAGCCGTTGATGGTGGTATTGCCCGTCGTGGAGAGGTTGCCCTTGATATGCCAGATGTACGGATTGTCCCGGGTACCGCCCAGGGTCTGGGTGCCCGTGATGCTCACATCCCCGTTGCTCGTCTTGTCTACCGTAACCCGCCCCAGATACTCGTCAATGTCGAACGTGGGGATATCGACATAGGAAGTTTTGTAGGTGGAGGATTTCCCCATCGGGTTATAGTTGGGGGTAAACTTCTGCGCGTGTTTCCCACTGGCGGTACCAACATAGCTGCCGAAGCCCATGACCCGCCGGTTGCCTGTGCCGTTGACAGTCAGGTTCTTGTTCGTGTGCATGTTGGCATTCAGCGTGGCTCCCTCGTCGCTGGTGTCATAGATCGATGCTGCCCCAGCGTTGCCGCTGAGCCGCAGGTCTTCCTCGGTCAGGAGCATGTATTCCATGAAAGCAGGAACAGCCGTCATCTCTTCCTCCCCGTCCTCCTCGGTGCGCGTGAACGTGGCCGTGATGGTGGTGGCGGTCGGTGCCCCCGTGCCGTCGGTGACTGTACCGACCGAGACCACCTCGGCCGTCTCCCCGCTGACCGTTACCTCCACCTCGTACGTTCCGCCCGAAAACGTCCCGGAAAAGGTATCGCCTGCATACCCGAC
>CAZLRO010000235.1:5441-6133 GCA_964561865.1 uncultured Rhodothermaceae bacterium | reverse complement strand
GGGACGACCAACGTGACCGGCATCGATGCAGACTTCCAGGACCTGGTGACCCTGGTGACCCTTTCGGAAGGGGACGGCTGCCCGGATGGCGGCGATGTTGGGACCGGCTCGCTGGACGTGCGGCTCTCCGGCGGCACCAACGACGCAGAGCAGAGCGGGTCTACAGTCACCACCAACAGTTATGACCTCGACTTCGGGTCGCAGACGGTGGGGATGCGCTTCACCAATGTGACCATCCCGACCGATGCCACCATCACCAGCGCCTACATCCAGTTCAAGGCCAACAGTTCCTCTTCTTCCGGCACCACGCTGAACTTCTACGGGCAGGATACCGACAACGCCTCGGCGTTCACCACCTCGTCCAACAACATCTCTAGCCGGACCAAGACCTCAGCAGTGGCTACGTGGACGCCCGGCTCGTGGAGCTCTGGCAGCGCAGGAAGTGCCCAGCAGACGCCGAACCTGTCGGCAGTGGTGCAGGAGATTGTGGACCGGGATGGATGGGCCAGCGGGAACGCCCTTGCCTTCATCGTGACGGGTTCTGGCTGGCGCGAGTCGGAATCCTACGAGGGTTCCTCCAGTTACGCCCCGTTGTTGCACGTGGAGTGGACCACCCCGCCGCCCCCCCCCCCCCCCCCGCCCCCCCTCAACAACAGCGGCCAATGCCGCCTCAAATAAAGCACCCCAACCCA
>CAZLRO010000235.1:0-5431 GCA_964561865.1 uncultured Rhodothermaceae bacterium | reverse complement strand
CCGCCTTCTCCATCAGCGGCAATGCAGGCATCTATTACAGCACCGAAGCCATCGGTAAGCTGGCCGTCTACCTGCCATCGATCAAGGCCAGTGCATGGGTAGTGGAGCAAGACCGGTGGATCGGCAAGCCTACCTATGACGATGCCGATGCCGCCCCCACCATTTCGAGGGTCTGCCACATCGTCGCTGGCGTATCGAGAACCCTGAGTGTGTCGGCCAGTGCCGTCGATGCCCACCTTGCCCACGGAGATACCGAAGGAGCTTGTGTCCTTGAGGGGATCGGGGATGGAGGTGGTACAATCACAAACGGCCAGTAGCGCCGCAGCCCTCCCAGGCTTGGCAACCCGTCCGGGACTTCTCCGGGCGGGTTGTGTTTTTCCCGAGATTTCGCCATACCTTGCCGCCCTCAGGCAGGAGATGGAACGGGAGTTGTTTTTTCAGACGGCCTGACAACCTGACCACTGTGCGCGCCGCGCTGTTGCCATGCCCACGTATGTCTACCGCCGTTCCGACGGCACCACCTTCGAAATCCAGCAACGGATCACCGAACCTGCCCTCACCACCTGTCCGACCACCGGGCAGTCGGTTTCACGGGTGATCAGCGCCAGCGCCGGGCTGGTCTTCAAAGGCAGTGGCTTCTACCTCACCGACTACGCCAGGGCCAGCCAGGACACACCCGCCGCGCCAACTAAAAAGGAAGACACCGCGAAGAAGGAAGACGCCGCTCCCTCCACGCCTGCAACGCCCCCTGCCGACACCGGGCAATAGGGGGAACGGCCTGTGGACGGCGCTGACCTGTACAGGTTGGTGTCGCTTCTCCCAGGCTTCACGCTTGAGTTCAGGACATAGCGTGCGGGGGGTGTACCCTAACATAGGATCCTACCTATCGTCAAAATGACTATAATTTTTTCCCTGTCTCCCCTCCGGGTTATCAGCCCTTGTCGTCGGCTACCCGCCACAGGTACCAGCTAGCGACGCTGCGGAAAGGCCGCCAGCGCTCGCCGTAGGTTCGTAGCTGGGGCACGGTGGGGAGGTCGGGTAGGCCGTAGACCTGCATGAACGCCTTCCGGATGCCGTAGTCCGTCACGGGCAGGACATCTGGGCGACCGAGGCGAAAGATCAGCAGCATCTCGACCGTCCACGGTCCGATCCCGCGTACCTGGGTGAGCCGGGCGGTGAGGGTGGCATCGTCCAGCGTATGGGCCTCTTCGAGGGAGGGCAAGTGGCCGTCAACCGCCTTACGGGCCAGGTCGCAGATGGCCGCCGTCTTGGCGCGGGAGAGGCCCGCTCCCCGCAGGGCTTCTTCCGGCAAGGCCAGTATCTCTTCGGGCCGGGGGTGTTCTGGGTCGGGCAGCAAGGCCGTCACCCGTCGGTAGATCGTGGCGGCGGCCTTGCCCGTGAGTTGCTGGTAGACGATGGACTCCATCAGGGCGGCGAAGAGACTTTGCAGGGTGTTCACTTCCAGGCGGAACGGGCCAAGGCGTTCGATGTGCCGGGCCAGGATGGGATCCACCTCCAAAAGGACCGCGGTGGCTTGGTGGGGATCGAAGGGCAGCATGGGGCGTGGCAATAAAAAAGGCCGGATGCCGAGGCACCCGACCTTGTGATGTCGAATCCTGAGGCGTTCGAAACTGCGCCGGGATCACATGGCAGCGGCCGAGTCCGCCGGGGCGGCCATCGAGTCCGCCGGAGCGGCCATCGTGTCGACCGGAGCGGCCTCGACGGGGGCGGCCTCAACCGGTGCCTCCTCGACCGGAGCCGGCTGCTCAGCCTGCTGGCAGGCCGCCATCGACAGCAGCAGCACACCCGTGATCATCATCGGCACAAAGCGTTTCAGGAAGTCCATTTTCATCCTCCGTGTAGTTGGTGCAGAAACGTGGTGGGGATTTAAAGCATACCGCTCCAGCAAAAACCAGGCTGTTCGTTTCCGCAGGTTTTATCGGTGCGGCAGGTTTCGAGGGCCGTAATTTAACATTGTGGCTTCCTTGCAAACAAATAGCGGCCCGTGTGATTTTTGACGAATCTCCATGGGCGATACTATCGATATAGGGACACAACGTCAGGGTTTACCCGGCACGAAATGTAGGATTCCGCCTGATGACTTGCAAGGGGCGGCCTGGGTTTCTTAGAGAGTTCAAACCCAATGAGAGGGTCTTAGACCGATAAAGGTTTCCAGCAGATGGCAGAATTCTCGCTCATTTTTGGGATCGGACTCTTGGGTAGTGCGCATTGTGTGGGCATGTGTGGCGGGTTTGTGCTGGCCCTGGCGCAGGGAAAGACGGGGTTCTCGTCGCACCGGCTTGTGTCGTATTTCGCGGGAAAGACGCTCACCTATACACTCTTCGGGGTGCTGGCCGGAGCGGGGGGGCAGTGGTTGCTGGAGACGCTGGAGGGGGTGCAGACGGGGGTGAGCCTGGCCCTGGGGCTGTTCCTGGTGTTTGTGGGCATGGGGTTGCTGGGTTTGCACACCCGGGTGTTGGGGGGGACCGGGTGGGTCCGGTGGGAATGGCTCTCCCGCGGGCTGGCAGGGCTGCTGCGGCAGGAGACGCCCTGGGCATACCTGGGCCTGGGGCTGTTGAACGGACTGTTACCGTGCGGGCTGGTGTATGCCCTGCTGGCGCGGGCGGCAGTGGCCGGAGGGGCCTGGGCCGGAGGGCTGACGATGGCCGTCTTTGGCCTGGGGACGATCCCGGCACTGGCGCTGCTGGGGGTGGGAGGCCAACGGTTGCAGCCCGTCTGGCGAACCCGGCTCCACCGGGCCAGCGGGGTGCTGGTGGTGCTGCTGGGGGTGCTCACCCTGTTGCGGGCCACCCCGGCCCTCAGTCCTGTCCTGCACCTGATGGGGGGGCATGCGCACTGAACCCCTCGAGCAGGGGTTATTCCAGCGGGATCGGCGCCTCGCCACGGGGGGCTAGCGTCCCATCGAGCCATGCGCCCACGCCCTCCAGGGCTTCGGGGCGGAAGCCATAGGTGATCAGGGCCGGGGCCGGGACGTCCAGTACGGCGTAGGGGTTCCAGAGCGCCAGGTGCAGATCAGGCCGGGCTGCCGCGATGAGGGCCTTGAGGTCCTCACCCGGTCGCAACCGGCCTGTGGACGCAAACACCACCAAGGTGGTGGTCCGGTCGATCTCCTGTACGGCAGCCAGGCGGTCCTGCGGACGGGTGCGGCTGTAGAGCACCGGGATCAGGTCGTAGCGGGACTGCATGAGGTCGCGCAGGGCCAGTCCGGCGCGGGTCGGGTCGCTGGCACCGCCGCCTTCGGGGCCGTCGGGTGCGAGCAGCACCACGCGGCTGCCACGGGGAGGGGGTTGGGGATGGCGGTAGGGGGTGAACCCCCGCCACCAGGCATCCCGCATCAGCGCGGCGTCGGCAGCCTGCTGGTCTTCCGGGTAGGGATGGGGTTGGGAAGGGAAGTGCCGGGTGAGACGGTCGAGGCGGTCGAGGCTGTGGCCCCGGCGGGTGGGCGGGATGTCGCCCTGGCGCAAGGCTTCGTCGAGGGCACGCAGGGTCGTGTCCTGTTCATCCGGCTTGCCCATCGCCAGGACGAGGTCGGCTCCGGCCCCGATGGCGCGGCGGGTGCTCTCGGCCCGCCCATAGTTGCGCGTCATGGCCTGCATGTCCATCGCATCTGTGATCACCACCCCTTCGAAGCCCCAGGTGGTGCGCAGCAGGTCGTGCAGGATAGGCGGAGACAGGGTGGCGGGCCAGCGTGGGTCGAGGGATGGAAACACCAGATGGCCTGTCATGAAGCCTGGCAGTCCGGCCTGTGCCGCCTCCCGGAACGGTGCCAGTTCGGTCTGGTCGAGGTGTTCACGGGGCTTGTCTACGGTGGGGAGGCCGAGGTGGCTGTCCTCATGGGTGTCGCCGTGGCCGGGGAAGTGCTTGACGCACGCGGCCACGCCCGCGCTCATGCAGCCCTGTGCCCAGGCCAGTCCCAGGCGGCTCACCCGCACAGGGTCAGCCCCGAACGACCGATCACCGATGACCGGGTTCAGCGGATTGCTGTTCACATCCAGCACTGGGGCAAAATTCCAGTTGACACCCAGGCTGGCGAGGGCACGTCCGGTAGCGGCCCCTACCTGGAAGGCGAGTTCCGGGTCGTTGCTGGCCCCCAGGCTCATGGCACTGGGGGGGAAGGGGAAGTCGCGGGTGCGCACCACGCTGCCGCCTTCCTGGTCGATGGCGATGATAGCGCCGACCCCCATCCGGCGGCGCAATTCCTGGATGAGCTGCACGGCCTGGACGCGGTCGACGAGGTTGCGCTGGAGCAGCACCACCGCGCGGATGCGGTGCCGCCGGATCAGGTCGCGCGTGTGGGCATCCAGCGACGGACCCGGCAGGTCGATCATCACCAGCGGCCCGGCCCGGCGGTACCGAGGCTTGCGGGGGGTGGGCGGCCCTGCCAGCCAGAGGCCCATCATGCCCGCCGTCGCGTGTTGCAGAAAAGCCCGTCGGTGCATGGTGGGACTGCGTCAGAACCCCTGCTGTGCCAGCAGGTGGGCGATGGAGAGGTAAAAGTCCTTGGAGTGGAAGCGGCTCCGGGGGGTGAGGGACAGCCCTACCTGCTGGGTATGGTCTGCTGCAACCGTGCCCAGGAACGTGCCCCACTGCGCACTCGCTACGCTCACGAACCCGTCGTTGATCCCTTCCCGTTTGAAAATCTGGTGGTTGAACAGCCGCATGAAGGGATTGATGGGGCTGTCCGTCCCTTCTCCCGCCTGCCCGGCATAAGAGCCATAGTAGACGCCCGGCGCGTCCGGAACCACCGGGTTGAAGTGTTCCTGCACATAGGCAGGGCGGAGTTCCTGCACGGCTTGCAGGAAGTCGGCCTCGGCACCGGCCAGGGCCGCCGTGCCCATCCAGTTGGAGACGTCGGCCATCAGGTCGCGGATGCGTTCCGGCTGTTCCAGCACGAAGTCCGCCAGCGAGGAGCCGTGGTGGGGGCTGGACACGGTGATCAGCGCCGCCACCACCGCCTGCAACCCCATCCGGCTGATGAGGTAGCGGGCATCGAGGCCGCCCATCGAGTGGGCTACCAGGTTCAGCCGGTCGGCACGGGTCTCGGCCAGGATGTGGGTCAGGCGTTCCTGCCACATCGCCGCCCGGAACGGTACGGTGTGGTACGGGGCCACGTTGGGGGCGTAGGCCCGGATGCCGTGCAGGCGCAGGTGCAACGCCTCCGCGTGGAGGTGCCCCTTGCGCTGCAACCCGGCCATCACCCCGAACCCGTGCATGAGCACGACGGGATAGCGCAGGTTCACCAGGGGGGGCTGGGGAAAGGGTTCCAGCCGGACGAGCTTCTTCAGGGCAGAGGGTTCAGCCACAGGGTGTGTACCAGGTGCTCCAGCGCGAAGATGATGGTGGCCGCCACGAGTGGGACGCGGAGGTTGTCGTTGAACGGCATGGGCAACGCTTCCGTCACGCACGCCAC
>CAZLRO010000234.1:0-6213 GCA_964561865.1 uncultured Rhodothermaceae bacterium | reverse complement strand
AAGCCCCGCGAGAGCAAATCAACTCCTATGTGAATGGCATTCCGACTCGAGACGGAGGGACTCACGAGCAGGGACTGAAAGATGCTATCCGCAGTGCGGTACGCTCTTATATGGAGACACATGAACTCTTGCCTAAGAACATGGAGCTTACAGCTGAGGATATTCGGGAAGGGATGATGGCCGTCATCAGTGTCTTCATGGTGCATCCGCAGTTCCAGGGGCAGACCAAGGAGAAGCTGAACAACCCGGAAGTCCGGTCGGTGGTGACCAGTGCGGTGCGGCTGGAACTGGAGCAATACCTCAACGGTCACCCGACGACGGCCGACGCCATCGTGGCCCGGGTGATCCAGGCGGCAAAGGCCCGCTTGGCGAGCCGGGCGGCGGCCTCCAGCGTCCGCCGTAAAACCGCCATCAGCCACCGTCTGAACCTGCCCGGAAAGCTGGCGGACTGCACCACCAACGACCCGGCAGAAAGCGAGCTGTTCATTGTGGAGGGAGACTCTGCCGGCGGATCGGCCAAGCAGGGCCGGGACCGCACCTTCCAGGCCATCTTGCCACTTCGGGGCAAGGTCCTCAATGCCGAGCAGGCTCCTGCGGATAAAGTCAAGGAGAACAAGGAACTGTCTAACATCATCCAGGCCCTCGGATGTGGGTTGGGAGATCCATTGAACCTTGCGGGTCTTCGCTATCACAAGGTGATCCTGCTCATGGACGCGGATTCGGACGGACACCACATTACCACGCTGCTGCTCACGTTCTTCTACCGCTACATGCGTGCCCTCATTGCCGAAGGGTATCTCTACTTGGCCCAGCCGCCGCTGTACCGGATCGACGCGGGCCGGGAGACCCATTGGGCACTGGACGATGCCGACCGGGACAACATCATCCGCCAGCTCAGAAAAAAGAACCGGCATCTGAAGGTCGAAATCCAGCGGTTCAAGGGGCTAGGTGAGATGATGCCCCAGACACTGAAGGAGACGACCCTCGATCCGGACAAGCGGCGGTTGCTGCGTGTCTCCATCGCCGACGCCGAACGGGTACTCACCGAACAGGTCATCAGCAGCCTCATGGGCAAGGATGCCTCGGCGCGATTCGAGTTCATCATGCACCATGCCGAACAAGTGGAAGAATTGGATGTGTGATGGGCTGCGGGCCACTGTGAAAAATCTGGTGATCGCTACAGCCTGCCTGGAGGACGGCGAACCCCATGCGTTATATTTCGGCCCTTGCAAGAGCTTCCGTAGCTCAGTTGGTAGAGCAGCTGACTCTTAATCAGCGGGTCCAAGGTTCGAGCCCTTGCGGAAGCACCCCTCGACACGCCATGCTTCTCCCCGGAGCATGGCGTTTTTTCTTGCCACCAGGATGTGTAGGGGTTGCAGCGTGCCTGTTTTCTACTTATCATAATGTTAGTTATCATTATTAAACACCATGCCACACGACCTGATACCCAGCACTTCGCCGGTGCCTGTATCCCCCACAGCCGCCGACATCATGGCCCGGCTGGACAAGCCCGGCGTGAACCTCTTGCCTGCCTTTCTGCAACGCTACGACCGGGCCAATACCCGGCTCTCGTATGAACACGACCTGATCGACTTCTTCCAGACGCCCCAGGTAGACCTGCCTCTGGCACAACAGGTCACTTTCCTGCACATCAACAGCTACATCACGGGGCTGGAGCAGGCCGGGCTGAAAGCCTCGACGCTCAAACGCCGCGTCGCAGCCATCCGCAGCTTCTTCGACTGGCTCGAAGCCTTGCAGCTCCTCAACCACAACCCGGCCAAGCGCCCCTTGCTACGGCGCATCCAGGGGGTAAGCCGAGACAGCACCATCATCTTTCTCACGGCAAAGCAGGCTGCCCGGCTGATCGAAGCTACAGAAGAAGCAGGTGCAGCGGCCCTCCGGGACCGTACGCTGCTGCTGACGTTACTCCATTGTGTCCTTCGCCGTGCAGAGGCCGCAGCAATGGATGTGGCGCACGTCCGTCCCCTGGGGCTGTACTGGGTGCTCGACCTGCCCCGCACCAAAGGCGGGGCCGCCCAGTATGTGAAGATGCCCGCGCATGTCGTTGAAGAGATTGAGGCCATGAGGACGCACTACGGTATCACTGCTGGTCCGCTGTGGCGCTCGATGAGCAACAACAGCCTCGGAAAGCGGCTTTCTGCACATTCAATCTATTGTATTGTGCGCAATACCGCCCGGCGAGCTGGTCTGCCAGAGATTGGGGCGCATACGCTGCGGCATACCGGCTGTACACTGGCAATCGAGGCCGGGGCGTCGCTGCAACAGGTACAGGCCCACGCCCGCCACAAGCAGATTGAGACGACGATGGTATATATTCACCAGCGTGACCGGCTTCGGGATAGTGCGGCGGATTATATTCGGATTGATTAGCAATAACAGGCATCATCGGTTTTGGAATACGACATCCTCTTCATCGGAGCCGGGCACAACGCCCTCATCGCTGCAGCATATGCGGCACAGGCGGGCTATCGCGTGGGAGTGTTCGAGCGACGCGACATCGTCGGCGGAGCGGTCTCCACGCGCGAGATGTTTCCTGGCTACCAGATTGACCTCGGCGGGAGTGCCCACATCCTCATCCGGCTCACCCCGGTCGTGGAAGAGCTGGGGTTGGAGCGCTACGGCCTGCACTACCTGGAGCTGGATCCGCTATTCTTTTCTCCCTTCCCAGATGACAAAGCCCTGTTCCTCTACCGGGATATTGATCGGACTGCCGCCCATCTCGAAGCCCACCTGCCCGGCCAGGGAGAAGCCTACCGACGGTTCATTGCCGACTGGATGGGCTTTTCCGAGGCGGTAAACGACGTGTTCCTGAACGCCCCTGGCCCCCTCGATATCGGGAAATCTTTTGCCCGTAGCAAGGGATTCGCGATGGACTGGAAGCGGGCACTCCCGGCTATCCTCCGTCCTTATGGTGACGTCGTACGCGACTATTTCTCTGCCGAGCAGTTGCGGGCCATGCTCGTCTGGATGGCGGCGCAGTCCGGCCCACCCCCCACAGAGCCATTGACAGGCCCTTTTCTGCTATGGCACCCTCTTTATCATAAGGGTGGCATTGCCCGTCCCCGAGGCGGATCCGGGATGTTGACCCAGGCCCTGCAACGCCACATCGAAGCCCACGGTGGTGTGGTTCACTTGGGCACACCGGTCGACACCATCCTCGTGAAGGGTCACCGAGCCTTCGGTATTCAGACCGGGGGGCAGTCCGTCACGGCGCGGGCCGTCGTGGCGGGCACCCACGCAGTAGAGACGTTCACCCGGCTGCTCCCGGAGGTGCACCGTCCGGCCCAGGCCGCGCAGATGCGGGTAGGCAATGGCTTCGGAGCCGTCGTCCGGCTGGCGCTGCGGCGGAAAATCCAGTACACCGCGGCACCCGGAGACGAAGCCCGTACCGCGCTGCAACTGCTCTGCCGCGACACCGCCCAGATCAACACCGCCTATGGAGACTACTTGCGCGGAGAACCGGCCGGGGATCCACCCCTCGTCGCGATGAGTTTCAGCGCCGTGGACGACTCGCTTGCCCCGCCCGGCGGCGAAGTACTCTGGCTCTGGGCACAATATTTCCCGTACCAACTGCGCTCCGGCCTGGACTGGGACGAGATTGGCGATCGCGTCGCGGACCGCATCATCGATGCGTTTGAGGTCTACGCCCCCGGCATACGCGACCACATCGTTGGGCGGCTCTTCCAGCACCCCCACTGGCTGGAGCGGGAACTGGGACTATACCGGGGCAACGTGATGCACCTGGAGATGAGCCTCGACCAGATGTTCATGCTTCGTCCGTTCCTTGGCATGGCCCGCTACCGCACCCACCTCAAGGGCCTCTACCTGACCGGGGCCAGTACCCATCCGGGGGGCGGCATCATGGGAGCCTCCGGGCGAAACACTGCACGGGTGCTCCTGCAAGACCTCGAACGCGGGCGCGTATGACCTACCTCCATTTCCTGCTGATCTTTCTGATTCCTCCCATCCTGGTGCTGCTTTTCACCCTGCCGCGCCCCCTGGCTAGGATTGGCGGTAGCCGGGCGCGCTGGGCGCTGCCGCTTGTTGCCCTCATCGCTTTCGCCTACACTACTCCCTGGGACAACTACCTGGTATATCGGCAGGTGTGGACCTATGGCCCCGAACGGGTGTTGGGTGTGTTGGGCTACGTGCCGTTGGAGGAATACGCTTTCTTCATCCTCCAGCCCCTGCTCACCGGGCTGGCGTTCTACCACCTCCTTGCCCGTAGTACCCCGGTCCAAACCTATTCTTCATGGTTGTTCCTTCTAATTCTGTTTTTTTGTATTGCAATAACAGCAATAGGGGGGTTCCTGCTCGTAGCGGGTCCTTCAGCCGGGCTGTACCTGGGGCTGATCCTCACCTGGTCCGGGCCGATTCTCGTCGGCCTTTGGGGGTACGGCGGGCGGATGATGCTCCGCCACCACCGTCCTGCGGGCCTGGCCCTGCTGCTTACCACTCCCTACCTCTGGCTCATCGACCGCATCGCCATCGGTGTTGGTATATGGGACATCGCCGACCGATACTCCTTCGACCTTGATCCACTGGGCCTGCCCGTCGAGGAGGCTATCTTCTTTCTCGTCACCAACCTGCTGGTAGTACAGGGCGTGCTGCTGTTTCTCCATGGCGACCAGGTGGGGACGCCCCAGCGCACCCCGGCACCGTAATCGTGATGCATCCCTCCTTCCGGCTGGACCTGGACGCGACGGCAGACCCTGTTGCCGCCCTGATGCCCCGGATCCAGGCATCTCCCTCGACAACCGTCTGGACCCTTGTTGGCCCGACGGCGGTGGGCAAGACGGCCCTCAGCCTGGACCTGGCCGAACACCTCGGCGCCGAGATCATCTCGGCAGACAGCCGCCAGGTCTACCGCCTGCTCGATATTGGCACGGCCAAGCCCACCCTGGCCGAGCGCACCCGCGTCCCACACCATTTCATCGATGAAATGGGCCTGGACGAACCCTTCGCAGCGGGGATGTTTGCCCGAGCTGCCTGGGAGCGAATCGCCGTCCTGCACGCCCGGGGCACGCCAGCATTGGTAGTGGGTGGCTCCACCCTGTACGTCCGCGCCCTGACGCAGGGACTGGCAGACATCCCCCCCATCGACCCGACCATCCGGGCGGCGTTACAGGAGCGGCTCCTCCGCGAAGGCAGCGCCGCGTTGTTCGAGGTGCTGGCTGAGGTGGACCCGGCGTTTGCCCGGACGCTCGATCCCACGAAGTCACAGCGTATCCTGCGGGGGCTGGAGGTATTCATGGGCACGGGTCGCCCGCTCTCGGCATGGTTTGACCACCCAACGGCGCCCCCTTTTGTCTTCCAGACGGTACTCTTGCACCGGGAGCGCCCGCAGTTGTACGCCCGCATCAACGCGCGGGTTGAGGCCATGCTACGACAGGGGCTGGTCGAGGAAGTCCGTCACATCCTTTCCCTCGGCTACACTCCGGAGCTAAATCCCCTCCGTACCATCGGATACCAGGAGGTCATCGCCTTCCTGCAACAACAGATCGACGAACCCACCATGGTGGCAAAGATCAAGCAGCATTCCCGGCACTATGCCAAACGTCAGGTTTGTTATTTTGCAATAACGGATTCCGACTGAAGCAGGAAGAACGCTTGCCGGTGTATAAGGCTGCCGCGCCGTCGGTCTTGCACGATGGTGGCCTGGTGCGCCATGAAAAACAGCTCCCATTCGTCATAGGTGCGGAAGTGCAGGTACGCTTCCTGTGCATTCATCAGGCCGCCGGAGCGGAGCCGGTTCGCCAGCCGGTCGAGGAACGTGAGGAGGCGCTTGTCCCAGAGGTGTTCATACACCGATTCCACGACCACCACCCCGCGCCGCGAAACCCGCAGGGCCTCTTTTAGCACCTGTTCCTGGTCCCGGCAGTGATGGAGCACGAAGTACAGCACCGTGTAATCGAACGTTTTCGCATCGAAAGGGAGTGTGCGGCCGTTGTACAGGACAAACGGCAGGTCGGTTCGGTTCATTGGCACCACGTCGGTGAGGGTGACCTCAACTCCCATCAGGTCGTGCAGAGCTTGCCCTACGTAGCCCTCCCCTGCTCCCAGGTCCAGCACCTGTCCTGGAGCCAGACTTCGTGAAAAGAAAGGCAGGATACGGCGTGCTTTTGCCCGTCCCCGGTAGCGCTGCACGGCCTGGAGCGCTGCGTCGCTGTACTGCAGCACCCCGATCAGCGC
>CAZLRO010000233.1:0-6226 GCA_964561865.1 uncultured Rhodothermaceae bacterium | reverse complement strand
CCACCGTCCGGGACACCCTCGTGCTGGCGCCGGGGGAGATTCGCACCTACAACCTGGTCCTCGAACCGGATGCCACCGCCCTGGAAGAGGTGGTGGTGGAAGCTGAAGACGAGGGCGGGGCAGCCAGGGTCATCGCGGGGTTGCAGTCCATCCGCCCGAAAGACATCGCCCTGATCCCGACGCCCGACGTCTCCGGCGACCTCGTCAGCTACCTGGCGGCCATGCCGGGGGTGGTCACCAGCGGCGACCGGGGCGGGCAGTTCTTCATCCGGGGCGGGGAGCCGTCGCACACGCTCACGCAGATCGACGGCATGTACGTCTACCAGCCGTTCCACGTCCTGGGCTTCTATTCGGCGTTCCCCTCGGATGTGCTCAGCGGCGTCGATGTCTATGCCGGGGGGTTCGGGAGCCGCTTCTCCGGGCGCATCTCCTCGGTCATCGACATCCACACCCGCACGGGCAACAAGAAAGCGTTCCAGCCCACCGTCGCCCTCTCCCCGTTCATCAGTTCGACCCTGCTGGAAGGCCCGCTGCTGCGGGACCGCATCTCGTTCCTCGGCTCGGCGCGCGTCTCGATGGTGGAACGGATCGCCTCCCGCTACATCAACGAACCCCTCCCCTACGTCTTCGGCGACTACTTCGGCAAGGTCCATGCCCTGCTCTCGGACAACCACCAGGTGTCGTTCAGCACCTTGCAGACCTACGACCGGGGCACGCTGGAACAGGACCCGACAGCCCGCACCCCGGAGGAGATCCGCTGGAAGAACACCGCCTACGGGTTCCGTTATCTGATCCTGCCACGCCAGTACCCCATCCAGGGGGAGGTGATCATCTCCACGTCCCGGTTGGAGACCGAGATGGGGCCGCAGGAACAGCCCAGCCGGTCGTCCACCCTCAGCAGCTTCAACCTGGCCGTCAACATCAACGAATACCTCGGACGGTCGGAGGTGGGCTGGGGATTTTTCATGCGCGTGCCGTCTCCGTCGGCGGTACTGGGTGGGCAGTTTCAGAATGTGGAACTGAGCACCGGCAGCTCGCCCAACCCCGGTGCCTACGTGGAGCCGGACTTCTACCTCGGCGGCGGGCTGCGCGTCCGTCCGGGGCTGGTGGGGCATCTGGTGGGCAACAACGGCTTCTTCTTCGAACCCCGGCTGCGCATCGTCTGGGCGCGTGGGGCACACCAGGTGAGCGGGGCGGCGGGCCTCTACCGGCAGGACATCGTCGGGCTGACCGACCGGCGGGACGTGACGAACGTCTTCACGGCCTGGACCGACACCCCGCCCGGCCCCTTGCCCAAAGCCCTCCATGCCCTGCTCGGCTACCAGGTGGCCCCCACCTCCTGGCTGACGCTCTCGGCGGAGGGCTACTACAAGGACCTGGAGGGCCTCTACATCTCCGAATGGACGGCCTTCCCCCGCTTCACCACCCGGATGCAACCCGCTTCGGGACGGGTACGGGGCGCCGACCTGCGGCTGGAAGTGCGGCACCCGGCGTTCTACGGCTTCCTCAACTACGGGCTGTCCTCCGTCGAATACACGGCTACCCAGCCTGCGCTCCAGGTATGGTTCGGCACCTCCGAGATCACGTTCCGCCCGCCCCACGACCGCCGCCACCAGGTCAACCTGCTGCTGAGCACCTCCCAACTGGGGTTCGACGTGAGCCTGCACTGGAACTTCGGTTCCGGCCTGCCCTTCACCCAGGTGCGGGGCTTCGACGGGTTCATCTTCATGAACGGCCCGGTGGATGTCGCCCAGATTCCAGGACGCTCCCGCGTCATCTACGACCGTCCGTTTGGCGGCGTGCTGCCCACCTTCCACCGCCTCGACCTGTCGGTGGGGCGTTCGTTCCCGGTGGCCCGGAAGTCGCAACTGACCGTCCTCGCCACGCTGATCAACGCCTACGACCGCGCCAACCTGTTCGCACTGGACCTGTTCACCCTCCGCCGGACCAACCAGCTCCCCATCCTGCCTACCCTGGGTCTCAAGATTGAAGTGTTATGAGTGTGATCTCTAATAAATTCAACCCAGCTTCCGTACCCCTCCTGGACAGGAGGGGACAGGGGTGGTCGAGGGCTGCGGGCGATCCTGCCAGGGACGTTGACCTCACTGTGCCCTTCCTGTCTCATGCCCGCCTCTGGTACCGGAGTCTGTTCGCCCTCGGGTGGCTGCTGGGCCTGGTTGTCCTGCTCACAGGCTGCGAGGAAGACGTGGATCCGTTCGTGGAGGAAGGCCGCCCGTTCACCGTCTGGGGCTACCTCGATGCCGCCGCCGACACCCAGCTCGTCCGGGTGTTCACCCTCCAGCATTCCATCGGGCTGAACCGGGCCGGGCCACTGGATGCTACCGTCACCACGACGGACCTGACGACAGGTGAAAGACGGGTCTGGACCGATTCGGTGATCGTGTTCAGCCCGACGAACACCGGGCATGTGTACTGGTCCGACTTCCGGGCGCAGCACGGACACCGCTACCGGCTAGAGGTGACACGCTCCGATGGGGCCACCTCCAGCGCCGAGGTGCTCGTGCCCCCCCGCGTCACCATCGACTTCCCGGATGACCCCACCAACCTCAAGATACCCGTCCGGATTGAAGGCGCCGCTCCGAACCTGATCGGGCTGGGAGTGAAATACATCGGCGTGCCGGCCTACCCGGTGAACCCGTACCCCCCCGGCACTGCCCGTCCTCCTGCCTTCGCCTACCCGGTCACCGTCTCCTACGACGGCAAGGCGGAGGTCACCGAAGACGGCTGGGCGGTGGTGATCGACATGCAGGAGGACTTCGCCACCGTCCAGGATGAGTTCGTGCGCAACTGCCTGCCGTCGCGGGTGGTGTTGCAACGGATGGAGTTCCAGGTGCTCTCGGCCAACGAAGAGTGGTCCCCTCCTGGCGGGGTCTTCGACCCCAACGTGCTGGTAGACCCCGGCACGCTGACCAACGTGGACAATGGGTTCGGCTTTTTCGGGGCCGGGCAGTCCATCCGCGTCACCTGGGTGCCCCGCCTCGACCTGATGGAGGAGGCCGGGTTTGTGCTCAGCGCCCCGTGTGGCTTCGGCCCGGCGCCGGGGTGCGAAGTGAACCCGCCCTGCTTCCGGTGCAGCGAGGCCCTGCCCCTGGAGGTGCGGGAAATCTACTGCCTTGCCAAGCGGCGGTAACGGCGGAACGTAGCAGGACGCAGTTCCCCCGATGCCACGCTTCGTCTGGTAAACAGCAAGGTGCACAGCAAAATATAGTCAATTTGACGATAATATCGTCGCCCGTTGAAAGCCCACATCCGGCCAACGGAGAACTGAAATATGTTGCATTACAGAAGTACAGGCGAGTGGACGTCATCCGCCGCCGAGCGTCACCGCAGGAATGCTTCGGACAGCCCGCCGTCGACCGAGAGCACCTGCCCGGTGGTCTTGCCGAGGCGACGGGAGACCAGCAGGAAGATGGCTTCGGCCTGGTCCTGCGGGGTGATCGCCTGCTGGGTGAGGGTGCGCCGGGCGTAGAAATCCGCCAGGCGTTGCCGCAGCGTGTCGGTGGCTTCGTCGGGCTGGTACGGCAGGCCGTATTTGGCGAGGGAAGCGATGACGCGGTCGCGGGGGAACATGCTGCTGCCTTCGACCACCGTGGCCGGGGCCACGCCGTTGACCCGCACGAGCGGTGCCAAGGCCACAGCCAGCTCCCGCACGAGGTGGTTGGCCGCCGCCTTGCTCGCGTCGTAGGCGAAGCTGCCCTGCTTGGGCACGACAGCGTTGACGCTGGTGGTGAGGACGAGGCTGCCGGGCAGTCCCTGGGCATTCCAGATGCGGGCGGCCTCGTCGGCCACCAGGAACGGTCCCGTCACGTTCACGCGGAAGCTCTCGTCCCAGCGTTCGTCCGGGATGCGGCCGTGCGCATCGGGGCTGGCGTAGAGGCCGGCTGTTACGACCACATGGTCGAGGCCGCCATAGGCGAAGACGACCTCTTCGAGGGCGGCGCGGAGGGTGTGGCGGCGGGTCACGTCGGCCTGTAGCGCGATTACGTCCCCGGCACCGGAACGGCCTGTCCCGGCCACGCCGATGCCCGTGCCGGTCTGGGCCAGGATGGCTGCGGCGGTGTCCTCCGCTGCAGTGCTGTGCAGGTCGATGGCCGCCACCACCGCGCCCTCCCGGACGAGCCGCTCGGCGACGACCCGCCCGATGCCGCTCCCGGCCCCGACGACGGCGACGACCTGCCGGGCCAGTTCCTTCTCCGGGGGCATCCGTTGCAGCTTGGCTTCCTCCAGCGCCCAGTACTCGATGTCGAAGGCTTCCTGCCGGGGCAGCGCCGTGTAGGTGCTGACGGCCTCCGCCCCTCGCATCACCGCGATGGCGCAGCGGTAGAACTCCGCCGTGACGCGGCTCTCGCTCTTGGTCCGTCCCCACGCGATCATGCCGAGGCCAGGGATGAGCACGACGGTCGGGTCGCTGCCGCGCATGGGAGGGGCGTCCGGGTGCTTGCAGGCGTCATAATAGGCGGCATACGCCTGGCGGTACTGCGCCAGCCCGGCGTCGAGCTTTGCCTGGAGCGTGGCGAGGTCGTCCGCCGCCGGGTTCCAGTCCACGTAGAGCGGCGTGATCTTCGTCCGCAGGAAGTGATCCGGGCAGGAGGTGCCCCGTTCCGCCAGGGCCGGGGCGTCGTGGGCGTTGACGAAGTCCAGCACCGCCTCGTCCATCTCGACGGTTGCCAGCATCCGCCGTTCCCGGCTGAGCCGTCCCCGCAGCCAGGGCAGCAGTTGCACGAGCACCGCCCGCCGTTCGGCTTCGGGCAGGGATCGGTACCGCGCCCCGCCGAACGCCTGCGCCCCCCGGTCGTGGCGGGCCAGAAACGCGGTGGCCTGGTGGATGAGGCGGAGCGTGAGGCGGTAGCAATCCCGGTCGTCGTCGGCCCAGTTGATGAGGCCGTGCCCGCCCAGGAGCACCCCTTTGGCCTGCGGGTGCGCGGCGCAGAGGCGTTGCAGCGTCAGGCCCAGTTCAAAGCCCGGCCGCTGCCAGTCTGTCCAGATCACCTCGTCGCCGTAGACCTCCTGTGTGAGCCGCGGCCCGTCTTTCGCTGTCGCCAGGGCGATGCAGGCGACGGGGTGGGTATGATCGACGTGCCGGTACGGGACGAAGGCATGGAGCGGGGTGTCGATGCTGGGCGCGCAGGGGTTGAGGTTGAACGTGGTGTGCGGGTACAGCCCCACCATCGCATCCTCGGCCGGCGTCTTGGGGCCGCGCACGTCGAACCCGGCATAGACGGCCTGCAACGCCTGGAGCTTCTGCTGGTAGAGCGCCGCGAAGTTGGCCCGCCGGGCGGTGCGCAGGTCGCCACCGGAGCCTTTGACCCAGAGCACCTCAACGGCCTCGCCGGTGAGCGGGTCGCGCTCCCTCAGCTTGGACGAGGTGTTGCCCCCGCCGGTGTTGGTGATGCGCCAGTCGCGGCCCAGCAGGTTCGAGCGGTAGACCAGCCGCGCCACCGGGTCCAGCGGGGCGGCGTGGGCTTCGTCCCACCCGTCTTCCACCAGCACGGGAGGGGGGATTTCGGACGGTGTCGGCATGGTAATGGTATCTCTCGACGGCATCGGGGCGGAACGGGCGGCTGCGGACGCTGCGACTGGCAATGTAGTGCAGAACCGGCGCACGGGTTCTCCGGCACCGAGGGGGTTCTGCTATTTCAGCCGACGGGGCGCTACCTCGCTTGATTTTAGCCCTCTGGCAGCTTAGTATTGGTCGTCCTTTGCGCCATTGTGCCGCAGCCAACAGGCCGTGCGTACCTGGTCGAGCAGTTTGACGGGTTTGGAGGGTGAGACGGGGTGTGGCAGGGAGATGACGCATGACCCGGTTGGAGACCGACATCCCAGGCTCTGAGTATTTTTCTTTAGATAATGTCTGAATATAACACAAGCCGACAACGCAAGATTATTTTTTGCAGCGACTTGCTGACTCCATGATAGGGCACTATATTCGGATGTATTCCGTATAGACAGAAGTTGGGTCGCTGCCCGGTTGCGGGTGTTGTGCTGGTGGGATCAAGTCAGGTCGCGGCGGGGTTGGAAGGGCAGTGGCAGGCGTGTGCGCCCAACCAGGCGCTCCAGCGGACGGCCTGCCGGGGTTGGTGGTAACTTGCACCGTTGAGACCAGGCCGCTGCTGAGCTTGGTCGTTAGACGCCATGACTCTGAGATGAGAACGATTCCGAAAAGGACACGAAGTGGCTCAGCGTAACGCGTTCAAGTCCGACTCCA
>CAZLRO010000232.1:500-6302 GCA_964561865.1 uncultured Rhodothermaceae bacterium | reverse complement strand
TCCGGGGCATCTCCGGCGTGGGCGAGAAGAAGCTCGCCGACTTCGGGGCGCGGTTCCTGGCCGTGCTGCGGGAACCGACGTGATGACGTGCAGCAGGCCACATTATCCTATTCTACCTGTGATTATAGTCAATTTGACTATATAGTCAAATTGACTATATTTTTGAGACAAGCTCGTTTTCGCTGAAGGTGCAATATCCGGATTTCACGCCCCGGCAGCGGCGAGGTCGTCCTTGGCGGGGTCGGTGCCTTTGACGAGCACGGTGCGGTGCGGGTAGGGGAGGGCGATGCCTGCGGCGTCGAAGGCGCGTTTGAGGGCCAGGTGCAGGTCACGTTCGGCCTGGAACTGCTCGCCGGGCTTGACCTGCACGACGAGGCGGGCATTCACCGACGAGTCGCCGAAGCGGGTGATGGCCTGCACCTGCGGCGGCTCGGCCAGCATGATGTCCCGATGAGCCGCCGCCCACTCCTGCAACACCTGGTTCATCACAGCGAGGGTGGCATCGAGATCCTGTTCGTAGGACAGCCCCACGTTCACCACCACACGCACATAATCGATACTGGAGTTGCCGAAGATGCGCAGTTCGCCTGCGGGCACCATCAGCAATTCACCGCTGAACTTGCGCACCTTGATCAGCCGCACGCCGATGTGTTCGACGAGGCCCTCGTCCGTGCCGATGCGGACGACATCGCCCACGTGCAGCGTGTCGTCGAAGAGGAGGAAGAAGCCGCTGATGACGTCGCGCACGAGGGTCTGTGCGCCGAAGCCGATGGCGAGGCCCGCCACGCCTGCCGTTGCCAGAAGCGCCCCCACGTCGATGCCGAATTCACTCAGCACCATGATGCAGGCAACGGTCCAGACCACATAGCGTGTGGCCGAACTCAGCAGGTTACCCAGTGTGAGTGTTCGTTGCCGGTGTTGCAGGGCCTCCTGCTCGGCCCGCCGTGCCCAGCGCTGGACCAGGCCCTTAACGAGGCGGATCGTCAGCCACGCCAGCGCCAGGATCACCAGCGCGTGCAGCAGGCTCCAGGCCAGCTCGACCCAGATCGTCGGGGCCTGGAAGTCGGAGAGGAAACGCGGGAAGAAGGCAGTCGTGTCGGCCCCTGCCGGGCGGGCGGCGGTCGAGTCCGGAAGCAGGGCCTGGGGCAGCATGGCGCAGATCAGCGTTCCGACAGGGCGGCGATACCGGGGAGGGTGATGCCTTCGAGGAACTCCAGCATGGCCCCGCCACCCGTCGAGACGTGCGAGACAGCCGCAGCATGGCCGGACTCGTTGATGGCCGCCACCGAGTCGCCGCCGCCGACGACGGTGAGCGCCCCGCGCTTCGTGGCCTCGGCCAGCGCCTCCGCCATGGCGAACGTGCCCTGTGCGAACGCGGGAAACTCGAAGACGCCCATCGGGCCGTTCCAGACAACCGTCTTCGCGCCTGCGATGGCTTCCCGGTACAGCGCCACCGTCTGCGGCCCGATGTCGAGCGCCATCGCCTCGTCCGGGATCTGGGCGACGGTGGACGCGGGGGCGTCGTTGCTGAAGGCGCCGGCGACGACGTGGTCGACGGGCAGGCGCAGCCGTCCCGCTGCCTGTTCGTAGAGCGCACGGGCTACGTCGAGCTTGTCGTCCTCCACCTTCGAGGTGCCGGTGGGGTGGCCGAGGGCTTTGAGGAACGTATAGCTCATGGCCCCGCCGATGAGCAGCGTGTCGACCCGGCCCAGCAGGTTCTCGATGACCCCGATCTTGTCCGAGACCTTGGCCCCGCCGAGGACGGCCACGAACGGGCGGGCGGGGCTGCCGAGCAACTGACCGAGGTAGTGGACCTCTCGCTGCATCAGGTAGCCCATGACGGCCTGGGGCAGATGGTGGGCCACCCCTTCGGTGGAGGCATGGGCGCGGTGCGCCGAGCCGAAGGCATCGTTCACGTACACGTCGGCCAGGGCGGCCAGTTCGGCGGCGAAGGCCGGGTCGTTCTTCGTCTCCGCCGGGTAGAAACGGGTGTTTTCGAGGAGCAGCACGCCGCCTGCCGGGAGCGCCGCGATGGCTGCCTGGGCCGCCGCCCCGACGGTCTCCTGCACAAACGCCACCGGCTGGCCGAGCACCTGGCCGAGATGATCGGCTACTGGTGCGAGGCTGTACTTCAGGTCCGGGCCGTCCTTCGGGCGACCGAAGTGGCTCATGAGGATCACCTTCGCCCCGGCCTGCATCAGGGCGCGGATCGTCGGCAGGGCCTCGCGGATGCGGGTGTCGTCCGAGACCGTTCGGTTTTCATCCAGCGGCACGTTGAAGTCCACGCGGACGAGCACGCGCTGGCCCGCCGGGGTGAGGTCGTCGATGGAGCGCTTGGGCATGGGGATACGGGTTGTTATGAAAGCAAATGGCACACGAAAGGCACCGCCCGGGTCGGATAGACACCGGGCATTAGAAGCCGCTATCGGTACCCATCGGTACCGTTCCCTTCGCCCATCCGCGTGCTCTCTCAACGTAGCACGCATTGGCTCAGGCCGCCACTTCTGCGGATACACGGGCGAACTTCTCCGCCACATCGACCGTGCGGCAGGAGTAGCCCCATTCGTTGTCGTACCAGCCCACCACCTTGACGAAGTTGCCGTCGATCACCATCGTCGAGAGGGCGTCGAAGATGCAGGAGTGGGGGTTGTGGACGATGTCCGCCGAGACGATCGGGTCTTCGGTGTATTCGAGGATGTCCTTCATGCCGTTCTCCGCTGCGGCCCGGAAGGCGGCGTTGATCTCCTCGATGGTGACGGTGCGGCCGAGTTCGGCGTTGAAGTCCGTCACCGAGCCGTCGGGTGTGGGCACCCGCAACGAGAAGCCGTCGAGCTTGCCCTTGAGGTGGGGCAGCACCTTGCCGACGGTGCGGGCTGCGCCGGTGGTCGTGGGGATGATCGAGACGGTGGCGGCGCGGGCACGGCGCAGGTCCTTGTGCGGGGCATCCTGGAGGCGCTGGTCGGCGGTGTAGGCGTGGACCGTCGTCATGAAGCCGCGCTTGAGGCCGAAGGCGTCGTCGAGCACCTTCACCATCGGGGCCAGGCAGTTCGTGGTGCAGCTGGCGTTGGAGATGATGGTCTCCTGGCCCGTGAGGATGCTGTCGTTCACCCCCATCACGATGGTGGCATCGACGCCGTCGGCGGGGGCCGAGATCACCACCTTCTTCGCCCCGGCCTCGATATGGGCCATCGCCTGCTCACGCTTGGTGAACTTGCCGGTGGACTCGATCACTACGTCGCAGCCGAGGTCGCCCCAGGGCAGTTGCTTCGGGTCGAGCTGGCTGAGCACGCGCAGCCGGTCGCCGTTGATGATCAGGTCGGTCCCATCGACGCCCACCTTGCCCGGAAAGACCCCATGCACGGAGTCGTACTTGAACAGGTGAGCGAGGGTCGGCGCATCGGTGATGTCGTTGACGGCCACCACGTCGAACGTGCCGGGGGCGCGGTCGAGCAGGGCGCGGAACACCAGCCGCCCGATGCGGCCAAAACCATTGATGCCAATCTTGATCGCCATAGGAGTAAGGATTATTGCCGTTAGCTGTTGGCTATTGGCTGGTGCTTGGTACCTGGGAACGGGGTGTTGCCAGCCCCACGAGCAGACGGTTTCCAATTTAGGGAATCGTATTCCTTCCTGCACAGGCCGGGAAGGAGCGCAGTGGCTGGAACGAGGATTTCGCAGAGCGTTAAAGAAGTGGCGGGTGCCCACACGAAGATTTGTGCAATCCGTCGTACCCGCCATTACGCCAAATTGCAGGAGACTGGTTCAATGAACTATTTTGCCTTTCTTGTCCACTTGCCCTAAAAGCAGGGTGCTAACCAGTTGAATCCATTTCGTTTACGGTTATGTCAACGTTGAATCCGGCCCAGGGAGTTTCGCGTCGCCAGGAATTGCGGGAAGACCAGGTGGTGACGTTCTACGCGAAAGCATGGGGGTATTACGAGCAGCACAAGCGGCTGCTGCTGGGGGCATTGATCGGAGTGCTGGCGGTGGTGGCCCTGGCGGTGGGCTATGTGTTGTGGCAGCAGCAGCAGTCCCGCAAGGCCAGTCAGCAGATGATCGAAGCCCTCCGGCTGTTCGAGAATGGCAGCTTCCGGGCGGCCCTCAACGGCACCGACACGGCACCCGGACTGCTGGCCCTGGCCGACGACTTCGGTGGAACCCCTACCGGAAACCTCCTCCATTTCTACGCCGCCGACGCACTGTTCCGCCTGGGGGCCTACGACAGTGCGCTGGTCCATTTCCGCAAGTTCGATGCCGGGAAGAACCTGATCGGGGCCAGCGCCCTGGCAGGGGAGGCCGCCATCTACGAGCAGCAGGGCGAATTTGGCCGGGCGGGTGACCTGTTCCGCCAGGCGGCGCTGATCTTCGAAAACGAAGTGACCACGCCGGGGTACTTGCAGTCGGCTGGACGCAACTACGAGCAGGCCGGGCAGTACGACAAGGCCGAAGCCGTCTATGAGCAACTGAAGGAAGACTACAAGGACACCACCGAGGGTCAGAACGTGGATGCCTTCCTGGCCCGGATCGAAGCTGCCCGGAATGCCGGGTAGTCCGCCTCACGGGTTGCTGCTCCCTCTGCCACGTCTGCTGCACCGTTGACCCATGCCTGCGCCGACCATCCTCGTCGTCGATGACGAAGCCAGCATCCGCCGCACGCTGCGCGAGATCCTCGAATACGAAGACTATGAGGTGGAGGATGCCGAAGACGGAGAGGCCGCGCTCGCCCGGATGCGGGCCACGCGGTACGACCTCGTGCTGATGGACGTGAAGATGCCCAAGCGCGACGGCCTGGAGGTCTTGCAGATCGCCGCCGAGGAGATGCCGGAGGTGCCGGTGGTGATGATCTCCGGGCACGGCACCATCGAGACGGCGGTGGAGGCGACGAAGCGGGGGGCATACGACTTCATCGAGAAGCCGCCCGACCTGAACCGCCTGCTGCTTACCATCCGCAATGCCCTCGACCGGGGGCAACTGGCCCAGGAGAACCGGCGGCTGCGCCATGTGCTCGTCGAACAGCACGAGGGCGAGCTGACCCCGATCCTGGGCGAGAGCCAGGCGATCTCCCGCATCAAGGAGACCATCGAGCGCGTCGCCCCGACCGAGGCGCGGGTGCTCATCACCGGCGAGCCGGGCACGGGCAAGGAACTGGTCGCCAAGTGGATTCACCAGCGCTCCCACCGCAAGGAGGGACCAATGGTGGAGGTGAACTGCGCCGCCATCCCGTCCGAACTGATCGAGAGCGAACTGTTCGGGCATGAGAAAGGGTCGTTCACCGGGGCCACCCGGCTCCGCATCGGCAAGTTCGAGCAGTCCCACGGCGGCACCCTGTTCCTCGACGAGATTGGGGACATGAGCCTCTCGGCCCAGGCGAAGGTGCTGCGGGCGTTGCAGGAGAACAAGATCACCCGGGTGGGGGGCGACCGCAGCCTGCCGGTCGATGTGCGCGTCATCGCCGCCACGAACAAGAACCTCCTGAAGATGACGGAGGACCACAGTTTCCGGGAGGACCTGTACCACCGCCTGAGCGTCATCCTGATCCACGTCCCGCCCCTGCGGGAGCGCCGGGAGGACATCCCCGTCATCACCCGGCACATCGCCGAGCGGCTGGCACGGCGCAACGGGCTGGCGGGCAAGACCTTCGCCGACGAAGGCCACACCGAGGACGCGCTGAATCTCCGCATCGGCCAGCATGGGATTATCGAGGACAGTGCTGGCCGCGGTGACCTCCTGAAACACCTTCCACTGGCTCTCGAAGGTCTTGACCTTGTGGCGCAGCAGGTCGTGCTCCCGCCGCTCGCGCAC
>CAZLRO010000232.1:0-490 GCA_964561865.1 uncultured Rhodothermaceae bacterium | reverse complement strand
CCGATCCACCAGGCCGCTGGCCACCATGTACCAGCCGAGGAAGCCCTGGAACGCCTCAAACGCTACGAATGGCGCGGCAACGTGCGCGAGTTGCACAACGTCGTCGAGCGGCTGCTCATCCTGAGCGAAGGGGCCTTCGTGCGTGCCCAGGACGTCGAACGGTACGTCCAGCCCTCGTCGCCCGGCAACGGCTCGCTCGAAGCCCTGCTGGCCCAGTACGCAGATTTCAGCGAGTTTCGAGACTACGCCGAGAAGCTGTTCATCGCGCACAAGCTGGCCGAGCATGACTGGAACATCAGCCGCACCGCCGAGGCCATCGGCATCCAGCGCTCCCACCTCTACAACAAGATGGAGAAGTACGGCATCAAACGGGAGGATGGATGAGGCAAGGAGGGGAATTTCGGACTGCGGATTTGGGATAGAGACTGCCCCTCTCTCCGTGTCATTGCGAGGAGCTTGACCGATCATGGTTGATCTCATGAGATCGACC
>CAZLRO010000231.1:0-6331 GCA_964561865.1 uncultured Rhodothermaceae bacterium | reverse complement strand
CTCGGTCACGTTCCTGGAGGATGGCACAGGCAACATGATAGATGTGTGCAATGAGGGGGAGTTTTTTTATCAGGTCGTAGCAGACTCTATTTTTATGAATGGGGGCACGGTGACAGAGATGGGATGTCCATCAAGATACTATAACTACCCCTTCAGTTTCTATGCGTTTACGTATGTAGATGGTGTATTTAGTGTCGAAGGAGGAGAGTTGAGAATCGAAGGGATGTCCAAGAACCGATTTCTCGAAAAGCCAGAGCATCGCCGCATGGTCTTCAAGGAGAAATAAGCCATGACTGCGAGGTTAAACAGCCTGCTGGTGGTCCTGGTGCTGTTGCTAGGGGTCTGCGATTTCATGGCCCGTTCCGCCTTGACCTGATCAGCCCTCGTTGTACTGGTCGGGGAGGTCGTTTTCGTAGAGCACCACGTCGCCGGGCTGGAGCCAGGTTTGCAGGAAGTCCCGTGCCGCAAAGAGTGAGGGCATCACCTTGAGGCGGTCTTCGGGATAGCCCGCTGCCCGGAGACCCTCCTGAAGGGGCACGGTCTGCCGTTCCCCGACGAGTACGGCCAGGTCGAGGTGCTGCGCGGCGATGTGCTGGCCGAGGTGGTAGTTCTCCTCGTGCTGCCGCGCACCCAGTTCCACCATGCCAGGCGTGACGATCACGCGGCGGCCCGTGGTGAACTGCCCCAGGATCTCGACGGCGTTGCGGGCACCGACGGGGTTGCTGTTGAAGGCGTCGTCGATGATGGTGATGGCCCCGGCGGGGCGCAGTTGCAGCCGGTGCTCCACGGGTTCGATGCGGGCTACGGCGGGCACCATCTGGCGCAGGCGCAGACCCAGTTCGCGCCCTACGGCCAGCCCGATGAGGATGTTCAGAACGTTGTGCTTGCCGAGGAGCCGGGTCTGGAAGAGGGCGGTATGGCCTTCGTCGTCCTTCACGGTGAAGGTGGCACCGGCGGGGCCGTAGCGCAGGTCGTGCGCGGTGAGGTCGGCCTCCGGGCGGCCCTCCACCGACACGCGCCAGACCTTGCCCGTCGCCAGCGACGCCATGGCGGCCACATGCGGGTCGTCGGCGTTGAGCACGACGGGACCGCCGGGCTTCATGTAGCGCAGCATGTCGCTCTTTTCGAGGGCGATGTTTTCGAGCGACCCCATCGTTTCGAGGTGTGCCACGCCGACGCTGGTCTCGATGGCGAGGTCGGGCGGAGCAAGGTCACACAGTTCGCGGATGTCGCCCCGGTAGCGCATCCCGAATTCCAGCACCAGCACCTGGTGTTCGGGCTTGAGCTGGTTGTTGACGACGAGGCAGATGCCCATCGGGGTGTTGTACGACCCCGGCGTGGCGAGCACACGGTAGCGCTGGCGCAGGATTTCGGCGACGATGAACTTGACGCTCGTCTTGCCATACGACCCGGTAATGCCGATCACCTTGAGGTCGGGGCGTGTGCGCAGTGTCTGCCGGGCCTGGGCCTTGAACCCTTCCTGGATACGGTGTTCGATGGGTTTCATCAGGGCGGCGGCCAGCAGCACCCAGAGCGGCACGCCGAGGTCGGCCACGAAGAAGCCTGCGAAGTACAGTCCGAACCCCCGCAGGTCGCCCGTTGCCAGGCCCGCCGCTGCGCCGACCACCACCGGCAGCACCGTGAGCACAAGGGCCGCGCCCAGGAGCCGCTTCATCCGCGCCGTCAGGGCCAGCGGCTTCTTCGGCTGCTCGCTGCGGTAGCGCCGCGACGAGGCGAAGGCGATGCCCCAGCCCAGGCACAGCAGCAACGCCGTCCAG
Organism: uncultured Rhodothermaceae bacterium; assembly: GCA_964561865.1. Lineage (GTDB taxonomy): Bacteria > Bacteroidota > Rhodothermia > Rhodothermales > CAZLRO01 > CAZLRO01. Next base: position 4,553 of record CAZLRO010000231.1, on the reverse strand, counting down.
AACGCCGGGCCGTAGGCGAAGCCCACCGCCGCCAGCCCCAGCAGCGCCAGCCCGATCCGGTGCGACAGGCGGAAGACCGCATTCGTCCAGCGCTTGCCCAGCCATGTCCGGTATTCGTTGGGCTTGTAGCCTTCGAGTTGGAACAGGTGCAGGAAGAACCGCAGCCGCCGCCCCACCCGCCATCCGGCAAACAGCGTAGCAACCACGGCGAAAAGGACGAGGGTGAACATGGGAAAGAATTGGGATTACGGATCTCGGATGGCGAAAGCAGCCGCCTGCCGTCTTGTGTCCTTGCGAGGAGCGCAGCGACGCGGCAATCTCAACACTGAATCTGGCAATATAGTCAATTTGACTATAATCTATGCTGGGGCGAATGGAGCCACCTCGACGGCGAGGACTGTTTCAATACGGCTGCCCGGTGGAAAGGGCGAGATCACCACCTCAGCCTGACGGTTTCCTCGTGATGACATGGGTGGAAACGTCGATGCCCTCTTCCCAAACCCCACCTGCCAATAGCTAACAGCCAATAGCCAACAGCTATCATCCCAGGCACCTACTCCAGCCCTCAACTGTGTTCCAGGAAGTACCGTGTGGCGGCGAGGAAGCGGGCGGGCTGGTCGAGGTAGCCGTAGTGCCCGGCCCCTTCGAGGACCACCAGCCCTGCGCCGGCAATCCGTTGCTCCAGCACGGCCATCTGGTGGCGCGAGACGGCGGTGTCGCGGTCGCCCCAGAAGAGCAGCGTCGGAGCCTGGATCCGGGCGAGGCGGTCGTCCACGTGGAAGTTGACGGTCTGTACGAACACCTCCCGCATGACCCCTTGGAGGGCGCGGTAGTCCGAGGAGCCGAGCAGCTTCCAGACGAGCGAGTGCCGCAGCCAGTCCAGCCCGAAGTCGCGCAGCGGGCCGGGCCGCACCTGGAACGGGGCCTTGAGCGCCTGCGCGGTGTACTTCCGCAAGTAGTATTGCCACGACCGCTTCGGGGTGACGCCGGAGGGGCTAACGAGCACGAGCCGCCGGACGAGGTGCTGCCGGGCCGGGTCGCTGGCGAGCGTAAGGGCGATGCGCCCACCGTTCGAGTGCCCTATGATGGTCACCGGCCCGCCGATCTCGGCACGGATGAACGCCTCCACCACGTCCACGTAGGCCGGCACGCCCCAGCCCGACGGCGGCAGCGGCGACTTGCCGTGGCCGGGCAGGTCCAGGTTGTACACCCGGTAGCAGTCTTGCAGGCCGGTGGCGATGGGGCGCATCAACTCGGCGCTGCTGCCCCAGCCGTGCAAGAGCAGGATCGGCGCGGCTCCTTCCGGGCCACCGACTTCCCGGTACAACTGTTCGTGCGTGAGGGTCATGCTGAAGGCCAGCCCGCCGGGGACCGGCTCTGCGATTTTTTGCAGAAAGCGGGAGGCCGTCCCCTTCATGCTTGAAAACGGCCCCGGAAACCCCCTACCTTTACCACCGTTTCAGCCCGTGTGGGGCTGTACGCACAGCCGGTAGCAGATTCCCGTGCCCGGATCGCCAGGTCGGCCATCGGGCAGATGTCAAGCGGAAGATACACATCCCTCCTTCGTCAACGGGAACCGGTGTGCGTGTCCGAGACCTCGGATAGATGAGGTTTTCAGGAATCGTTGTGGACCAGCCCGCTTTTGAACCGTCGTGTACGACGTGAGGTGTGGCCGCCGGGTGCTGTGTATCCATCCGGCCCTCCCGACCCGCCGGGTTCGTACGCCCGGCCCCTGTCCGTTCGGGCAGGCCATGCCCTTTCTCACCTGTCACCATGATAGAAACACCATTTCAGGGACTCCTCGAACTGATCGGGGACAAGAAGTTTGGATTCGTGCGGCAGTTCCGCCCCGACCTGCCCAAGGGCGACAACGACCCCTTCATGCCGCCGCCCATGATCAAGCGATACAAGCTGCGCGACGGCGTCCGTGTGGAAGGCACCATGCGGCCCGGACGTAAGGGAGACATGCAGGTGCAGCGCCTCGACCGCGTGATGGGCCTGCCGCTGGAGGCCTGGGCCAGGACGCGCGACTTCGACAGCGGCGAGATCATCTACCCCGACCAGAAGCTCGAACTCGTCACCGGGCCGCAGGACCTGACGATGCGCGTGATCGACCTGTGTGCGCCCATCGGCAAGGGGCAGCGGGCGCTCATTGTGGCCCCGCCCCGCACGGGCAAGACCGTCATCCTCAAGCAGATCGCCGCCTCCATCACCAAGAACCACCCGGAGATCGAACTGGTGGCCCTGCTCGTGGATGAACGCCCGGAGGAGGTGACGGACTTCCGGCGCACCACCCCCGCTACGGTCTTCGCCTCCTCGAACGACCGCGACGAGGATAACCATGTGCGGGTGTGTACGCTGGCGCTTGAGTACGCCCGGCGGCTGGTGGAACTGCGCCACGACGTGGTGTTGCTGCTGGATTCGCTTACCCGCCTGGGCCGCACGTTCAACCTCTACAGCGAGGGCAGCGGACGCACCCTCTCCGGCGGCCTCGACGCCCGCGCCATGCAGATCCCCCGCCGTATCTTCGGCTCGGCCCGCAACATCGAGCACGGTGGCTCCCTCACCATCGTCGCCACCGCGCTCATCGAGACCGGCAGCCGCATGGACGAGGTGATCTTCGAGGAGTTCAAGGGCACCGGCAACAGCGAGATCGTGCTCGACCGCGAGATGGCGAACAAGCGTATCTTCCCGGCCATCAACCTGCGCAAGAGCGGCACACGCAACGAGAGCCTCTTGCTCGGCGACCGTTGGGAACAGCACCAGCGGCTCTTCCGCGCCCTCAACAGCCGCGGCCCCATCGAGGCCATGCAGGCCCTGCTGCGCCACCTCCAGCGTACCCCCTCCAACGAGGAACTGCTCGACAACCTCATCCCGGTGGAGTGAGAAAAATGGGGAGGATGAACCGGGCTTGCAAACGGTACGGGGAGTGCCATCGGATAGAGCAACTTACGAAGCCATTTCGTCTTTCCACGAGAGGTTACGTCTGGCCGCACGCATCGTCTAGGGAGCAGTTTCCTGCATCCCTGGACTGCCCATGACGACGGTTGCCGACCCCCTTGCGAAGATCAACCCGGCGGCTGAGCCGGAGATCACCTACCATGCCCCTATCCACCGCTGGCAGGAGGACGAGCGGCCCCGCGAGCGGCTCATGAAGCACGGCGCAGCCCGGCTCACCGACGCCGAACTCATCGGGCTGATCTTTGGCAGCGGCACCACCACGAAGCAAGGGCCGATCTCGGCCATCCAGCTCGGCCAGGCGCTGCTGCGCACCTACGGCACGCTCCACCGCCTGTCGCGGCGCGAACTGAAGGAACTGATGCGTGTGGCCGGTGTCGGCCCGGCGAAGGCGGTGCAACTGGTAGCGGCCTTCGAGATCGGGCGACGCGTCGAGGCCCAGCAGGGCGGTGAGCGCGTGCAGGTCTGCGCCCCCGCCGACGTGGCACAGCGCTACGGCCCGAAGCTCCGCGACCGCAAGCAGGAAGTGTTCATGATCGTCTGCCTCAACACGGCCAACGTCATCACGGGCGAGTTCATCCTCACCGAAGGCGGGCTGGCGGCCAGCATCGTCGAGCCACGCCTGGTGTTCCAGCGTGCCCTGCTCGAAAACGCCGCAGCCCTCATCTGCCTGCACAACCACCCTTCTGGCAACCCGGAGCCGTCGAAGGAAGACCTGCGCATCACCCGGCAACTCGTCGAGGCCGGCCGGCTCATGGGCATCCCCGTCCACGACCACGTCATCATCGCCGGGACGCAGTACACCTCGCTGGCCGAACGCGGGCTGATGGGATAAGAACCTTTCCGTTACCAACCGGTTAACGCCCGCTGTCGGACAGACCCGCCAAACGCTATGGAAACCCGCGAAATAACCGTGCGCGTCACGCCCGAAGCGGCACGGATTTATCAGTCCGCGACCGCCGAAGAACGGCGAAAACTCGAACTGCTGGTAAGCCTGCGCCTCTGTGAGGCGGCACAGCCCAACCGCTCGCTGCGCGAGATCATGCAAGAGGCCAGCCAGGAAGCAGCCGCTGCGGGCCTGACCCCCGACCTGCTGCAGGCGATGCTTGATGCGCCGTAAGTTGCGTTTCGTGTTCGATACCAATGTGCTCGTCAGCGCCCTGCTGTTTGAGCACTCCAAGCCCAGCCGTGCTGTCGAGGCAGCACTGCAGCACGGAGACCTGCTCATTTCGGCCGAAACCATGCAAGAACTGGCTGACGTCTTGCGCCGAGACCAGTTCGACCGCTATGTAAAACGTTCCTTACGGGAAGCCTACCTCAATACCCTGATCCGGCAAGCGTTGCTGCTGCCAGTAGACGTGTCCATCCACGCCTGCCGCGATCCCAAAGACGACAAGTTCCTCGAACTGGCGGTAACAGGACGTTCGGACTTTATTGTGACGGGAGACCGTGATCTGCTCGTGCTGAATCCCTTTCAAGGAATTGCCATTGTGACGCCTGCCTCCCTTTCAGAATACTTGCAAGGGCCTGGGGAATAAACAGCGTCCACGACCACGTCATCATCGCCGGGACGCAGTACACCTCGCTGGCCGAAC
>CAZLRO010000230.1:0-6333 GCA_964561865.1 uncultured Rhodothermaceae bacterium | reverse complement strand
CGGCCCCTGACCGTTTCAACCGAAAGCGACGGCCACTTCGACTGGGCCATTCCAGCGGATCAGCGTCCGGGCACGCTCTATCGTATCCGGGTCACCAGCGTCGCCCCGCCGGCGGTGACGGACGAGAGCGAGGCCCCGTTTGCCATTATCTACGGGTCGGCTCCTGCGGTGGGGGCGGACGCAGCCCTTGCTGCGGGGGCGGGGTCGCCTGCCCGGACACCCTCGCTGAGCGCCTATCCGAATCCGTTCAACCCGGCCACGACGCTCACCTTCGACCTGCCCGAAGCCGCGCCCATCCGCCTCACCGTTTATAACCTCCTTGGCCAACCCGTTGCCATGCTCGCCGACGGGCTGTTCGAGGCCGGGACGCACGCGGTGGTCTTCGACGGTGCCCACCTGCCGAGTGGGGTGTATCTCTACCGGCTGGAGACGCCCCAGGGCAGCCCCACACGCACGATGACCCTGATGAAGTAGGCGAGGGGGTTACCCGGCATAAGGCAGTATTTCGGCCATCCGCTCGAGCGGTATCGTGGCAATGCCTTCGGGCAGGGGCAGTTCCGGCAGGGTGAACGTGCGGGCCTCGTCCGGTGGCAGCGGGTTGGGTTCTGCCCAAAGCGTGCCACGCGGCGTCTCCATCACCACGTAGTCCCCGGCGCGGCCTTGCACGTAGCTGCGCGTGAGCGGCACCTTGCCGAACGGGGTGTCGAGCACGTACCTGGGGATGACAAAGCCGGAGGTGTGGCCCTGCAGGGCGTGCATCAGTTCCATGCCTTTCTCGATGGACGTGCGGAAGTGGGCCGTACCGCCGATGAGCTGGGCCTGGTAGAGGTAGTAGGGGCGCACACGCATCCGCACCAGTCCTTCCAGCAGCGCCTTGAGGGTGGCGAGGTTGTCGTTGAGGCCCCGGAGCAGCACCGTCTGGTTGCCCACCGGGATGCCCGCCCGCAGCAGCCGGTCGATGCCCTCGGCGGCGTCGGGGGTCAGCTCCTTCGGGTGGTTGAAGTGGGTGTTAAGCCAGAGCGGATGGTAGCGTTCGAGCATCCGGCACAGGGCGTCGGTGATGCGGTAGGGCAGCGTCACCGGCAGGCGGGTGCCGAGGCGGATGAGTTCGATGTGGGGGATGGCCCGCAGGTGCGCGAGCAGCCATTCGAGGTTCCGGTCGCTGAAGGTGAGCGGGTCGCCGCCGGTGAGGAGCACGTCGCGGATTTCCGTGTGCGCCGCCAGGTAGTCGAGGGCCTGCTGCAACTCGGCCTTGCGCATCATGAAGTCGGCATCGCCCACCATGCGCTTGCGCAGGCAATAGCGGCAGTAGATGGCGCACTCCGCCGTCACACAGAAGGCCACCCGGTCCTCGTAGTTGTGGATCAGGTTCTTGACGGGCGAATGCGCCACCTCTTCGAGCGGATCGACCACCCCCACCAGGTCCGGCGCGAGTTCGTCCATGCGCGGCACCATCTGGCGGCGGATGGGGCAGGCGGGGTCGTCCGGGTCCATCAGCGCGGCGTAGTACGGCGTGATGTTCCAGCGAAAAACGTCCTTCGTGGCGTCGAGGGCGGCCAGCTCGTCGGGAATCGGATGGATGTACTGGCGTAGCGTGGCCGCGTCGTGGACGCGGTGGCGCATCTGCCACATCCAGTCCCGCCACTGCGGATGGGCACGGTGTTTGGCCGTTTCGCTCATCTACGCCCTTTTGGTCATCGTTTCGGAGGGGAGGCCATCTGAATGCGTTGTTTTTACCCTGCGGCACGGTATACGGTTCGCACGGTTGTATTGGCGGTACCCCCGGTTCTTGCAGCCGCTGTAGAAAATTTGCACAGCACGGCACCCTCCCTCACCCGGCGTACCCAGACGGTCGAAACCTGGCAGGTTCCGTTTCGCCGTTCCCGCTTCCACAAAAGTCCGAGGATTCCATCATGGTGACTCCCCCCAACCCCACATTCCGACGGGGGTTCCTGGCCCTGCTGTTGCTGGGCGCGACCCTGCCCCTGCTTGCTCAGGAGGTGACCGTCGAGAACGCTTTCCCCAACCTCACCTTCCGTTTCCCCGTCGATATCCAGAATGCCGGGGACGGCACTGACCGGCTGTTCGTCGTCGGGCAGGAAGGCTTCGTCTGGGTGTTCCAGAACGACGAGAACACCACCACCCGCACCACGTTCCTGGACATCCGCACCCGCATCGAGTTCGGCGGGGAACTGGGGCTGCTGGGCCTGGCCTTCCACCCGGACTATGAAACCAACGGCTTCTTCTACGTCCACTACACCGCCGACAACCCGCTCCGCAACGTCATCTCTCGCTTCAACGTCTCGGCCACCGACCCCGATGTAGCCGACCCCAACAGCGAACTGGTGCTGCTGGAGGTCAACCAGCCCTTTACCAACCACAACGGCGGGCAGATCGCCTTCGGGCCGGATGGCTACCTCTATATCGCCATCGGCGACGGCGGCAGCAGCGGCGACCCCCTCGAGACCGGCCAGGACCGTACCGACCTGTTGGGCAACCTCCTGCGCATCGACGTGGATAACACCGATCCCGGCCTCCACTATGCCATCCCGCCCGACAACCCGTTTGTGGACAACACCGAGGGTTTCCGCGAGGAAATCTGGGTCTATGGTACGCGCAACCCCTGGCGGTTCAGCTTCGACGCCAACGGACGCCTCTGGATCGCGGATGTAGGGCAGGATTCGTGGGAAGAGATCTCGTGGGGCAGCGCGGGCCTCAACCTCGGCTGGGACGTGATGGAAGCTACCCATTGCTTCGAACCCTTCAACGGCTGCGACATGACCGGGCTGACGTTGCCCATCCACGAATACCCGCACGATTTCGTCACCGGTGGGTTCTCCATCACCGGCGGGCATGTCTACACCGGCACGTCCTGCCCGGCCCTCACCGGACAGTATGTCTATGGCGACTTCGTCTCGCAGAACCTCTGGGCGCTGACGTTCGATGACAACGGCGCCGTCTCGAACGCCGTCATTGCCCCGGATGCCGCCCTGGGCGTGACGGCGTTTGGCCTGGATGAGGCAGGGGAACTCTATGTGACCAGCTACGCCACGAACGGAACGCTCCACCGGTTCGTCTGCGAGGCGGCCCTCAGCATCACCCTCACCCCGCTCAACCCACCCATCATCCTGCCCCCGACCGGCGGCCAGGTGCGCGGCCAGGCGGTGATCACCAACAGCAACGGCGCGTCCCAGACCTTCCAGTTCTGGACGGTCCTCACGTTCCCCAGTGGCAACACCCGCACCGGGATGCAGCCCGCGACGATCACCCTCGACGCGGGGCAGTCAACCACGCGCAACGTCCGGCAGAACATCCCGGCCAACGCGCCCGCAGGCGTCTACACCCTGACGGGCCACGTGGGCACGTTCCCGAGCCCCATCGAGGCCAGCAGCAGCTTCACGTTCGAGAAACAGGCGGCCTCTGGCAAGGCCGACGGGCCGGTTTCGGACGAGGAGGAGTTTGCTCCGACGGCGGCGGTGCCCACGCAGGTGGTGCTACATCGCAACTACCCGAACCCGTTCAACCCCGTCACGACCTTCCGCTTCGAGCTGCCTGCGGCGGCCCCGGTCCGCCTGGTGGTGTATGACCTGATGGGCCGTGTGGTGGCGGTGCTGGTGGACGGGGTGCAGGAGGCCGGGGTACATACCGTTGCTTTCGATGCCACCACGTTGCCCAGCGGCACCTACCTCTACCGCCTCGAAAACCCGCAGGGGCGCCTGACCCGGACGATGACAGTGATGAAGTAGGGGGAGGCTTGGTGCTTGGTACGCTCTCTGCGTTCGCTTTGGGACGCTTAGGGCAGGGCATGCCATGCCCTTACAACCACATTCACTTTGGTTGAAAATGGAGAACACCAAAGACCGCATCCAGTGCCCCTCTCCCGCCTTCGCGGGAGCAGGCTCTGGACAGGAGGATGACCGATCTCATGAGATCGGTCATGGGGGTGGTCGATGACAGACGGTGATTCAACCACCCCTGGCCCCTCCTTGTCCAAGGAGGGGAATCGCATACACCAAAGGCCGTACGCCGTATCAAGGCCGTCCTACCCCTTGAGCCGTTCGAACCCCTGTTTCAGCACGGATGCCAGGAAGTCCGGGTAGGCCTGTCCTGAGAGTTCGGCCAGGATGGCGAACGTCCCGTTCGGGTCGAAGGTGGGCAGGGGGTTGATTTCGAGGAACCAGGGCTGGCCGGTAGCATCGGCGCGAAAGTCGATGCGGGCGAAGTCGCGGCACTGAAGCTTGTCGTAGATGCGGCGGGCCAGGCGGCCCAATTCGGCCTCCAGCGGAGGTGTCAGGGCGGCTTCGAGGGTATAGGCCCACTGCCCGGCAGGCTGGGTGCGGCGGTCCAGCACGTGCAGTCCGATGCCCGTCTCCCGCTCGACGGCCCGTTGCAGCACCGGCAGGACCTGCGGCGGGTCGTTGCCGATGACCGCCACCGTGAATTCGCCACCGCCCTGGATGAACGGCTCGACGAGGGCGTCTTGCCGGTAGGTGCGGGTCAGGTGCGCCACCTGGGTGCGGAGGGCTTCCGGTGTTGCCACCTTGCTGGCCGCCGTGAGGCCCTTCGCCGCCCCTTCGTAGCGAGGCTTGACGAAGAGCGGGAACGCCCCCGGCAGGTCTGCCGCGTCGAGGGCGTCCGCCGTGGCATAGCACCGGTAGGGTGGCGTGGGCACCCCGGCCGCCACCGCCAGGTCCTTCGTCCACGCTTTGTCCAGACTCAGCGAGAGGGTGAGCGCATCCGAGCCGAGGTACGGGATGCCCGCCATCTCCAGCAGCGTGGGGACGTAGCCCTCGCGGTTGCGGCTGTGCGCGCCTTCGGCAATGTTCACCGCCGCGTCGAGCCGCAGGTGCGGGAGTTGCCGCAGCAGGTCGTGCGCGCTGCCGACCCGGATTGGCGTGTGGCCGAGGGTTTGCAAGGCAGCTTCCAGTGCCGCCACTGTCTCTTCCGGCTCGTTCTCGGCATCGGCATCGGGGGCCTCCCATGCCTGCCACGGATAGGCTTCAAACAGGTCGTAGATCAGGCCGACGCGCATCGGATGCTGGTGCAAGCAGGAGGGCAACAGGGTCGCGGAAGAGACAGGATTATCGGAAGCCCCATTGCAATTTCCAACCGGCATCCCCAATTTTCAACCAATCCTTCCCCCATCATCTCCTGGCTGCACCATGCGTATCCTGCCCGTCCTGCTGGGGCTGCTGCTGGCCGCCTGCCGCACCCTCCCCCCCACCCCCGGTAGCTTCCCCGGCGGCACCGTGATCGATCTGACGCATCCGTTCGACTCAACCACCGTGTACTGGCCCACCGCCGCGGGCTTCCGGATCACCACCGACTTCCAGGGGCTGACACCGGGCGGGTACTACTATGTGGCGAAGTCCTTCAGTACCGCCGAGCATGGCGGCACCCACCTCGACGCCCCGATCCACTTCTCCGAAGGCCGCCAGTACGCCGACGAAATCCCGCTGGACCGGCTGATGGGGCACGGGGTGGTGCTGGATGTGACAGACGCCTGTGCGCAGAACCGGGATTACCAGGTGACGGTGGCCGACGTTGAACGCTGGGAGGCCCAACATGGCCGCCTGCCCGAAGACGGGATCGTGCTGCTGCGGACGGGGTTCGGGCGCTACTGGCCGGACCGGACGCGCTACATGGGCACGGCAGAACAGGCGCCAGAGGCCGTCGCGAAGCTGCATTTCCCCGGCCTGCACCCCGACGCTGCCCGGTGGCTCGTCGCCCAGCGCCGCATCAAGGCCATCGGCCTGGACACGCCGAGCATCGACTACGGGCAGTCGCGGGGGTTCGAGACGCACCGCATCCTCTTTGCCGAGAACATCCCGGCGTTCGAGAACGTGGCGAACCTCGACCAGCTGCCTGCCACCGGCTTCCTCGTCATCGCCCTGCCCATGAAAATCCGGGGCGGGAGTGGGGGGCCGCTCCGCATTGTGGCCGTGCAGCCCTGAGCGGGCTTCAGTGCAGGGCCACCTCGCGGATGAACCGCCGGACGGAGAACCAGGAGCCGAGCCAACCCAGCAGCAGGCCGCAGCCGATGAGAACCAGGAACAGCGTCAGCAGCGGGCCGAAGCCATGCAGCGCCAGGGCGGGCACGAACCCCAGGACGAGACGGTACAGCCCCCACAGCAACAGCGAGGCCAGCACCCCCGCCGCCAGGCCCTGGGCCAGCCCCTCGACGATGAACGGACGCCGAACAAACGCATCGGTGGCCCCCACCAGCTTCATGGTGCGGATCAGCAGCCGCCGGGCGTAGATGGTCAGCCGGATGGTGTTGGCAACCAGGAACACCGACGCCAGCATCACAATAACGCCCAGCACCAACCCGAC
>CAZLRO010000229.1:0-6408 GCA_964561865.1 uncultured Rhodothermaceae bacterium | reverse complement strand
CCCCCAGGTGAACGTTGCCCGTCCGCCCGAACCCTACGACGCGATTGTAGTCGGGTCGGGCATCAGTGGTGGCTGGGCCGCCAAGGAGCTGTGCGAGAAAGGCTTGCGGACGCTGGTGCTGGAGCGCGGGCGCATGGTGGAACACGCGACCGACTACCTCACCGAGCACAAGGCGCCCTGGGAGTTCGAGACGCGGGGCCAGAGTGATCCAAAGGTGGTGGAGGAGCAGTATTTCATCCAGCAACGCACCGGCTTCATCGACGAGACCGTGCGGCACTTCTTCTTCCCGGACCATCTCAGTCCCTACATCGAGGACAAGCCGTTCACCTGGGTACGGGGCAACCAGGTCGGCGGAAAGTCGCTCATGTGGGGGCGCTACACGTTTCGCTGGAGCGACCTGGACTTCGAGGCCAACCTGCGCGAGGGCATCGAGATCGACTGGCCGATCCGCTATGCCGACCTGGCCCCCTGGTACGACTATGTAGAGCGTTTCGCGGGCATCAGTGGCGAGGCGCTGGGGCTGTCGTACCTGCCCGACGGCATCTTCCAGCCGGGGATGGAACTCAACGCCGTCGAGAAAGCCTGCCGCGAACGGCTGCATGCCCGGTTCCCGGAGCGGTACCTGACCATTGCCCGCATGGCGGTGCTCACGCAGGACCTGGGCGAGCGCAAGGCCTGCCACTACTGTGGCCCATGCTGGCGCGGCTGTTCGACCGGCTCGTATTTCAGCAGCCTCAGCAGCACCCTGCCCGCCGCCCGCAAGACCGGCAACCTCACGCTCAAGCCCGACGCCATCGTCCAGAGCGTCCTCTACGATGCCGAGGCCGACCGGGCCACCGGTGTGCGCGTGGTCGATGCCCGGACGAAGGAGGTGGCCGACTACTTCGCCCGCGTGGTCTTCCTCTGCGGCGGCACCCTCGGCTCCACCCATATCCTGCTCAACTCGCGTTCCCCCCGGTTCCCCGATGGCCTTGGCAACACCAGTGGCGTGCTGGGGCACTACCTGATGGACCACCACTTCCAGGTAGGAGGATATGCCGAGATGCCGGGGTTTGAAGACCGCTACTACCAGGGCAACCGTCCGGGTGGCCCTTATATTCCCCGCTTCCGCAACATCAGTCCAGGGACCACCATGCCCGACTTCGTACGCGGCTATGGCATCGAGTGCGGGGCCGACCGCCTCGGCTGGCGGCGGGGTACGGAGCTGGAGGGCTTCGGAGCAGGCTTGAAGCAAGCCTTGCGCGAACCCGGCCCCTGGATGATGTACATGACCGCGTTTGGCGAGACCCTGCCCCGGTACGACAATTACATGGAACTCGACCCGGAGGAGGTGGACCCCTATGGCATCCCGAAGCTGCGCTTCAGCGCCGAGTGGGGGCCGAACGAACTGGCGATGCGCAAGGACGTGGTGGCGGCTTGCGCCGAGATGCTCGAGGCCTGTGGCGGCAGAAACATCCAGACCTTCGATCACCATACCCCCGGCGGCCTTGGGGCCGAGATGGGGCTGGGCATCCACGAGATGGGCACTGCCCGCATGGGCCATGACCCAAAGACCTCCGTCCTCAACGGCTGGAACCAGCTCCACGAGGTGCCCAACGTGTTCGTGACGGACGGCGCCTGCATGGTCTCCTCGGCCTGTCAGAACCCTTCGATCACCTACATGGCCCTCACGGCGCGCGCCGCAGACCATGCCGTCCGCCTGATGCAGCAGGGCGACCTCTAGCCGCACGGCTGGTCCCGGAGGCAACCACACGTATTACGATGGTATTAAGGTGCAGGCCAGGGGTGGCATGCCTGCCCCTTTTTGCGTTTCTTGTGGAACCTTGAGGGTCGCTGGGGGATGCGTTTTTGTCTAGGGTATAGCGTAAGTATTAGTCCTGCGACATCCCGATCCGGCGAAGGAATCGTCTCATTGTCCCACCCCCTTTTTCCCCGCTCTGTATGAAACACCTGTACTGCCTCCTGCTGGGGGCCATCCTGCTGGTTGCCGCAGCCCCAGCCCAAACGCTGGCCCCCGGCGACATCGCCCTCATCGGCATCAACAGCGACGACCCGGACGAGTTCGCCTTCGTCCCCTTCGTGGACCTGCCCGCTGGCACCGTCATCAGCTTCACCGACCAGGGCTGGCTGGCCGCGGGCGGCTTCCGCACCGGCGAAGGCACCCTCACCTGGACGGCCTCCGACCTGGTCGTAGCCGGCACCGTCGTCAACCCTGGCGTGGGCACCATGCTCTTCTCCACCAGTGGCGACCAGATCATCGCCTACCAGGGCGACGCGAGCACGCCTACCTTGATCTATGCCCTCAATGACGAAGGCGCCGCGGTCTGGCAGACCGACGCCACCAGCACCAACACTTCCGCCCTGCCGACGGGCCTGGTCAACGGCGAGACGGCGGTGGCGCTCAACGAACTGGACAACGTCGTCTACGTGGGCATCACCACCGGGACGCGGGCCGACCTGCTGGCGGCCATCGGCAACCCGGCGAACTGGTCGGGCAGCGATGCGACGCGCCAGACGATGCCGCCGGGGCCGTTCACCATCACCGACGGCGGTGGCGGTAGCGGAGCCATCACCCTCGCGCTCAACAGCACCAGCGCCACGCTCGGTGAGGAGGCCGGGACGCTCTCCATCCCCATCATCCTCACCACCGACGACGGCATGCCCTCCGACGCGGCTGTCACGGCTACCGTTGCCCTGACCAGCGGCGACGCTGCCGACTTTAGCGGCACTACCAGCATCGACGTAACCTTCCCCGCTGGCACAGCCAGCGGCACCACACTCGATGCGACCTTCTCGATCTTCGACGACAACCTGCCCGAAACCACCGAGGTCTTCGGCTTCACCCTCAGCAGCCTCGACGCCGACAATGTGGGCGTGAGCGCCTTCACCCTCACCCTGCTCGACAACGAGCCGAGCGTCAACTTCGCCAGCAGTAGCGCCACCGCCAATGAAGGAGATGGCACGGCCACACTCACCGTCGAGATCAGCAATACGCCCGGCTCCACCGTCGAGGCCACCGTCGCCCTCGTGGGCGGCACGGGCGACCCCGGCGACATCGGCAGCTTCTCATCCCAGACCGTGATGTTCCCCGCCGGGGACGCCTCGCCGCAGACGGTCACGCTCTTCCTGACCGACGATGCTGTGCTCACCGGTTCCCGAACCTTCGTGTTTGCCCTCCAGAACGTGAGTGCCAACGCCCTCATCGCCAACCCCGACACCCTCACCTTCACCCTGACGGATAACGAGCCGCCCGTGAACCGCTTCCCCGGCCTGCTCATCAGCGAGGTCGTGGACGGGACGAACACCGGCGGCACGCCCAAATATGTGGAGGTCTACAACGCCCATCCGACCGACACCTACACCCTCGGTGACCTTCAAATCCGCCGATATGCCAACGGCAGCACCACGCCGGGCAGCGTCCCGCTGAACGCCGTGAGCCTGGCACCGGGCGACGTGTACGTGGTAGCCGACGACGACTTCGATCCGGCCTGGGGCGGTGCCTTCGCTACCGAAATGCCCGACCAGACCTCCGGCACCATCAGCGGCAACGGTGACGACGTATATGAACTCTACGATGCCATCGTCAACTTCGTGCTGGACCGCTACGGCGAACTCGGTATCGACGGTTCCGGCACCGCCTGGGAATACACCGACAGCCAGGTGATACGCTACGGCAACACGCCCAACGAGGGCGCTTTCGATGTGAGCGCCTTCCAGATCGTGCCCTATACGAACGAGAATGCCACACCAGGAACCCATACGGTCATCTTCCCGCAAACAACGTCCGTGGCGTTCAACCCCACCAGCGCCACGGCCAACGAAGGCGACGGCGCGGTGAACCTGTCCGTCGTCCTTACCACGAGCGACGGCCTGCCGAGCACGGAGGAGGTCACGGCCACCGTGAGCCTGACCACGGGCGATGCCGCCGACTTCTCCGGCGCAACCGCGGACACGCTCGTCTTTGCCGCGGGCACCGCCAGTGGCACCACGCTCAATGCCACCTTCGCCCTCAACGACGACACAGCCATCGAAGCCAGTGAGGACTTCACCTTCACCCTCGCGTCCGATGCCGACTCCCTCGGCGCCAGCACATTCACCCTTACCATCACCGACAACGACACCCCGGTCATCACCGTGATGGTGCCCAACGGCGGGGAAAGCTGGGCGCTCGGCTCCACACAAACCATCACCTGGACGGATAACATCACAGAGAACGTCTCGATCCGCCTCATCAAGGGCACAGCCATCGTTGCCACCATCGCTAACAACACTCCGTCCGATGGCAGCTTCGACTGGACGATCCCGACGACGCTCACGGCAGCGAGCGACTACAAGGTGCGTATCCAGAGCGTGACCACTTCCACGCTGCGCGACGACTCCGACAACTTCTTCACCCTTACCGGCGCCGCCGCCTCGATCACCGTGACGGTGCCCAACGGCGGGGAAAGCTGGGTGCTCGGCTCCACACAAACCATCACCTGGACGGATAACATCACAGAGAACGTCTCGATCCGCCTCATCAAGGGCACAGCCATCGTTGCCACCATCGCTAACAACACTCCGTCCGATGGCAGCTTCGACTGGACGATCCCGACGACGCTCACGGCAGCGAGCGACTACAAGGTGCGTATCCAGAGCGTGACCACTTCCACGCTGCGCGATGACTCCGACAACTTCTTCTCCCTCGTTACGGCCCTTGCGAAGGGCGAAACCAAGGCCGAGGCGGTACTACCCACTGCCTATGCCCTGCTGCCGAACTACCCGAACCCCTTCAATCCGTCCACGACGGTGACGTTTGCCCTGCCTGAAACGGCGAAGGTGCGGCTCGTAGTGTACGACCTGCTGGGTCGGGCAGTCCGTATCCTGGCTGATGGTACCTTCGGGGCAGGAACGTACCCAGTGGTCTTCGACGCCAGCACACTGCCCAGCGGCCTCTACCTCCTACAGTTGACCACCCCGCAACAGACGTTCACCCGAACCCTCTCGCTGATGAAGTAACTTCCTCCATCGACCGCTTGCGGAGGGTGTGGGGCGCAAGGCTTCACACCCTCCGCTGGCTTGTACAGACCGATTCCTTTTCGCCCAACCACCAGCACCATGCGCCGTTTTCTGCCTCTCCTGTGGCTCGTCGGGATTGCCCTTGCCGTTCAGACCCAGGCCCAGCCCCTCAGCCCCGGCGACATCGCCTTCGTCGGCATCAACAGCGACGACCCCGACGAATTCGCCTTCGTCGCCCTGACTGAACTCCCGGCGGGCACCGTCATCAACTTCACCGACAACGGCTGGCTGGCCGCGGGCGGCTTCCGCTCCGGCGAAGGAACGTTCACCTGGACGGCCACTGCCTCCGTCCCGGCAGGCACCGTCGTCAACCCCAGCTTCACCGGCCCGCTCTTCTCCACCAGTGGCGACCAGATCATCGCCTACCAGGGCGACGCCGCCACCCCGACGCTGCTCTACGCCCTGAACAACGAGGGGGCCGCGGTCTGGCAGGACGATGCCACCAGCACCAACACGTCGGACTTGCCGACGGGCCTGGTCAACGGCGAGACGGCGGTGGCGCTCAACGAGTTCGACAACCAGGTGTATGTGGGCATCACCACCGGGACGCGGGCCGACCTGCTGGCGGCCCTGGGCAACCCGGCGAACTGGTCGGGAGATGATGCCAACCGCCAGACGATGCCCACCGCCGATTTCACCGTCACGGATGCAGGCGGAGGCGGGGGAGGGGGTGCCCAGGATGGCAATGGCTCGGCCACCTTGGCGAACATCGGAGGTGACCTTAGCGGCACCGACCTCTTCTTCCGCAACCAGTCCGCCCAGTCCCTCGCCGTCACCCTCACCGGCGTCTCCGCCGGGCCGCTGGCCCAGGCCGCCGTGACCGTGCCCAGCGGCTGGGTCGGCCTCAGCCTGGCAGGCGTCGCCCTCTCCGGGAGCGGCTTCACCGGCGCCTCGGCCACCGTCAGTGGGCAGACCGTCACCATCACCGGCGCAGCCCTGACCAACACCGACACCGGCACCCTCACCCTCACCGGGCTGACCACCCCGGAGACCACCGGCCTCAGCAACGACGGCACCTACACCTTCACCGTCGAGACGGCCACCGACGGCGGCACCCTCACCGACATCCTCACCTCGCCTGTCGCCTACGTGACCATCCCGATCTCGAACATCCGCGATGTGGACGCCAACGGCGAGCCGGTCGATGCCGGAAACCGCGTGGCCGTCGAGGGCGTGGCGACGGCGGGCAGTGGCACTTTCGACGGAGACAACCTGCTGGCCTACGTCCAGGACGAGACCGGCGGCGTGGCCCTCTTCGCCGGCAGCCTCAACCCCACTATCACCGAGGGTAACCGCTACGCCGTCAAGGGCAGCGTCACCGGCTTCAACGGGCTGACCGAGGTGGTGCCC
>CAZLRO010000228.1:0-6417 GCA_964561865.1 uncultured Rhodothermaceae bacterium | reverse complement strand
GTGGTGCTTCCGGGACACGTCGATGAGGCCAGTGACCCCGACCAGCCCTTCCGCAGACGCCATGATGGCGAACACATGCTCTTTGCCGGCGGCGTGGCAGCGGAGGTAGTGGCGCAGCCAGGTGCGGGCGCCGTCGGGCGGGTAGGGGTGGGGCAGGTTGGTCGTAGCCGTCACCTGCGGATGCTCGGCCAGCCGCTGGACGTGCGTGGCATGGTGCATCTGGAGCGGTTCGAGGTGCAGCAGGGCGGGGTTCATCGGCCAGCGGTTCAGGGCACATGGACCAGCTGCACGGTCCGGCGGCCAGCGGCCGTCGTCAGCGTGGCGAGGTACACCCCGGCGGGCCAGCCAGTGGCCGCGAGGCGCACGCGGTGGCGTCCGGGCAGGTACCAGCCGTCGGCAAGCCGGGCTACTTCCCTTCCTGTCGCGTCGTGGACCACCAGCAGGACGGGCATCCCGGCTGGGAGGTCGCACCAGTCCTGCCCGGCGGTGAGGTCGAGATAATGGTAACCGGCAAAGGCCGTCTGTTGCTGGACGGACCAAGGGATATCGGTTGCAACCAGGCGGGTGAGGTGCTGGGCCGCCACCGTCGCTGGGTCGCACACCGGGGTCTGGGCGTGTACGGACGCGCCTGCCCCGGCCAGCAGCAGGGCAATATATTGCCAGCCCCTCATGTTGGGAGTTACCGTGCCTCGAACCGGTTCATCGAACGATTTTTCTGCACATGTTGTGGATCAAAGATACGACCATTCATGGCGATATAGATCCCTTCGGGCAGTGTCTGCACGGCAGCCATGGCAAAGCCGATGTTGAACTCGGCGTCGCTGACCTTGAACAGTGCCGGGCTGAGCGAGCCGACGAACACCACCGTCTTGCCGGTGACGCCGGTCAGGGCCTGGGCCGTCTGCACCATCGTGTCGGTGCCATGTGTAATGACGATGCGGCGGCACGGTTCGTTCCGCACCCGCTCGGCGATGACGGCCCGGTCCTCGTCGGTCAGTTCCAGGCTGTCCTTGCGAAAGAGCTTCTCGATCCGGTAGGCAGGGGTGAAGTTGGCTTCCCGCAGGATGTAGGCGATCTGCGGCTCTCCGACCTCATACTCGCTCGTGGCGTCGAAATAAATCTTGTCGATGGTGCCGCCGGTGGTGAGGATGGTGATGTCCATGCGTGGCTGGGGTTCGGGGGGCAGGGCTTCGCCTCCGGAGCACCGCTGCGAGGGGCGAACGTTCCAATTTAACGCGCCGTGTGCCCTTTGAGAAACCGCCAGAGGGTGAGCGCCGCCACACGGGCGGTCTGGTCGTCGCGGTCGAGGGGCGGGCAGAGTTCCACCACGTCCAGCGAGGTGAAGTGGGGCCTGCGCCCGGCGGCTTCGGCGAAGTCCAGCCAGGTGGCAAGGTCCAGCCCGTCGGTGGTGGGGGCGCTCACGCCGGGGGCATGGGCCTGGTCGAGCGCGTCGAGGTCGAGCGTGACCATGCAGCGGCGCTCGGCTGCTGCCAGCAGGGCGTGGAGGTGGGTGGGCGTGCATTCATCGCGCAGGGCATAGCGACAGCCGTGGTCGTGCAGGAAGGCGCGGTGGGCCGCCGCCAGGCTGTGCGGCTGCAGCCCGGCCACGGTGTAGTGGCGGCAGCGTCCGGACGGGTGCGTAAGTGCCTGGAAGAACGGCGACCCCGAATGCGCCCGTCCGTCCTTGAGCGGGCGCACGTCGGCATGGGCGTCGAGGTTGAAGATGGACACATCCAGCCCGGCTTCGACGTAGCCGAGGAAATGCCCGCAGGCCGTCTCATGCCCGCCGCCGAGGATGAGTACCGTTACGCCACGGTGCAGCCAGGGGGCCAGGGCTTTGCCGAGCCGCGCCTGGTCGGCCTCCAGCGGACCATCGAGCACGAGGTTGCCCAGGTCTACCGTATGCGCCAGCAGGTCCGCAAACGCTTCGGGTGCGTGGGCGTCCGGGGTGAGGCGGTAAAGCCACTGCCGGATGCGGTCCGGTGCCAGCACCGCCCCCGTCCGTCCCCCGTTGATGCGTACACCCTCGTCCGTCGGGAAGCCAGCGATCACGACGCGGGCGTTCTCCGCGCCTGCCTGGCCCAGCAAGTGGCCCAGACGCGGATCGTCGGGTGCGGTGTTCGGCAAGGGTACCGCAGGCGGGGTGAACATGGGCGGACTGGATTTCGGATTGGGGATTTCAGATTGGGGCTTGAAGGCCGCCCCAATGGTCCTATAGAGTGCCCCTCCTGGACAGGAGGGGTTGACCGATCTCATGAGATCGGTCATGGGGGTGGTCGATTCTCGGATTTCGGATCATGTCATTGCGAGGAGCATGGTCGACCTCATGAGATCGACCACGACGTGGCAATCTCGACGCTGGGAACTGGCGCGGCGTTGTTGCCCTTCTCCCAGATACCCCACGAGTCCTCTCTCCCAGAGGGGTGGCTCCCGATATAGTCAAACTGACTTATCGGGGAGACGGGGGGTGTCGCAGCGTTTGTACCAGCACCCGCGTTGCAGTCAGCCGGTGCAACACACCCCGTCCCGCCCGGCTGGTGCCGTGCGGGCCACCCCTCTCAAGAGGGGAATTTCGGATGGCGGATCTCGGATGGCGGATGGGGGGCGAGCGGTTTTGGTATCCGAGGTCATCCCCAAACCCATCCCAACCCCATACGCCTACGCCGGTTTATAGCTCCAGTGGCCTTCCCCGCACCCAGGTTTGGACGGCGGCATTGGGGCGGAAGTGGTAGAGCCAGTGGTTCACGTCCGGCGCGTCGATCAGGACGAAGTCCGCCTGCTTGCCGGGTTCGAGCGAGCCGAGGCGGGCTTCGCGCCCGATGGCCCGTGCGGCGAAGATCGTTGCTCCCTTGAGGGCTTCTGCCGGGGTGAGGCCGTAGAGCGTGCAAGCCAGCAGCATCGCCAGTGGCAGGTGGTAGCTGGGCGCGCTGCCGGGGTTGAAGTCCGTGGCGACGGCCATTGCCACGCCAGCCTCGCGGAAGCGGTGGGCCTGGACCGGGCCATGTTGCAGGTAGAGCGTTGCCAGTGGCAGCAGCACCGCCACCACGCCCGCGTCGGCCATCGCCCGCAAGCCCTCCGCCGAGGCATGCTCGAGGTGATCGGCGGAGAGAGCCCCTACCTCGGCGGCCAGCGCGGCCCCGCCGCCCTCCGTGAGCTGGTCCGCGTGCAGCTTCGGGCGCAGACCGTGGCGTACCCCTGCTGCAAAGACCTGCCGCGCCTCGTCCACCGTGAAGGCGGTGTCTTCCACAAACACATCGCAAAACTCCGCCAGCTGCTCCGTGGCGACGTGCGGGATGAGTTCGTCGCACAGCAGGCGGACGTAGGCGGCGCGGTCGTGGCGGTATTCGGGCGGGACGACGTGGGCACCGAGCAGCGTGGGGACGATACCGAGGGGCTGCTCGTGTTGCAGCCGCCGGTATACGCGCAGCAGCTTGACCTCGTCGGCGAGGGTGAGGCCGTAGCCGCTCTTGCACTCGACGGTGGTCACACCCAGGCAGGCCATCTCGTGGAGGAAGCCGTGGCAGCGGGCCACGAGTGCGTCCTCGCTGGCGGCGCGGGTAAGCTGCATGGTGCGGGCGATGCCGCCGCCCTGCCGGGCGATCTCCAGGTAGCCCTGGCCCTGGAGCCGCGCCTCGAACTCGTCGGCGCGCCAGCCGCCGAAGGCCAGGTGCGTGTGGCTGTCGATGAGGCCGGGCACGACCAGCCGCCCGCCCGCGTCGAGGCGGGGTTCGGCGGCGTAGGCGGCGGGCAGGTCCGCTGCCGGCCCCCCCCACACCACCGTCTCGCCCTGCCAGACGAGCACCGCGTCGGCGACGGCATGGAGGGCGGCCTGCCCGCCCTCCGCCCGGCAGGTCGCCAGCAGGCCGATATGGTGCAGGATGGGCATGGCGGTCAGGGGTTGGTGATAACAGGGCAGGACTGCCTGGACGATGAGGTTACGGAAGACACCTGTTGCAAGGGCAACCTCTTTTCCCGTCTGCTGTGGGCAGGTAGACTGGAACTGTTCTGCGGGGTTTCGGGTTCAGCCGAAACACAGACGGCAGAGGAGCCGGTGCAGCCTCGCAAACTGGTGGGGCGTTAGCGGACGGGTAGCTGAAGCCCCTGACAGGTGCCCCATATTGCTTACCGCTATAGCCCGCTCGTAAGCGGCTCATGCTCCCGTGAATGCTATTTTCTGGCAGCCTAAAGCCCTGCGCCAACTCCGAAAGATCGAACCAAAAGCCAATGCACAGATTCGGCATGCGGTTACGGAAGAATTGGCCGACTTGTCGAAAGCCCGGAATGTCACGGCACTCACCAACCACGTATATGATTATCGTCTCAAAGTAGGTGATTACCGCGTCCTATTCAACTTCGACGGAGCCGTCCATGTTATCACCATCGAAGAGGTCAGGAAACGAGATGAACACACGTACTGACGTTCAATTTATCGTGGGAATGGACGGAAAGCCAGCCTTCGCCGTCATTCCGTATGCGCAGTTTCGCAGGCTTCAGGAGGGTCCTCAAGGTGTTGTTCCCAATGAGGTTGTTAACCTCGCGTATGAGCGTGGCATTTCGCCTATGACGGCCTGGCGCGAGCATCTGGGTTTCTCCCAGGCGGAGATGGCCGCCCGCCTCGGCATTGCACCGGCAGCCTATGCGCAGATGGAACGGCTCCGGCAGCCCCGGAAGGTGACGCTGGAGAAAGTAGCTGCGGCGATGGGGCTTGCGGTGGAGCAGTTGCGCTGGTAAGCTGCCTGAACCGGCATCGGCCCATCACGCCGAGGGGGGATATCGGGTGGTGCTACCGAGCAGGCAGCAAGCGCCTCCGTCACCTTGCGCTTGTGTAACCTTCAATTTTGTGGCAACGTAGGACGGTTGTCCGTTTCTTCATGGAAGTTATAAATGAAGATGCTGGCCCTTTCCTTGCAAGCGAGATGGCTTGTTCCCCCAACGTCCTATGCGCATGCGTACACTGCGGCATTCCTCGCCAGCAAAACCCTTCTGCCTTGTTCGGGCGCTGCTGTTCGTCCTCTTGACGATGCCTGCGGCGGCGCAACCGTCTACCCTTGAGCAAGGGTTAGCCCATGTAGAAGCGGAAGCATGGCCTGAAGCCATTTCCGTCTTCACCGACCTGGTGGCGGCCAACCCCTACGATGGGCTTTTGCACTATTTGCTCGGCGTATCCTACTCTGGGGTAGGCAACTGCGCACAGGCCACGCCACGCCTTGAACAGGCGGTACTGTTGGGGATCACAGGCCGGGTGGCAGGGATGCGGCAGGCACGGGTTTATCTGGCGAGTTGCGCCGCTGTCCGAGGCGATACTGCGGGCGCACTCGCCCACCTTGAAATCGCGTGGCGGCATCTGGGCTTGCGGGATTTTTCGCGTATCACCACCGGACCTCGTTTTGCTGCTCTCATTGGGACGGAGCCGTACCGGGCTTTGGCAGGGCTTCCAAACCCTGAACCAGCAGATCACACAAGCCGATGGGAGTATGACCTGGCCTATCTGGATCGGCTGATCCGCGAAACCCATCCTGCGCCCTTCCATCAGATTTCTGAAGCCGAATGGGCCGCGTCTGTGGCGCGGGTGCGGGCACAAATTCCTACCCTTTCCGACGACCAGGTCACCGCCGTTTTCATGCAGTTGATGGCTTCCGTCGGCGATGGACATACGGCTTTGTACCCGCCTCCTACATGGCAACTGCTCCCCATCTGGCCTGTTGCCCTGGCAGATGGATGGTATATCGGCGCTGCGGCTCCCGCTTACAGCACCCTTGTTGGCAAAAAGCTCGTTGGGGCAGGGTCGATGGAGATGCAGGCCCTGGAAACCTATGCCCGTTCGGTGCTGGCGGCAGACAACACCTGGACGGCTCGGTGGCTGGCCCAGATTCCGTTTCAGCTAGCACCGTTTTATCAACTGGCAGGAGCCGCCAACCCCGACGGTTCCGTCACCCTGAGAGTAGCACATACCGATGGTCAGGTCGCCTCTGTAATGGTGCAACCCTCTTCGCCCGACCACGACCCTACGGCCCGGTGGGCACCCGTTACATGGCCTGCGATGCCTGGCAAGCCGGAAACGGCCCCCCGGTGGATTCGCTACGCCGACCAGCCCTATGCAACCGAATGGCTCTCACGGGAGCGGGTCGTCTATATCGCCCTTAACCAGATCGCTGACAGCGAGGGAAGTTCGTTTATTGAATGGGGCAACACCTTCAAGGACTTGATTGCGTCGCGCCGTGCGCAGGGGGTGATCCTCGACCTCCGGCTCAACAATGGTGGCAACGGCAATCTTATCCCGCCCTTCCTTCGCCCCCTGCTTGAACTCCCGCTCCTGCAAGAACCCGGTGCATTTCAACTGCTCACGGGGCCACGCAGCTTTTCGGCGACGACCATGCTCATCAACGAACTGATTCGTTTCACCGAAGCGGAAACGGT
>CAZLRO010000227.1:267-6424 GCA_964561865.1 uncultured Rhodothermaceae bacterium | reverse complement strand
GAGCGTACCTGTTGCTCGACCCCCACACGGGCGTGCCCCTCTGCCTGATCGACGGGACGGCGCTGACGCGGGTACGGACGGCGGCAGCTTCGGCGCTGGCAGCCACCTACCTGGCCCGGCGGGACGCCACCCGGCTGCTGATGGTCGGTGCCGGGGCGCTGGCCCCCCACCTCATTGCTGCCCATGCCAGCGTCCGCCCCATCCACGAGGTGCGCATCTGGAACCGCACCCCGGCGAAGGCGGTGCTGCTGGCCGAGGCCCTGAGCCGTCCGGGCCTGCACGCCACCGCCACGACCGACCTGCCCGGTGCCGTTCGCTGGGCCGAGGTGGTCTGTTGTGCCACGCTGAGCGATCGTCCATTGGTGGAAGGGGTCTGGCTCCAGGCCGGCACCCACCTCGACCTCGTCGGCGGCTTCACCCCGCACCTGCGCGAGGCCGACGACCAGGCCCTGCGCCGCGCCCGCCTCTTCGTCGACACGCGCGAGGCCCTCCACGAGGCCGGCGACCTCGTCCAGCCCCTGCACACCGGGGTGATCCAGCCCTCAGACCTCCAGGGCGACCTGTTCGACCTGGCGCGGGGTAGCGTCCCCGGACGGGAGCACCACCGGGAGATCACCCTGTTCAAGTCCGTCGGTACGGCCCTCGAAGACCTGGCCGCGGCGGTGCTTGTCCATGCGCGTACCAGCACCACCTGATCCAGACGCCAGAAGGCCGGAGCGTTCGGCCCCGGCCTTCCGTATTCGGCAAACCACTGCCCAATCCTCCTGAGATCATTACCGTTCAAAAATACCGACACCATAGTAGCAGGGTTCGCTCGAACATTCATACATCGTCACCTTGATGTTGAACCGTCCAGTCCAGCTAGGTTCGACAGCTACTATCGGCAGGTCGTCTGTACGCCGATCAGCATCGATCTCGTTCCAGTTCTCATCGAAGATTTTCAAATCCACGTCTGAGCAATCCTGGTCGCAAGCGCCTGCAATCATGTACGCCCGGCCACGATCCAGCGTAACTGTGAAATACTCGTTCTCGCCTTCATCCATTTTGTCAATCGTGAAGTCATGGCTGCGCTCGAAGCCATAATTTGCTACCGAGGACTGAACCTGCTCCAACTGCCGTCGCACTGTACTGGAATATTGTGCCTGTGCATTGCCGGGGGTGAAGAGCACCGTGAGGGCGCTCAGGATAAACCCTAGACGATAAGCCCATACCGCAAAAGCGGGGTGGCTAGATTCGGGGAAACCATTGTGCTTTTTCATCGCTGTCTCCGCGTGTACGGTAGTAAAGAAAGTGGTAAGGCACAACCCGTATGGGGTGGCGATCTCTATCGCCTTCGTCTCAAAATGGAACGGAGGGCTTTTCCAGCTTTCGCAGAAAAATCGCACTTTCTCAAAAAAATTTTGACCATTCCTCCTCCGGGGTAGCTTCTTGCCTGAAGACCCTCCTCACACCGCACCCAGCGCTTCATGGGCACCCGCCAGGTGGCCCTGTACCAGCGCGCTGTTAGGACAATGTTTGAGGTTTGTTAGCCCGCTGTCAGGCAGCCTGTAGCCGGATGGGGTATGCTGG
The DNA here is from genome assembly GCA_964561865.1 of uncultured Rhodothermaceae bacterium. Lineage (GTDB taxonomy): Bacteria > Bacteroidota > Rhodothermia > Rhodothermales > CAZLRO01 > CAZLRO01. Next base: position 4,855 of record CAZLRO010000227.1, on the reverse strand, counting down.
GATTGTTTTTCACCACCAGCGCTCCAACCCGCCATGACCTCCCGGCTATCCCTGCTCCTTCTGCTGTTGCTTGCCTGCCTTGTCCTGCCTGTGCGTGCGCAGGTCCCCGCCGATGCCTCCGGCCAGGCCCGTGCCCGCGCGGTGGTTGCCCGGATGATCGAGGCCCACGGCGGGATGGCCCGCTGGAAGGCCGCCCCCTCCATCCGTTACGACAACACCTTCTTTAATCCCTTCGCTGCCCAGCAGGGCGAGAACCCCTGGTGGTATGCCCAGGAGCAGATCGAGCAGGGCCGCCGCCGCGTCGTACAGGAGTGGACGCTCGACGAGGCCCGGCTCGTCTACGATGGGCAAGAGACGTGGACGACCAACTGGCAGATGGGTAATACACCCCGGTTCATGGTCCACTTCTTCTATTACTTCCTCAACCTGCCCTGGCTCACCCAGGATGCCAGTGTGCGCCTCGGCGAACCCGGCGAGGGCCACCTGCCCGGCTTCGACAAGACCTACCTCACCGTGCGGATGACGTTCGTCGAGGAGCCGACCGTCGGCAAGACGGCCCTGGATGCCTTCAACCTGTACATCGATCCGGATACCTACCGATTGCAGGGGTATGAATATACCCTCGGCTATGGCCCGATGCTGGATGCCTACGACCTGCCACCCGGAGAGCTCCTCGGCCCGATCCTCCGCATCCACGACACCTTCACCCGCGTGGAGGGGCTGCTCATGCCTGCCCGGTTCCACACGACCAGTCTGGACGGCAGCACCACCTATGGCTACCACATCATCACCAACTACCGGTTCGACCAGCCGTTCGACCCGTCCCGCCTCCAGAAGCCTGCCGATGCGGTGATCGACACGTCTACCAGCAAACGCAAGGGCACGCAGTAGTCCTGCGCGGTATGCGTCCGACTGCTGTATCTTGGACCAGACGAACTCTACGGGTCGGGTACGGCGGTATGCGTGTGCTGGTCGTTGGGGCAGGCATTATGGGGCTGTCGGTGGCGCGGGCGCTGGTCAAGGCCGGGGCTGCCGTCACGGTGTACGAGCAAGGCCCGATCCCGCACGAACACGGGTCGTCGGTGGACCAGCACCGGCTCATCCGCTACCCCTACGGTGTCCTCGATGGCTATGCCCGCATGGTTGATGCAGCGTTTGCGGCCTGGGGACGGCTCTGGGACGACCTCGGCGTGCGGCTCTACTACCCGACGGGCACGCTCGTCCTGGGCGACGCCGACGACCCGTGGATGCGGGCTTCGGCGCAGGGGTTGGCGGCGATGGGCCACCCGTTCACCTGGCTGGATGCCCCTGCCCTGCACACCCGCTTCCCGCTGTTCCAGCTCGGCGCACATGAACGCGCCTTCTTCGCCGCCTCCGGGGGGCTGCTGCTGGCCCGCCCCATCGTAGCCCACCTGGCTACCTGGCTCGCCGACCAGGGGGTACATCTTCGCTCCAACACCCGCGTCGCCGACCTCGACCCAGTGGCGGCACGGTTGACGCTGGAAGGGGGCGCGACGGACGCTGCGGACCTGCTGTGCGTGGCGGCTGGCCCCTGGCTGCCCCGGCTCTGGCCCGAAGTGGCCCAACAGGTGCAGCCCTCGCGCCAGGTGGTCCTCTACCTGAAGCCGCCCGCCGACCTGCTCGCGGCCTGGCAAGAGGCCCCGATGGTGCTGGACCTCCACCCGGAGCGCGGGTTTTATCTGGTTCCTCCTCGTGGAGAGACGGTCCTCAAGGTCGGCGACCACCGGTTCACCCGGCTGGGCACTCCGGACGAAGACCGCCTCACCCGGCTGGAAGAGATCGCTTACCTGTACGAACTGGCGCTGGGCCGCCTTCCTGATCTGGAACGCTACGCCCTCGACCACGCCCGCACCTGTTTCTACACCGTTGCGCCCGAAGAGCGGTTCATCCTGGCACGACACGACCGGGCCTGGGTGATGACGGGCTTCTCCGGGCACGGGTTCAAGTTCGGCCCGCTCCTGGGCGAACGCCTCGCCGAGACTATCCAGTCAGGCGGGGAGGCCGATCTGCTCTCGCACTGGGCTGCCGGGCATGGGCATGATGGGTGAGGGACGGCCTGCGGCCTTTGGATCCGTCTTAAACCAAAGCGAACGCCGTGAGCGTACCATCCTCCCTCACCCATTCCTCACGATTGTTAACATTTTTCTGTCGGGGTGGAGAAAGCGTGTAAGGTCGGCGTATGTTCGTTCGACCAAGGGAAAACTGCATTTCAGGTGTATATGCCCAACCTCCTGCTCCCGCCGGGCTGGCAGGCACGCGAGCGCGACGTGACCGATCTGGCCCTCTACCAGAACCGCCGGGCCTTCCTGCGACAGATGGGGTATGGCACGCTCGGCCTGGCGCTGGGGACGGGCCTGCTCGGCTGTGCGCCCGACGCCGCCCGGAGCAGCAACGGGGCCTTGCCGCCCCCGGTCGGGCCGCTGGACACCATCCCGGCCAACGCCCCACGGCAGGGCTTCCCCGCCGCCCGGAATGCAGCGTTCACCGTGCCGGAACGCGGGGTGAGCGACCGGCTGGCCCATGCCTCCTACAACAACTTCTACGAGTTCATCAACCAGGGTGACCTGAAAGAGGTGTGGCCGCATGTGGGGGCCTACGAGCCGTTCCCGATGACGCTCCGGGTGAAAGGGCTGGTCGAGAAGCCGTTCACGCTGGACGTGGCGGCGCTGATGACATCCATCCCGCTCGAAGAACGCCTCTACCGCTTCCGGTGCGTGGAAGCATGGTCGATGACCGTGCCGTGGACCGGCTTCCCGCTGCGCACCCTCATCGAACGCTGCAAACCGCTCTCGAAAGCCACCCATGTCCGGTTTGTGAGTGCCAACCGCCCGGACGAGATGCCGGGGCTGAAAGGCTCGCCCTGGTACCCCTGGCCCTACTACGAGGGCTTCCGCATGGACGAGGTGATGAACGACCTGGCCTTCGTCGCCACCGGGGCCTATGGCGAACCCCTGCCAAAGCAGAACGGCTCCCCCCTCCGCCTGGTGATGCCGTGGAAATACGGCTACAAGAACCCGAAAGCGCTCGTCGAGATCGAGTTCACCGACCGGCAGCCGAAGACGTTCTGGAACGATCTCCAACCGGCGGAATACAGCTTCCTCTCGAACGTGAACCCAAACGTGCCGCATCCACGCTGGAGCCAGGCTTCCGAGCGGTTCATCACCAACGCCGAGGACATCCGCCGGGTGCCCACCCAACTGTTCAACGGCTATGCCGAATGGGTGGGGGCGCTGTATCCGGAAGAGCCGAAAGGGTAAGGAGGCGGGACCCCTCACCGGCGGCGGCCCAGCCAGTCCATGAGCCGCTGCGTGAGGAAGCCGACGAGCGCGAAGCCGAGGGCCTCGATGACCAGGCGCAGCACGAAGCGCTGGAACAGGAACCGGCTGAGCCGCTGGCCCAGGGCGACAGCGAGGAACGCGCCGCCAAACCCCCGGCCCCAGTGCAGCAGGCCGCGGGAAAGGCGCGAAGAGACAGGTGGTACCGGCATGGCAGCAGGGCGCAGGATCGAGGGCGCAGGGAATATACCATCAGCCCCGACGATTACCCAACCGTTGTATCAAATGAACTACCACGCCGCTAGAACACCGAGACGTGTATGTTCACGAGGTGGTTCAGGCGCAGGCCGACGCGTGTCATGGATGATGTCCGTGTGCCGCTCTGTTGTGAAAAAACTCGCCACACCCTTGTTTACGTTATGGCATTACAGGATATTGCCCGGCAGCATGTCCTGGAAAAGCCTGAACACGCCGACATGTTCACGATACCCAACCTGCTCAGCCTCTTGCGCCTGGTGCTGACGCCGGTGCTGCTGGTGCTGGCCTGGCAGGGGCAGGAACAGCTGTTCCTGTGGGTGATCGCCTGCTCGCTCGTCTCCGACGTCCTCGATGGCCTGCTGGCCCGCCTGCTCAACCAGCACACCGTACTCGGCGTCCACCTCGACAGTTGGGCAGACCTGTCCGTGTACCTGGCGACGCCGCTGTGTGTGTGGTGGCTCTGGCCGGAGGTCGTGCGGCAGGAAGCCGCCTGGGTGCTGCTCGTTGTGGTGGGCTATGTCCTGCCCATACCCTTCGGCCTGCTCAAGTACCGCCGCCTCACGGCCTACCACACCTGGGCGGCCAAGGGGGTGGCATGGCTGCTGTGCATCGGCGCGCTGGTGCTGGTGCTGGACGGTCCCTCCTGGCCGTTCCGCGTGGCCGCCCTCACCCTGGCCGCCTCAGCCCTCGAAGAGATCGCCCTGACCCTGCTCCTGCCAACGTGGACGCCGAACATCCCATCGCTCTGGCATGAACGCTACGCCCGTCCGACCCGGCAGCCGCTGGTCGAAACCGAACTCCCCTGAACCTTCTCCCTTCCATCAACGAGGTATCCGTATGCGTACAACACTGCTGGTGCTGCTCCTGGGACTGGCCGTCAGTTCCACGGCCTCGGCCCAGTTCCTGGTAGGCCCGGCCTTCGGCTACCGGATGGACCTGGAGGAGGACTTCCTCGTCTTCGGCGCCGATGCCCGCTACGACGTGGACACGCTGAATATCGACCTGTTCGGCTTCCCCACCACCCTGAACGGACG
>CAZLRO010000227.1:0-257 GCA_964561865.1 uncultured Rhodothermaceae bacterium | reverse complement strand
GCCACGTTCTACCAACTCGACGTGAATATCCTCCTTAATCCTTGCCCGCAAGTGCTGATCCTCAGCCCCTACATGGGCATGGGCACGGGTGTGCAACGGTTCTCGTTCGATTCCGTCGGGGGCTTTGAGGCGGATGCGGAAACCGACCTGGGGCTGAACCTGGTGTCCGGGTTCTATCTGAAATCCACCCGGTCGTTTCAGCCTTTCGTTCAGGCCCAGTACACCGCCGTCAACAACAACCCGAACCTGATGGCCGT
>CAZLRO010000226.1:0-6435 GCA_964561865.1 uncultured Rhodothermaceae bacterium | reverse complement strand
TATCCTCCCCAAGAGTCCACATCGACGGGAGGGTTTGGCACCTCGATGTCGGCTCATCGCATCCTGGGGCTGAAGTAGGTCCCAAGGGTTGGGCTGTTCGCCCATTAAAGCGGTACGTGAGCTGGGTTCAGAACGTCGTGAGACAGTTCGGTCCCTATCTGCTGTGGGCGTTGGAGACTTGCGTGGTCCTATTTCTAGTACGAGAGGACCGAAATGGACGAACCTCTAGTGTACCTGTTGTGGTGCCAGCTGCATCGCAGGGTAGCTATGTTCGGACGGGATAAGCGCTGAAAGCATCTAAGCACGAAACCCGCCACAAGATGAGGTCTCCCTTATGGGTCGTCCGAGACGAGGACGTTGATAGGCGGCAGGTATACGCACAGTAATGTGTTCAGCCGAGCCGTACTAATTACCCATCAGACTTAACGCGCTTTGCTTCTACACACCCCTATGGTGTACGCAGTGCTCGCGATTGCCTTTGCGATGCGCGCTACGGAACAGTCTTCATGTCAACAGGCCCCCCCCGGGGTTGCCTGCACCGTTTGATCTCGGTGGCTATAGCGCAAGGGTCCCACCTCTTCCCATTCCGAACAGAGAAGTTAAACCTTGCCGCGCCGATGGTACTGCCTCCTGGTGGGAGAGTAGGTCGTTGCCGGGGTCTTTTTTTCAGCGCCCTGTTGCCTCGTGGCAGCAGGGCGCTGTCGTTTGGACCTTTCCCCGGACATGACACGCCGCAGCTTGCTGCATCATACCCTCCGTCAGTTGGAGCAGGGAGGGATCGACGAAGCACGGCGACAGGCCGAATGGCTGCTCGAACACGCGCTCGGCATCTCCCGTACAGGGCTGTATGCCTTTCCTGAACACCCGGTCTCCCCCGAACAGGCGGCCTTTCTGGAGACCTTGCTAACCCGGCGGTTGCAGCATGAACCGGTGCAGTATATCGTCGGGTACACCGAGTTTTTCGGGTTGCGCTTCCTGGTCACTTCGGATGTGCTCATCCCGCGTCCCGAAACCGAGCAGGTCACCGAGCGGGGGCTTGCGCGGCTGGCCTCGGTGCCAACTCCGCGGGTGCTGGACGTAGGCACGGGCAGTGGGTGCATCGCCGTGACGATACAGCACCAACGCCCGGATGCATGCGTATGGGCATGCGACCTCAACCCGCGTGCGCTCGCGGTTGCCGCGCAGAATGCCGTCCGGCATCAGTGTCCAGTACAGTTTCTTGAAGCCGACCTGCAGGCTGCCGGGTTTGCTGCACAGATGCCCTCCGCACTGGACCTGATCGTCTCGAACCCCCCCTACATTTTACGCGAAGAGGCGTCTTCCCTGGCCCCGGAGGTGCGCGACTTCGAGCCTGCGCTGGCGCTCTTTGTCGATACAGACCCGCTACAGCACTACACGGCCCTGGCCCATGCCGCCATGTCGTTGCTCATACCTGGAGGCTGGCTGGTCGTGGAGACGCACGCAGATTTCGGTGGGGCGGTGTGTAACTTGCTGGAGCAGCACGGCTACGCATCGGTGCAGTTGGCGCATGACCTGGCCAGGAAACCCCGGATGGTGGAGGCCCGCAAACCCGAACGCTGAAACGTGCTGATGGTAGACCTGAAACAAATACTGGCATCGGCCCGCACGATTGCTGTGGTCGGGTGCTCCAACCGACCGGGGCGCACCAGCTACAACATCGCCCGGTATTTGCAGCAGGTGGGCTATCGGGTGGTTCCGATCAACCCTACGATTGCAGAAGCCTTGGGGGAACAGGCGTGGCCGAACCTGGCCGCTGTGCCGGCCACCCTGCGCCTCGATGTGGTCAATGTGTTCCGCAGGCCCCAGTACACTGCCGGGGTGGTGGCCGAAGCGCTGGAACGGATCCATCAGACGGGCGAGCACCTGACGGTGTGGACCCAACTGGGGGTATCCTCCCAGGAGGCCGAACAATTATCCGCAGAGGCAGGGCTGCCGTATGTGGCAAACCGCTGCATCCTGATTGAACACCAGCGGTTATTGGGCTGAGGACGGGCGCGTCAGGTGTTCGAAGCGGGTGATCTCGGCGGCCAGCCCCTCCCGAAGGGGGATCAGGCGAGGATCCGGGTGCGACAGAGAAGCCGTCAAGACGGCCTGGTGGAACCAGTGTTGCTGGGCGGGGCCGGCACTAAGACGTCGGCGTCCAGGGGCAGCTTTAAACATGTTGATTCCCCGCTCCAGCGACGCATTGATCGTCCACAGGTTGTGCCATTTGTCGGCAAGGCTGATGGCGGCGGCGGCGGCAGGGGCCTGGAGCAAGTGGGCCACATAGTCTTCCTTGCGGGCCTGCCACGTCCGATACTGGCCGTGTGCATCCAGCTTCTGCTCGGTCAGTGCCTGCACCAGGTCGGCCACGTCCTGCCCCATCAGGGTGCACAGTTCGCCATACCGAAGGCTTTCGCCATACTGGTTGGCATCCTCGATCACGTCGTGCAGGAAGGCTGCGGCCACGGTCGTATCATCCCATCCGGCCCGCTGCACCGTCAGGGCCACCGTGGTCACATGGGCGATGACGGGCACGCCAAGGAGTTCATCGGGCGGGACGTCGAAGGCGGGGTCGCGCCACCGGCTCTTGCGGTAGGTGCCGTCATGCCACTGGGCAGAAAGCTCAATGGCCTGTTCGATCAGCGGGCTGAACAGCACAGGCGACATCGTTTCAGAGGGACAGCACCTGGTGCATGGCAGTGTCCAGCGAGAGGCGATCCTGAAGTCGGATCATTAGCTCCGGGCCGTACTTGTTCAGGAAATACAGCAGCGAGAGCGTCCGTTCCTGCAACCGTCCCTCCGGCATCAGGTGGGCCTGGGTACGGATCAACTGGTCGCGCAGGTCTTCCTGCTGACGTTTCTGGGCCTTGACCACGCGCTCCCGGAGCCGGTCCAGTTCCTTGAGCAGGCTGGTACGGGTAGCGTCGAGGGCCGTGTGCAGCGAGCGGTCTACCCGTTCCACGACTGGGAGGAGGGCGTCGAGGACCGTGTTCACCTGGCCGAGGGCTTGTCCGAACGGGGCCTCCAGATCCAGGCTTTCGAGGACAAGGCGACGGAAGAGCTTGTCGGTCTCTTCCGTCAGGTCGCCCAGAGACAGGTGATACCGTTCCAGCACCTTCTGCACCTTTGATTCAACCAGGGTGACACTGGCACGCGGGTAAATGAGGGGCATGGGCACCCCGGCCCATTCGTACAGCTCCCGGTATTGCCCAAAGTAGGCTACCTCGGCAGGGCCAGCCACATACGCCGCCGTTGGCAGCAGCATGTCCTGCACGAGCGGACGTAGCACGACGTTTGGGCTAAAACGCGCCGGGGCGGTATCGACCAGCGCCAGCAGATCCTCGCGTGTATAGGCGCGGTCAAGCCCCTTCAGATGAAACGCCGCATCCCCGGTTTCCACATGAAAGCGGCCTTCCGGCTCGAAGAGGAAAAGGTACGTTGGATGGGGCTGCACTTGGACGTGGAAAGCCGGGGTCAGCCGGGCACTTGCCTCCGCCAGCCGGGCTGCCGCCGTGTCCGGGGTCTCCAGTGCCTTGCGAAACAGCGGGGCGACCAGCCGCTTCAGACGGGGATCGTCGGGGTCGATGAAGACCAGGCCCTGATCCGGGAAAAAGGCCCGCATGAGCCGGGCGAAGGCGTCGAGCAGGGTGGTGCCCGGTGCATACGCGGCTTGTACCTGGGCCATGAGGTCGGGTTTGAACGCTGTTGGGGGCAGTGCCGCCTCCAGCGCCTCCAGCACAGGATGGATGGCCTCGGTCAGCACGAGGCGGCCGACAGGACCGACATTGCCGTGTTCCGGACGGGTAACCCCGGCATAGGTGAGGCGAACCAGGTCGTTGCCTTGCAGGACGGTCACCGAGGCGACCTCGTCGAAGTCGTGGTCTTCTCCTTCCAGCCAGAACACCGGTACCACAGGGCGCCCGGTTTCGGCGGCCATCTGCCGGGCCAGTTGCAAGGTGGTGATGGTCTTGTAGGGAGTATAGGGCGGGCCGGTGAGCAGTCCTACCTGCTGCCCGGTGACTACCGCAACAGCCTCCGGGTGGCGCAGCGCCTCAAGGTTGGCACGGGTGGCCGCATCCATTCCCCAGCGGGCATTTTGTTCAAGCAAGACGGCCACGAGCATCTCGCGGTCGCGGGGCCAGGTCGCCGCCCGCTCGGCTGCGGCCCGACGGGCTTCGACCTGTTGGAAATCCCCTGCGTAGAAGCCGGCCAGCGTGTCGAAGTGCTGCGTATAGTGCTGGAACAGGGGAGAAAAGGTGTGGAGCGTGTCGAACGGGACACGCTGCAACGGCGGGATCTCAACCGAAGGGATAACAGGTGTCAAGCGGCATGTGGGTTCGGGTGAAACAGGACAGGGACGCCCGGCGGAACGTCCCTGATGCGTACCGAGGCCGTCGAAAACGTTTCAGTTCTTGTCGCCCCGCATCTTCTCAATCTCGTCGCGGAGCTGGGCGGCCCGCTCGTAGTCCTCATCCAGGATGGCTTTTTCGAGCAGGTCCATCATCCGCTTCAAGGTGGGCTTGGTGGGAGATGCCGATGGCTCTTCCTCGACGGGCTTTTCGGCAGGGGCCACGGCCGGGAAGGTATCGTCGTCGGTAGGGATGCCTGCTTCATCGAGCACCGCTGGGGCTACAAGGATGGGGGCCCCCACCCGCACCGACAGGGCTACGGCGTCGCTGGGGCGGGCGTCGAGCTGCCCCTCCTCGCCGTCGTGGACGTAGCGGATCTTGGCATAGAACGTCCCGTCGCGCAGCTCATCGATCACCACATCCACCACTTCCGAGCCGAGGGCCTCGAACAGGTCCCGCAGCAGGTCGTGCGTCATGGGGCGGGGGGGCTGAATCTTCTCGAGTTCGAGGGCAATGGCTTGTGCCTCAAACGCCCCGATGATGATCGGGAGGCGGCGGTTGCCGGCGGCCTCTCCGAGCACGAGCGCAAAAGCCCCGCCACTGGAGGGGCTGGTGGACAAGCCAATGATCTCTACCTGAATGTACTCCATCGTCTAAAAACAGGTTCAACGGCCTCCGGCCGGGGCATACAGGGGGTCAGGACAGGTTGGCTGCGAACAGTAGCTGTTTCAACGCCTCCACAAAAGCCTGGTTCTCAGCGGGGGTTCCGGCGTTTACCCGCAGCCAGCCTTGGAGTTCAGGATACCCGCCCATGCCCCGGACCAGCACCTGGGCCTCAGCCAGCCGGGTGAAGAGTACGGTCGGGTCGAGGGGGGTCCTGAACAGTACAAAGTTGGCCTGGGAGGGCAGGACGTGTACCCCCGGAAGCGCCGCCAGCGCCGTCATCAACCGCTGGCATTCGGCCTTGATGGTGGCAACGTGGGCGTCGAGCAGGTCCTGGTGGTCCAGCAAGGTGAGGGCGGCGGTCTCAGCCAGACGGTCGACCATGAAGGGCAGGCGGGCCTTGAGCAGTTCCCGGATCACCACCGGCGCGCCGAGGAGGAACCCCAGGCGCAGCCCGGCCAGCCCAAACGCCTTCGAGAAGGTGCGCATCACCAGCTGGTTGGGGTGGTGGGGCAGCAATGTAAGGGCACTGGGTTGTTCCTGAAACTCGACATAGGCCTCGTCCACCACCACGAAGCCAGGCGCCGCAGCCACAATCTGTTCGACCTCGGCAAATGACAACGCCAGCCCGGTGGGATTGTTGGGCGTACACAACACCGTGAGGGCCGGTTGATGCCGGTCGAGGGCTTCTAGCAAAACCGCCACGTCGAAGTGCAGGTCCGGGCGGGGGGCCACGGGAATCAGGTGCCCGTCGAAGAGGCGGACGACCGTCTCGTAGAGGGCAAACATCGGGCGGGGCAGCACCACCGGCGTGCCCCGGTCGATCAGCGTCAGGCCCAGCGTGTGCGTCAGTTCGTTGGAGCCATTGCCTACCAGGATGCCTTCCGGGGGATGTCCCAGCCGGGCTGCCAGGGCCTGCACCAGCCGGTCGGGCTGTTCGGTGGGGTACCGGTTGAACGGAATCTGCAGGAACGCTTCCAGCAAGGCCCGCTTGAGCGGGGCCGGAAGGTCATACGGGTTCTCGTTCTGGTTCAGCTTGACGGCTACATCCGGGACGCCCCCGACCCGATAGGGCGACTGGGCGCGCACAGCCGCCCGGATCACATGCAGCGGCGCTTCAAGTTCCTGGCTCACATCCGCCATACAGCACAGCACAGTTAGCAGAAAGGCTCAAAAAGACACACAGGGACGGAGGGCGTATACCCGGCAACCCATGCCCCGATCCCGCTTCGCACAAAACACCAAAAACCCCATCGCCCACAGCGACAGGGTCAGGTGGCTCGGCCGGGATGCGCCCTCCAGGTGCGTATCAATAGGAGCGATCGGTGTCGGAACGGTTGTTCCCGGAGAGTTCGTGGAAGTCGTAATCCGGCAGGCACTTCTCCTTGACGAATTGCACAACCTCGTTCATCGCGCCGAT
>CAZLRO010000225.1:0-6507 GCA_964561865.1 uncultured Rhodothermaceae bacterium | reverse complement strand
CGGTGGTGTCGGAGATCGACGGCCTTATCAGCTTCGGTGTGCGCAAGCGCGGTGCCCAGGAAGTGACCGTCACCAGCCGCGATGGCACCGAATCGAAGACCTACCTCGTCCCGCTCACCAAGCACCTGCTCGTCCATGCCAACGACCTAGTGCGGGCGGGCGATCCGCTCTCCGACGGGCAGGTCTCGCCACAGGATATCCTGCGCATCCTCGGCCCCCGTGCTGTGCAGGAATACCTGGTCAACGAGATCCAGGAGGTCTACCGCCTGCAAGGCGTCACTATCAACGACAAGCACATCGAAACCATCGTCCGCCAGATGATGCAGAAAGTGCGCATCACCGATCCGGGGGACACGATGCTGCTCGAAGACGACAACGTGGACCGGTTCATCCTCGAGGAGATGAATGACAACCTCTACGACAAGTTCATCATCACCGATGCCGGGGACAGCGAGTACCAGGTCGGGGAACTGATCGACCGGCGGAAGCTGCGTGAGTCCAACTCGGCGATGAAGCGGGGCGACAAGCGTCCGGTGCAGGTCCGCGAGACGCAGCCCGCGGTGGCCGAGCCGATCCTGCTCGGTATTACGCAGGCGGCCCTGGCAACCGACTCGTTCGTCTCGGCGGCCTCGTTCCAGGAGACCACCAAGGTGCTCACCGACGCGGCCATCCGGGCGTCCAGCGACCCGCTCTACGGGTTGAAGGAAAACGTGATCGTTGGTCACCTCATCCCGGCCGGGACAGGCCAGCGGCGCTTCCGCGACATCCTCGTCGGCTCGAAGAAGGAGATGGCCGAGTTCCCGTCGCTGTCGGTGCCCGCCAGCGGCGAAAGCCCGGATGAAGATGAGGACCGTATCTTCCGGATGGTCTGACCCCGCCATTCCAATCTCCTCGCGCCCCGGCTACGTTTCTGTGGTCGGGGCTTTTTTGTGGCCGATGGTCGAGCCACAAGCAGGCCGACGCCACAACCTCACCCTTTCTATTGGGCAGCAGCGTCGTGGTGGCTCCCGGTGTTGAGATTGCCACGTCGCTACGCTCCTCGCAATGACACGGAGGAGCGGGCCGTGTAGCGGCTTGGGCTGGTTTGCGTTCAAACTTTCTCCACCGGGCTGTCATCGGTTGTGACAGAATCACGGGGATTTTGCCTCATCCGGCAGGGGAGCGCTGGCGTACACTGGGCCATCACGAATGGACATACCAACCGAACAAGGGGGAACGATGAACCGCAACACACTTTTCTGCTTCGGGCTGATGGCCCTGCTTACCCTGCCCGCCCTGGGGTGCGCTACCCACGAACAGGTCGTCGAGAGCGGTCCCGGCCACCGGGTGGTCGTGGTGCAGGACAAGCGCGGCCCCGGCAAACGGGTCGTTGTCGTACACCGCCGCCCGCCCTCGCCCCGCGTAGAGGTCCGGCACGTCGCCCCGTCGCGGACGCACGTATGGGTAGCCGGACGCTGGGACTGGCGTGGCAACGACTTCGTCTGGATCAGTGGGGCCTGGGTGCTGCCGCCCCGCCCACGGGCCGTCTGGGTGCCGGGGCACTGGGAGCACGCCCGCGGCGGCTGGGTCTGGATCGACGGGCACTGGCGATAAGACGGCAGAAACCTGCACCATGAGGAGCATCGGCATCGGGGAGGTGGTTATCACTTTCCCGATGCTGTTTTAGGCTGGTTTAAAAATAATCCGCGCCCCGCTATCCCGATCCACGGCTTCCGGGTGCTATTTTCCACCGTCGCCTTTTTCTGCTCCTTTTTTCCGCCTTTCGTATGACCATTCCCGAATTGCTGGAGGCTTACCAGCGGAACTTCCTCCCCGACCGTGCCGACGGCGTGGACGGCATCATCCAGCTCCACCTCAGCGGTGAGGACGGAGGGGATTACCACCTCATTGTGAAGGACCAGCAACTCACCGTCCAGCCCGGCCTGCACGACCAGCCGACGGTGACCCTTTCCAGCACGGCTTCGGACTGGATCGACATCAGCCTCGGCACGGCCAACCCGATGATGCTGATGATGACGGGACGGCTGAAGATCAGCGGTTCCCTTCCGATGGCAACGAAGTTCCAGTCGCTTTTCCGTGCGGGCCGGGAGGCCTAGTCCATGACACCGATCCTCAGTGATGTGGAGCTGGAACGCATCCGGCAGGCCGTCCACGAGGCCGAGCAGCAGACGGCAGGGGAGATCGTGCCCGTGCTGATGCCGGAGAGCGGGCGCTACGAGGTGGCCTACTGGCGGGCCGCCGGGCTGTGTGTCGTGCTGGCGCTGACCACCTCGGTGCTCGTCCACCAATTCTACCATAGCTGGGGGACGCTGGACTGGCTCTACACCGGCCTCGGCACGGCGCTCATCGTGCTGGCTGCGGCGCTGATGGGCTGGCTGCTGGCGCTGATCCCGGCCCTGCGGCGCTGGCTCATCGGCCCCGCCCTGCTGACGCAGACGGTTCACCGCCGGGCCTGGCAGGCGTTCGTGCAGGAAGAGGTGTTCAACACCCGCGACCGGACGGGCATCCTGCTGTTCATCTCCCTCTTCGAGCACCGCATCGAAGTCCTGGGCGACGCGGGCATCAATGCCCGGGTGACGCCCGACGAGTGGGCCGAGGTGGTGCTGACGATCCGCAACGGCATCCGGCACGGCCACCTGGACGACGGGCTGGTGGAGGCCATCGGGAAATGCGGCGTCCTCCTGCACAAGCGCGGCGTCGAGATCAAGACCGACGACACGAACGAACTGCCGGACACGGCCCGGCTGCGGCGGGATGGGTGATCAGGCGAGACCGCTCAGATCCATTCCAGCACCGTTCGCGTCAGCGCATGTTGGACGTTGCCGGTGTGGTGTGTTGCCTTTGGCTCGAAGAGCAGCACGTGGCATTCCTCTTCGGCGACGGGACAGTGTTCCACCCCGGCCGGGACGATGCCGAACTCGCCCGCGTGCAGTTCCACCGTGCGGTCCCGTAGCTGCATCCGTAGTGTGCCTTGCACCACGAGGAACAGTTCGTCCTCGGACGCATGGTGATGCCAGACGAAGGCCCCCTTCAGTTTCGCCAGCTTCACGTATTGCCCGTTCAGTTCGCCCGCGATACGCGGATGCCAGTAGTCGTCGATCCGGCTGAACTGCTCGGCGAGGTTTACCTTGTTCATGTCTGGTCAGGATTGAAGGAGAGGCCCTGGTAGAAGTCGGCCAGCAGGAGGTCTTGCATCAGAAAGGGGGAATGCATCCGGCGGCTTAGCCCTTCGTGTGAATGGTAGCCCCAGATTTTTTCTGTGCGGATCAGTTGCAGCACGAACGGACGTTCCTGGGAAACGATCTAGTATTCCTGGACCGTCGGGAGGGTGCGGTATTCGTGGGGCTTGACCTCGAAATCGGCATAGGCCGTCCGGGGTGACACCACCTCCACCAGCAGGCCGGGGTTGACCAGCGACACGTTGTCCGGCTCCCCTCGTAGCTCCCAGTCGGTACATAGCACGGCGATATCGGGATAGCGGTAGCGCGTGGGCGAGATGAACACCCTAGCCCCGGTGAGCACCTTGCAAGCGTGTTCGCAGAGGGCTTGGTTGAGGGTGGCGACGAGGTTGGCCTGGATCTCCAGATGTGCCCGGCTCACCTCCATCACTGGGATGAGCACGCCCTCGACATACTCGTGCCGAACCTCGCCTGCTGATTCGAATACAAGGTATTCCTGGACCGTCACAGGAGCAGCATCCATATTAGCAAGGGGTGAGTGCAGGCTTGGGGATTCGGGTTCGGGCTTGATATGCAGGTCGGGCTGAAAAGTTCGGCATCTGCCGGAGGCCGTCCACGACGGCTCCCGTGCCTGCAAGCCTGCAGCATCTATACCTCATACCGATTTGAAACGTCCCGTACATTCCGTTAACTTGATTTCTCCCCACCCCCTCGCATTCCGGATCGCACCACCCAGCCATGCCTGCTCCCGTCCGTGTGGGCCTTGTCGGCTCGCAGTTCATCAGCACCATCCATGCCGAGGCCTTGCGGGCATGTCCGCAGGCCGAGATCGTGGCGGTGGCCTCGCCCCGTAACGCGGCAGCCTTCGCCGAGCGCCACCAGATTCCCCACCATTTTGCCGACTACCGGCAGATGCTGGCGATGGACGGCCTCGACCTGGTGGTGATCGGTGCACCCAACGACCTGCACTGTACCCTGACGGTGGAGGCGGCGGCAGCGGGCAAGCACGTGGTCTGCGAGAAGCCGCTGTGCCTGAGCCTGGCCGAGGCCGACCGGATGATCGCCGCCTGCCACACCGCCGGGGTGAAGCTGATGTATGCCGAGGAACTGTGCTTCGCTCCGAAGTATGTGCGCCTCAAGCAACTGCTCGACAGCGGGGCGCTGGGCACGCCGGTGCTGCTCAAGCAGTCCGAGAAACACGACGGCCCACACGCATCGCATTTCTGGGATGTACAGCGTTCCGGCGGCGGGGTCACGATGGACATGGGCTGCCACGCCATCGCCTTCTTCCGATGGATGCTCGGTCGGGCGAGGGTCACCTCGGTCTACGCGCAGATGGGCACCTACGTCCACCGCGACAGGACGCAGGGCGACGACAATGCCGTCCTGATCCTGGAGTTCGACAACGGCACAGTAGCGATGGCCGAGGAGAGCTGGACCAAGCTCGGCGGCATGGACGACCGCGCCGAGGTGCATGGCTCGCACGGGGTGGCCTACGCCGACCTGCTGCATGGCAACGCCATCGAGACCTACAGCGCCGTCGGCTATGATTATGCCGTCGAGAAGGCCGGGTCTACCGTCGGCTGGTCGTTCACCATCTACGAGGAGGCCTGGAACTATGGCTTCCCGCAGGAGATGGCGCACTTCGTGGACTGTGTGCAGCACGACCGGACGCCGCTCGTCACGGGCGAGGACGGACGGGCGGTGCTCGAAGTGCTCTTCGCCGCCTATGCCTCGGCGGGTACCGGGCGCAAGGTGATCCTCCCGTTTCACACCGATGCCGCCCGGCCCTGGGACCTGTGGCGGGGCGGCGTCTGATCCCGTACGCTGATGGATGTCCTCGTCTTGCCGGAGGCCGAGGCGCTAGCCGTGAAGGCAGCGGCCTGCATCGTCGACGCCTTGCGTGCCCGCCCCGACCTGCTGCTGTGCCCTGCCACGGGCGCTTCGCCCACGCGCACCTACCAGCACCTGGCTGCCCAGCGGTGGCAGGACCCCACGCTGTTCAGCCGGCTGCGGCTCGTACAGCTCGATGAGTGGGGCGGGCTGGGGGCGACGGACGCTGGCAGCAGCGGGGCGTACCTGCGGCAGCACCTGTGTACGCCGCTGCGGGTGGGCGACGACCGCTACACCGGCTTCCAGGGCGACGCCTCCGCCCCCGAAGCTGAATGCCAGCGAGTCGCCCGGTGGTTGCAGGCCAACGGCCCCCTCGACCTGGCCGTGCTGGGGTTGGGGCTGAACGGCCACCTCGCCATGAACGAACCCGCCAACGTCCTCCAGCCGCATGCCCACGTGGCTGCACTGACGGAGGAGACCCGCCAGCACCCGATGCTTCCCGCTGATGTGGAGCCGCCCCGTTACGGGCTGACCCTCGGCATGGCCGATCTGTTACAGGCACGCGAGGTGCTCCTGCTCGTCAACGGGGCACACAAGCAGGCCATCCTGCACCGCCTGCTGGAACGCCGGATCACCACGCAGTTGCCTGCCTCGCTCCTGTGGCTGCACCCGAAGGCGACGCTGCTTTGCGACCAGGCAGCGTTTGGTACGGCCTGATTCGGTCTTTGGTTTTACTCTTTAATTCCCCTCCTTGGACAAGGAGGGGCACTGGATGCGGCCTTTGGTGATCTACCTCTTCAACCAGAGCTAAGCCGCAGGCGGAGCGTTCCAAAGCATCCCAGCCCTCCCTCAGAACAGCCGTTCGAGCCGTTTCGGCGAGGGGTCGTGGTAGGTCTTGGGAATCCAGTAGGTGGGGCGTGTCGGGTCGGGATGGCGGTACAGCGGGTCCTTGCGCAGCAGCCGGAACACCAGTCCGGTGGGGGTGATGACGAGGAAGAAGACCAGTGTGAGGATCACCCGCGTCATCACGAAGCCCAGCACCAGCGCCAGGGCCATCCACACACGGTGGACGGGTCTGAGGACGGCTGGTGCCAACTGTCCCAGCACCAGCAGCGTCGTCCCCAGGCCCGCCAGCACGGCTGCTCCCACGTTGGGTGCCCAGCCCCGTCGCCAGGCGATGAACACGGCGATGCCGACCAGGACGGCCCCTACCACACGCCCGAACGAACGCAGGGCGTTTTCAGAGGTGTCGAGGGTGCGGATCTCGTGCCAGAGGGCCGATGTGAAAAAGGAGGGCAGTGCAGGCATGAGGGGGTGAAAAGGGGTGGTCGTCGTCCGTAATATACGGTGTGCCTGTTCCCTTCGTGTACAAGTCAACCTACATGTCCATGCATTCCGATTCCGAAGCCCCGTCCATTCTCTCCGTGGCGGATTGCATCGAAGCCCTCGAAGCCGTTGTCTACCGCGATACCGGTCGGGTGGCGGGCCTCATCGA
>CAZLRO010000224.1:4779-6571 GCA_964561865.1 uncultured Rhodothermaceae bacterium | reverse complement strand
GGGGGCGAACGGCGAGTCCGGGTCGGGGGGCTGCATTCCGTGCAGGTCCGGGCCATGGCAGCCGATGCAGCCGGTGCTCGCCAGATACCGCCCGTACGCAGCCGTCGCACCGGGCGGGGGCGGGGCTTCTGTCGTCTTGAAGCGTGCAAGGGCATCGGGAATCATGGTAAATCCGCCGGTTGCCAGCAGAATCCGCCCCAGAAACCGCAGCTCCCGGGCGGGCAGTTCGTTATCGACCGGGGGCGCCTGCTTGAGGTAGGCGATGAGCGCCCCGGTGTCGGCATCACTGAAGTTGGCGAACACCTCCGAGGGCATCACGAACATGCCCTGGCCGTCGGGCCGCACCCCATGCCGGATGCTGCGCTCCCAGTCGGCATCGGAGTAGGTGGCACCGATCCCCCCCCTCCCGGCGGTCAGGTTGGGGGCTGCCAGCAGGGCGGGTGGGGCATCGAAAAACACCTTGCCCTCCAGGTTCGCGCCGTGGCAGTTGCGGCAGCCGTGCGTCCGCGTAAGGTGCTCCCCACGGGCCAGCGCCGCCGAGTCGGTCGGGATCGTGAGCGTGCTGGCCTCAACGGTGTAGGATTTGGCGAGGTCCTGCCCCCCCTTCCAGTAGAGTGCGCCACCCATGAGCAGCAGCAGGACCAGCAGGCCGCCCACGCCCAGGCCGACCCATTTCAGGATACGCTTTCCCATGACAGAATTTCCCTTGAAATATGAAAATCAAGGGGACACAATAGGCACGTGACCGGAAAAGATCAAGCACCCGAGGGCACAAAAAAACAGGCGCAGGGCTTTCGAGGGGAGTGTTGTGCCTGGCATAACGGAAAATCCGTTCCAAGGCATCCCCTGCTACCCGATAATCCCGTGCATGCGGCCCACCCGGGCGAAGGCATCAAGGATGAAGTTCAGTTCGTCGTCCTGGTGGGTTGCCATGTAGGAGGTGCGCATGAGCGATTGCCCCTGGGGCACGGCCGGCGGCACCACCGGGTTGACGAACACGCCCGCTTCCAGCAGGTCTTTCCAGAACCGGAGGCACGTCATCAGGTCTCCGACGACCACCGGGATGATGGGCGACTGGCTGGTCCAGACGTTGAAGCCGAGGGTGCGGAAGCCCTCGCGCATGTAGTCGGAGATTTGCCAGAGGCGGTCGAGGCGTTCGGGTTCCGCCTCCAGGATGTCTAGGCACTTGAGCACCGTTGCCACGTTGGCCGGGGGCATCGACGCACTGAAGATGTGGGTGGAGGCGTGGTGGCGGATGTACTCGATCACGTCGCGGTCGCCCACGGCGAACCCCCCCAGCGAGGCGAAGCTCTTGGAGAAGGTGCCGGTGGTGAGGTGGGCACGGGCTTCCATGCCGAAATACGCCGCACTGCCACGCCCGCCGGGGCCTACTACCCCGACGGCATGGGCATCGTCGAGCATCAGGGCCGCCCCGTAGGTCTCGGCCAGTTCGACCAGTTCCGGCACCTGGGCCAGCACGCCGCTCATCGAGAACACCCCGTCGGTGACGATCAGCCGGCCTGCTTCCGGGCGCTCGTGTACAGCACGGTCGAGCAGCTTGCGCAGGTGGTCGAGGTCGTTGTGCCGGTAGCGCACGGTCTCGGCCAGGCTCACCTGCGTGCCCGCCACGATGCAGGCATGGTTGTCCTTGTCCGAGAAGATCAGGTCTCCTTTTGAGGCAAGGGACTGGAGGACGCCCTGGTTGGTCATGTAGCCCGTCGAGAAGAGCACACAGGCGTCGCGGCCCATGAACCGGGCGAGGCGGTGTTCCAGTTCGATATGCAGGTCCAGC
>CAZLRO010000224.1:0-4769 GCA_964561865.1 uncultured Rhodothermaceae bacterium | reverse complement strand
TGATGCCCAGATTGGTCTGGTAGCCGGTGCTGAAGACCAGGGCGGACTCGTGCCCCATGAACTTCGCGAGGCGCGGCTCCAGCTCGTGGTGGATGTCGAGGGTGCCGTTCAGAAAGCGGCTCCCCGTGCAGCCGGTCCCGTACTGGCGGATGGCCTGCATCGCAGCCTCTTTCACGCGGGGGTCGGAGGTCAGGCCCAGATAGTTGTTCGACCCAGCCATGATCACCTCGCGCCCCTGAATGATGGCACGGGTGCCCTCATTGCGCTCGATAGCCCGGAAGTAGGGATACAGCGCCGCCTCCTTGACTTCCGCATAGAGGCCCGTCGGTTCAAAGAACCGATGACACTTGTCGAAAAGGGCGGGGGCGGCAATGACCGGGGCTGCCTCAACGGAGGTCAGACCGTTGACGGACAGGGAGCCTTCATTCATGCAAATCGCCTCAATGAGCAGTAGCAGGGTGGGACAAAGGGGATGCGTCGGGCTGATGTGGGTAAAGGCGTCGGGAGCAAGTAATATACGGCATGGTGTTGCATAAGCCGCTTCACCGCATCTGCACACGGAGCGAAGGCCCACCAGCCACCGAACCGGCGTTCAGAAACCCACCCGCAGGCGAAGAGCCAACCCGCCTTCCGGATGCGGCCCGACCTGTGCTGTCAGGTCCTCGCCTATGTCGAAATCGAACAGGTGGGCATTGACATAGGCATCGAGGATCGACAACCCGTATACCAAGCCGATGCCAAGCACCGAAAGGTCACGGTTCCGCCGGAAATTATCCCGTTGCTGCCGAAGCGGGCTGGAGGAGACGTTCCCGAACTCGGCGACGATGCGGTCGTAGTCGGGCTTGAAAGCTTCGTAGGGGTTGTTGGCAGGGTCGCGTTCCTCGAAAGCCTGGTAGAGGAAGGCGCGGTCGTAGAAGTGATAGTCCCGGTTGAGGCGTACGATCAGGTAGCCGAGCGCCCCCAGGCCGGCATAGATGACGGGCATCTTGCGGTACTGCCGGTTGTAGTACTGGCCCCAGCCTGGCACCATCGCAGCCCGTACCAGGGCCGTTCGGGGGCGGTGGGGCGGGGCCAGCAGCGACGTCCGGGCGGTGTCGGAGGGCACGGCCGGGGTGGTATCCGGCAGCACCCCAGTCGTATCGGGCAGCACTCCGGTCGTATCGACCTGCTGTGCCTGTAGGGGGTGCAGGCTGCCCGACAGCAGACACCACAGCGTGCCCATCAGCAGATACCTCCCCGCCCGGCGGAAGTACCCCCCAGCCTGGGCGCGGTACACGGCAAGAACCAGACATGCCATCCCGAAAAGGGACTGTGCCGGGGCCTAGGGCACCAGCAGTTCCAGCAAACGCTCCAGGTCGTCGTTCGAGTAAAACGCCAG
The DNA here is from genome assembly GCA_964561865.1 of uncultured Rhodothermaceae bacterium. GTDB lineage: Bacteria > Bacteroidota > Rhodothermia > Rhodothermales > CAZLRO01 > CAZLRO01. Next base: position 3,391 of record CAZLRO010000224.1, on the reverse strand, counting down.
CTCGATGCTGCCACTGCCGTTCTTGGTGCGCCGAATCAGGACCTGGGTGCTGAAGTGGGTGCGGAGGCGATGGGTCATCTCTTGCAGTTGCAGGGTATCCCGGTCGGATACGGCGGTCGGGGCCGGGGCGACGGGACGGGGTACCGCTTCCGTCGGGTGCTTCGCCCGGTGCCAGGCGCGAACCCGATCCTCCACCTCACGCACCGTCAGTTCCGTCTCCAGCATCTCCCGCAGCAACTCGTGCTGAAACTCCTCGTCCTCGATGTTGATGAGGGCACGGGCATGGCCTACCGTGATGGAACTGTCCCGCAGGCTGGCCTGGACGCGGGGTGGCAGCTTCAGCAGCCGCAGGAAGTTGGCAACCGTCACGCGGTTTTTCGAGACCTTGACGGCCACCTGTTCCTGCGTCAGGCCACATTCCTCCATGAGACGCTGGTAGCCCAGGGCCACCTCGATGGGGTTGAGTTCCGAGCGCTGGACGTTCTCGACGAGGGCCATCTCCAGCATGGCCTCGGTGTCGGCCTCGCGCACGTAGGCTGGCAGCCGCCGCAGCCCCGCCCGGCGTGCCGCCCGGAGCCGCCGCTCGCCCGAGATCACCTCGAACCACCCGTTGCCCATGGCCCGGACGGTGATCGGCTGGATGATGCCCAACTGCTCGATAGAGGCCGCTAACTCGTTGAGGGCTTCCTCGTCGAAATCCTTGCGGGGCTGGTACGGGTTGGGACGGATATGATCGACCTCAATGTCGGCCACCCGACCGAGCAACCGCACCCGGTCCTCAAACGCATACAGCTTGCTCCGGCCCAGCTCGTGGTTGACCGGGTCGGGTACCGCCTCTTCCTCGACCGAAGGCAGCAGGGCGTTCAGGCCTTTCCCGAGGGCAATTTTCCTGGTAGACATGGGGATAACGGTCAGGTTGGAAGGCTGGACGCCCCTCCCGCCCCGTTGTCATAACCGGGGGCGGGAATCCCGCAGGGATCAGAGGGCAAACCCGTTGGCAGGGGTCGGCGGACGGGGCGGCGAGGAGACGCCATGCTGGCCGTCGCTGCTCTCGCCATCGACCTCCTCCTGCACCTCCGGCTGTTGCAGGTAGCGCTGGTTGTTGTGCAGAATCTCGCGGGCCAGTGCAATGTAGTTGCGAGAACCGATGCTCGTGGCGTCGTAGAGGATCACCGGCTTGCCAAAACTCGGCGCCTCCGAGATCCGGACGTTCCGCTGTACGATGGTCTTGAACACCTTGTCCCCAAAATACCGGCGGACTTCGCTCGCGACCTGGTTCGAGAGCCGCAGCCGGATGTCGAACATGGTCATGAGCACCCCCTCAATCTCCAGCTCCGGGTTCAGGTGCTGCCGCACGATCTTGATGGTGTTGAGCAGTTGCCCCAGCCCTTCCAGCGCGAAATACTCGGCCTGGACGGGGATGAGCACCGAGTTGGCCGCCGTGAGCGAGTTCAACGTGAGCAGCCCCAGCGACGGCGGGCAGTCGATCACGATGAAGTCGTACTTGCGCCGCACCTTCGTCAGGGCGTGCTTGAAGATGCGCTCCCGGTCCAGCACATCGATCATCTCGATCTCGGCCCCAACGAGGTTGATATGGCTGGGCACCAGGTCGAGGAATGGCATGTCGGTGGGCCGTACCGCCTCTTCCATCGTGGTCTCGCCAATGAGCACCTCATACGTGGAGGCCGTCACGGTGCGGGGGTCCAGCCCAATACCCGACGTGCAGTTGGCCTGCGGGTCAAAGTCGATCAGCAGGGTCGGGTGCTCCGTCGCCGCCAGCGAGGACGCCAGGTTGATGGCCGTCGTGGTTTTCCCAACCCCGCCCTTCTGATTGGCAACTGCAATGACTTTTCCCATGCCGGTGTACCGATGGTCCCCAGGTACCGGAGGCGTGCCCCGAAAAATAACCCGCAGGCACGCCCGCCGACCTGCCTGGAAGCAGTGCTCAACCGGAAAGAAAGCCACTGCATCGCGTCAATCTACAAACCCCTGCACCGGGATGCCAGTACGCGCCGGTTAATTCAAGGGTACCTCCACAGCCCTGTCTCAAACCCAAAAAAGGGGGGTATACGACCAAATCAAGACGTTTTACCCGTCCCCCATTTCCAGATAGGACAGCGGTGTGGATAAGTTGTTCACAGATGGAGGCCCACCGGGCAGATCGATTTTCCTCAACGCCTGGCTGCCCGATACTCGCAAGTCTCGCCCTGGCTGCTCAGGAAAAATATAGTCAAATTGGCTATAATATCGTCATTTTGACTATAAAACACGATTCAGAGGTATCCATCGCCGTTTCGGCACCGGATCGCCCTCCCCCGACCGGTCTCATCAGATCCGGTCGTCCTCCTCTCCAGGAAGGGAAAGATCGACCACCTCCGATCAATCTCGTGAGATTGGTCACCCCCTCCGTCCAGGAGAGGCACTGGAAAGCGCCTCAGTTATCTTCTCAGCAACCGTGTAGCAGCGTCAAAGCAGTCTATACTGTTGAGATTGCCAGGTCTGACCGATCTCATGAGATCGGTCAAGCTCCTCGCAATGACACGGAGGGGGTAAGTCTTTCCAAGCACCCGTAGGGGCGAAGGCCCTCTTCGCCCTCCAAGCACCAAGCCTCTACGGCATGTCCGGGGAGAGGAGCATGGTGTTTCCACCCGGCCCTTCCACCGTGGCGTGGGGCATGTTGAAGGCGGTGGTGGGGCCGTCCGGGTGGGCGGCGGGCTGACGGGAGATCGGTTCGGCGTGTGCGGCAGCGGAGGGCCACGAGAAGACAGGAACGGGCGCACACAACAGTTCGGAGGCGGCCATCGTCAGTGCGGGGAGTAGCAGCAACAGGACTACTTCAACCCAGGGGCCGTACCGGGAACGGGTGCGTTGCATGGTGTTGGATGGATGAACCGGTGGACGGAGCGGCGCAGGCCGCGTACCGGTTGCAACATCCGCAACAGCACCCTGGAGAGGTGGGTCATAACACCGGATACCGCGCGCTCCTTGCGGTTTGTCCGGTCTTTCGGGTCAGTTTGTCGGCTTTTTCAGGTATTCCGAGGGGGTACAGGCAAACATCTGGCGGAAGAGCCTTGCAAAGTAGTCGGCATCCTGGAAGCCCACCTGGTAGGCGACCTCGGCGACGGTGCCCGCCTGCTGACGGAGCAACTGGGCAGCCCGTTGCAGGCGGATCATCCGGATGAACCCGGTCACCGAGAGCCGGGTGGCAGCCTGGAGGTGGCGTTGCAGGGTGCGGGTGCTCATGCCCAGCTCGTCGGCCAGCCACTCCACGCCAAAGCTGTGGTCGCCGAGGTGGGCCTCGACCACCGCCTGCACTTTCTCCACGAACCGGGCCTCCGCCGAGGGCACGGTGACCGGGTGCGCCTGCACAGGCACCGACGGCGTGGAGGCC
>CAZLRO010000223.1:0-6589 GCA_964561865.1 uncultured Rhodothermaceae bacterium | reverse complement strand
CCCGTCTCCCCAATATAGTCAATTTGACGATAATTATAGTCAATTTGACTATATTTTGAGCCACTCCTCTGCCAGAGGGGACTTTCGGGGTTGTGGTGCTTGGAGGGCGAAGAGGACCTTCGCCCCTACAGGTACTTGGGAAAATCCGTAATCCCACCTCCTCCTGCGCCTCAGTTTCCGCCCTCGCTCGGTTCCGTCTGCACGGTGGGGGCTTCCCAGGTATTGTTCTCGCGGTTGATGTCGGCAAACACTTCTTCCGGGTCGACTTCCACCTTGACGAGGTTCTTGTTGGAGAACAGGCCCTTGGTGTACTCGCGCTCGTTCGTGCGCCAGATCTCAATGGGCAGCTTCAGCGTCTCGGTGGTCTGGTCATCGTAGGTGAGCTTGAGGTGGAGCGGCATCAGCAGCCCGCCCTCGTTCTTGACCTGGATGCGGTAGTAGTTGCGGCCCCGGTCGTGGTTGCCCAGGAGCGAGTCGGCGGGCTGCGCCGTCACGCCCACGATGGCCTGGTCGTTGGCGTGCGTAGTGTAGAACCAGCCGCGCCAGAACCACGACAGGTCCTCGCCGGCGGCCTCTTCCATCGAGCGGAAGAAGTCGTGGGGCTGCGGGTGCCGGAAGGCCCAGGTCTGCGAGTAGTGGCGGAAAGCGTCGTCGAAGCGTTCGGGGCCAAGCACCTGCTCGCGCAGGATCACCAGCCCGGCGGCCGGCTTGGCATAGCCGTTGTTGCCGAAGTTCTTGCCCTGGATCAGGTCCGAGTGGATCATGATTGGCTCCTGGTCCGGGTCGCGCATGTAGTTGACGATGGTGCGGGCCGTGCCCCGACGGCTGTCGTACTTGCCGTCCTTGAACTGCGTGCCGATGGGTGTACCGGCATACTTGCGGGCGTAGTCGTTCTCGCCGTAGTACTGGAGGAACGAGTTCAGCCCCTCGTCCTGCCACGTCCACTTGCGCTCGTCGGAAGCGATGATCATCGGCACCCAGTTGTGGCCCACCTCATGGATGGTCACGGAGATGAGGGCCCGTTCGAGGCCTTCGCTGTAGTTGCCGTTCTCATCCGGGCGTGCCCCGCAGAAAGCGATCATCGGGTATTCCATGCCGAAGACCGGGCCGTGGACGTTGACGGCCTTCGGATACGGGTACTGGAGCGACATCCGCCCGTAGGTCTCCATCGTCTGGGCGATGGCACGGGTGGAGACCTTGTCCCAGAGCGGCATGGCGTCGCGGGGGTAGAGCGAGTGCAGGGCGATGGGGGTGTCGCCGGGCGCGTACCGGTAGCCCGCTGCATCCCAGACGTAGGTCTTGGACGAGACCCAGGCAAAGTCGCGCACGTTCTCGGCCTTGAAATGCCAGGTGAGTGTGCCACTGCCGCGGGGTCGGCTGGCGCGGGTCATGACCTCATCCGGGCGGATGATGAACATTGGCTCGGTCTGCTGGTAGGCCTGGGCGAGGCGGTCGCGCTGCGTCTGGGTGAGCACCTCCTGCGGGTTCTGGAGCACGCCGGTTGCGTCCACAATGTGGTTCCACGGCACCGTCAGCTTCACGTCGTAGTTGCCGAAGGCCAGGTAGAACTCGCCGCGGCCCAGGAACTGGTCGGTCTGCCAGCCATTGACGTCGTCGTAGACGCTCATGCGCGGGAACCACTGGGCCATCTCGTAGAGCCAGCCGTCGCGCACCTTTTCCTTCGCGCCCCGCTCGAAGTCCGGAATCCGAAAGCGCCAGTCCACCTCGAAGGACACACGCGCGCCGGGCTGGAGCGGCTGCGGCAGGTTCACCTTCATGATGGTGCCGTTGATGCGGTAGTCTGCATTCGAGAGCCGCCCGCTGGCATCGACGAGCTGGACGCGGGAGATGTCGTAGCCCCCGTCGAAGTTGTCCACGCCGAGGAACCGGCGGGCCTGCGGCGGGATGTTGGCCGGCAGTGCGCCCTGGGAAGCGTAGGTGCGGCTGTGTTCGAGCGAGTTCTTGTTCTGGTCGAGTTGTACCCAGAGGAAACGCAACACATCCGGCGAGTTGTTGTGGTACGTGATGCGCTCCTTGCCAGAGATGGCATGGTCCACGGTGTCGAGCGCGGCCTCGATCACATAATCGGCCCGGTTCTGCCAGTATTTCGGACCAGGGCCACCCGCCGCGTTCCGATACTCATTCGGGGCCGGCCAGTCCTCAATCGGACGAAACATCGACCGGTTCGTCCGGGTGTCGTCGTCGGTATTGAGCCACTTCTGGGCAGTGGCCGGGGAGGCCAGCACCAGCGCCAGCACCAGGCCCGGCATCCAGCAGCGACGGAGCAAAGCAAGGTTCATGGACGTATCAGGATTAGATGAATTGGTCAATTACAGCACTCGGATGATAGCGCCAGACGGCAGGCAGCGCATCAGGGAACAGACGCATCTGGTCGCTCCTGCCCCGTCCTAGAACGGCCATCGTTCCAGGATCATGGTCAGGGCAACCCCAGCGGCAGCACCGGAGAGGACCAGGTTCCATTCCCGCAGGTCCAGCCAGCGGGTGACGAGGGCTGCAAGGAACAGAAGGACAGCAAGGATTGCCATCTGCCCCAGTTCCAGTCCGAGGTTGAAGGCCAGGAGCGGGAACACGATGCTCTCCTCGCTGCCCAGCAGGGTGCGCAGGAAACTGGAGAATCCCAGTCCATGCACCAGCCCGAAACCCAGCGTCAACCCGTATTTCACCGGGCGCGTCCGGTCCGAGGGCACCGACCGCCCCACGATATTCAGCACGGCAGTCGCCAGGATGGTGACCGGGATGAGGAACTCTACCCAGGCGGTGTTCACAGGGATCAGCCCCAGCGTCGCCAGGGCCAGCGTGAGGGTATGCCCTGCGGTGAAAGCCGTCACCAGCCACAGCACCTGCTTCCAGGCCGAAACCGTGTAGACCGCGCACAAGGCTGCCAGAAACAGGAGGTGGTCGTACCCGTTTACGTCGGCAATATGCTCGAAGCCCAGCCGCAGATAAACGAGGAACGTAGAACCCATACCGGTTGATCCACCAGAACTTCGCCGGAGGAAAACTTACGGCGAATCCAGCGCCCGGTTACGCAGACACTGGATTTTCAGCCGCCCGGCGTTGCGACGCGGCAACACCCTGTTGCAGACAGCGACAAGCGGTCTATGCCGGGGTCATCCCTCCTTTTCTTCCTTTGCCGGGATACCGTAAAAGGGGCCTTCGACCCGGATGCTGCCAAGCTCCTCGATGAGCTTGAGCGCCACGGTCACATAGCGCGTGCTGTTGTCCTGCTCGGCAGCGCTCACATTCGACTGCGACGAGCCAATGCGCTGGGCAGCCTCGGCCTGGGTCAGCCCGGCGGACTCGCGCACCTGGCGTGCCAACGTGCCCAGTTCCTGAAGCGAAAGGTATTGGATGGGGTTCATGCGAACATCAGGCTATCGACCAAAAAATATAGTCATTTTGACTATATTTGGATGAAACGTTCATCCACACCCAGCCAGACTGGAGGGTTGTCAGATGGAATATAGTCATTTTGACTATACGATATCCACCCTTCTTCCAGGAAATCCGGGAAAAAAGTCGGGGATGGGCCAGCGCTCCTGCCAGGCAACGGGCTTTACGGCTCGATGAGCACCGGGGTGCCGACCTCCACCAGGTCCCAGAGGTCGTCGATGTGGATGTTGCGGACGGCGATGCAGCCTTGCGTCCAGTTGCTACGGGCGCCGGTACCTGCGCCGTGAATCTCGATCATCCCGCCCAGCTCGGTGTGCATCGGCGGCATCTCGAAGTTGCGTTCGGCCTGCACGATGGCCTCGTATTCGGCCCGGCCGATCAGGCCCTGTCGTAGCCCCCGTTCTGCGTCGTCAGAAGTGGGGTAGTTCAGCACCAGGGCCTTGTAAAACTTGCTCTGGGCGTTCTTGCGCACGATGAAGAAGGTGCCATCGGGTGTGCGCCAGTGGTCAGGTTCGGTCTGGCTGCCCCGCCGCTCCTTGTCGGCGAAGTAGTTGTAGCCGAGGTCCACCGGGATTTCCTTGACGAGGCGGATGCCTTCGTAGACGTAGAGGGTCTGCGCCTCTTTCGATACCCGGAGCCAGGTGTTGGAGATGGCCTGGGCAGGGACGTAGCCCTGCACCCCGTCCAGGGTCTTCACCCGGCTCCAGCGGCCTTCTCGTTGCAGCAGATAGACAGGTTCGCGGAACCGGAGGCGGGCATAGGGCCGCGAGGAGTCCGCCCCGGCATAGAGGGTGGCCTGGCGGCGGACGGCGTAGTAGAGGTCCAGGTCCTCTGTGGCAGGCTGGGCAAGGGCCGTCGCCGCGCAGAGGGCAAGCAGCAGGCACGCAACCAGGCGGGGCATGGGGTTCGGGGTCAAGGTTCTACGGCCCCTGCTGGCGACGGGGGATGGGCAGCAGCAAGGCGTTCGTTGTACGCGCAGCACCAGTGGTAGGCCTCCAGCACCCCGTCGATCACGCGTCCGGCGGTGACGTGCTGCACGGCTTGCCGGACGTCGGCGATGGCGTTGGCCGGGGCGAAGGAATGCCCGACGATGCCCAGGGCGTCGAGATCGCCGTGGGTGTCGCCGATGAAGGCGATCTCGGTGAGGGACAGCCCCAGGTGCGCAGCCAGCCAGACCATCCCCTGTTGTTTGGTGAGGGTCCGGGGCAGCACATCAACCGAGACGGGCGTATGAACGACGCGGAGGGCGGGGTGGTTCTCCGTCACAAAGGCTTCGATGGCGTCCATCGCGGCCTGGACCTCGGCGGCATCCGGCCCGATCAGCCCGGCCTGGGTGCGCTTTGTGTGGTCGAACGCCATCGCTGTGCCCGGGATGATGTGCCGCACGATCCACCGGGCGACTGCCTCGATCTGGGCGGCCAGGTCTGCCGAGAAGTCCGGGTGCCAGGCATAACGGGCCGCCACCGGGTCATACAGCCCTGCCCCTGCCTCGAACAGCACCGGCACCTGCACGCCCAGCGCCTGGGCCATGGCCTCCACGTACGGGGCGGGTCGCCCGGAGCAGATCGTGAGGGCGGGCCGGGCCGACTGCCCCACCGCTCCCGCCTGCGCCGCATACCCGGCCAGTATCTGCAACGCCTCCAGGGCATACGGCTGAAACGGCTCCGACAGGCACCCGTCGATGTCGGAGATGAACAGTTTGATCATGCGAACGGGATGGCGGATCTCGGATTGGGTTGCTACCCGCCCCGAACGTGTCATTGCGAGGAGCATGATCGATCTCATGAGATCGGTCAGACGAAGCAATCTCCACAGTGGATCCGGCAATATAGTCAAATTGACTATAATTCATGGTGGGGCGAAGTGGATTGCGAATCTCGGATTGCGGATTGGGTTGCTACCCGCCCCGAACGTGTCATTGCGAGGAGCACAGCGACGTGGCAATTTCGACGTTGCGGGCCTGTTGGAGTGGGCTGACCCGGCATCTCAGTGCCCCTCCTGGAAAGGAGGAGAAAGGAGTGGTCGATGACGGGGCTGTTGCCCGGTGACAAGGGCGAGATCACGTCGTCGGCCTTGCGATCAAGATCGCCTGATGGCCTCCTCGTGATGACACCGGTGGTAAAGTACCGCCTTCTTCCCAAGTACCAAGCACCAAGTACCAGCCAACAGCTATCTTCCCCCTTTCACCCGTCCTTTTTCGCGTCTTCCGCCATCTCCGCCATGACCGCGATCAGTTCATCCGACATCCCCATCATGCTGAAGCCCCCGTCGTGGTAGAGCGTCTGCATGGTGACCATGCGGGTGAGGTCGCTCAGGAGCGAGACGGTGTAGTCGGCACAACTGGCCGCGTCGGCGTTGCCCAGTGGCGAGAGGCGGTCGGCGAAGGTGAACATGCTGTCGAAGCCCACAATGCCGGACCCGGCGGTGGTGACGGTGGGGCTTTGCGAGAGGGCGTTGATCCGGATACGGCGGCGGCCCAGCCGGTAGCCCCACGAACGCACGATGCTTTCGAGCAGGGCCTTCGCGTCGCCCATCTCCGAATACTTCGAAAAGATGCGCTGGGCCGCAATGAACGACAGCGCCACGATGGAGCCGCCCTCACGCAGTACCCCGCTTTCGAGTGCATGGTGGATGACCCGGTGCAGGCTGATGGCTGAGATGTCGAGCGTCTTGTGGTACCATTCGTAGTTCAGCGCCTCGTAGGGCTTGTCCTTGCGGACGTTCAGCCCCTGGCCGATGGAGTGAACGAGGAAGTCGATCCCGCCGAAGGTCTCCTGTGCCTGGGCGAAGAGGGCTTTCAGGTCGTCGTCGCTGGTGGCATCAGTCCAGTTGATGGGGCTGCCGGTGCGTTCGGCCAGGGCCTCGAGGCTGCCCAGCCGCCGGGCTACCGGGGCGTTGGAGAGGATGAACCGCCCCCCCTCCCGGTGTACCGCCTCGGCAATGGCCCAGGCAATACTGGTCTCGTTCAGGGCACCGAAGATGATGCCGGTCTTGCCTTCGAGCAGGCCGTATCCGTCTGTCTTCATCGTCTTGCAAGTAGCGTCGGTGGGAAAAGTGCAGGTGGGGGTAATCTAACCAATGAAACCGCCAGGTGCCAGGCAACAGCGGATCTTCCGATTGCGGATCATGTCATTGCGAGGAGCATGGTCGATCAGGGTCAATCTCATGAGATCGA
>CAZLRO010000222.1:0-6591 GCA_964561865.1 uncultured Rhodothermaceae bacterium | reverse complement strand
CCGCCTCCCTCCCAAAAGTGTCATTGCGAGGAGCGCAGCGACGTGGCAATCTCAACGCTGAGGCTACTGCGACGCTGCTGCCTGGTGGCAAGAGCGAGATCACCACGTCGGCTTACAGCCTCCTCGTGATGACACCGGTGGGAAGGTTGTCGTATCTCCCCAAGTACCAAGTTCCAAGCACCCACCAGCTAACGGCTAATAACCAACAGCTAACCGCTATCATCCCAAGCACCGAGTACCAACCCCTATCCCTCCATGCTCCTCGACGTCCAGGGCCTCCGGAAAAGCTACCCGACCGGTTCGGGGGAACGGCTGACGGTGTTGCAGGAGGTCACCTTGCAGGTACAGGCGGGCGAGGTGGTGGCGGTCGTAGGCGAGAGTGGCACGGGCAAGAGCACGCTGCTACACCTGCTGGGGGCGCTCGACCGCCCCGACGCCGGGCGGGTGCTGTTTGAAGGCGAGGACATCTTCCAGAAGAACGACGAGCAACTGGCCGCCTTTCGCAACCGTTCCATCGGTTTCGTCTTTCAGTTTCACCACCTGCTGCCGGAGTTCACCGCGCTCGAAAACGTGGCGATGCCCGCGCTCATCCAGCACCAGCGCCTCTCCGACGTGCGCGGGCGGGCACAGGAACTGCTGCAGGTGCTGGGCCTCGAAGCCCGCGCCGACCACCGCCCGGCCCAGCTCTCGGGTGGGGAGCGGCAGCGGGTGGCGATAGCCCGCGCCCTGATGAACAAGCCCGCCCTCGTCCTGGCCGACGAACCCAGCGGCAACCTCGACACCGCCACGGCGGACCGGCTGCACCAGGAGATCATGCAGCTCAGCCGCACCTACGGGCAGACGTTCGTCCTCGTGACGCACAACCTGCCGTTTGCCGCCATGGCCCACCGCGTGCTGCGCCTCGACGGCGGGCAGCTCCATCCGGTCGCCGCCACCGAGCGGGCCAACTGGCTCCCCGCCGCGACCGTCCGTGTGGACTCGTGACGGCAGGTACCGGTATGCCGGATTCGGGTTTCGGGAAGATTGACTGTGCGTTGAGCGGGTGTTATATTCAGAACGTTCGGCACGGTCAGGAATTGATGCGCCCTGCCGGCGGCAGACCCTCAACGAGGCTCCGGTGACGATTATTTAGACAATACCCGAATAAAACGCAACCGGAGGCGGAAAAATGACCGTGGTCGTTCAGAAGGGGCCAGACTGGACACCATCGCAGCGCAAAGCACTGGAGGACTTTAGCCGCTTTCTCCAAGGCGCCGATCTCCGGATGACGTTCGTGCTCCGTGGCGCTGCCGGTACCGGCAAATCCACGCTGACCCGTGAGTTGGTCGCGAGGGCCAGCGCCCGTGGGTTGCGGGCCGTGCTGCTCGCCCCCACCGGCCGAGCGGCCCGTGTCCTAAGGGAGCGAACGGGCTGCGACACCGCGACCATTCATAGCGCCATCTACACCCTCCGCGATGTTATTGAGCAAGCGGACGAATCGGAACAGCCTGTCTTCCAGTTTGAACTCAAGGCGAGCGAAGAGCCCACCAACACCGTGTTTTTCGTCGACGAGGCTTCGATGGTGGGGGACGAGGAAGTTCACGACACGAACCTGCGTTTCGGTTCCGGTCGGCTGCTCAAGGATATTGTCGAGTACATCTTCTGGGCACACCCGGACCCCTATCGGAAGCTGGTTCTGATCGGCGACCACTGCCAGTTATCCCCGGTGCATGCCGCGACATCGCCGGCGCTCGACCCCGTCTACCTGCGAGACACACTCCGTCTGGTGATCCAGGAAGCCACGCTCAAGGAAATTGTCCGGCAGGACCCCGGTTCCGCGCTCGTTGCCGCGATCACGCAACTGCGTGAGGCGATTGAGACCCAGCAGTACCACACTCTTCAATGGCACGCGGAGAGCAGAATGAGCCTCTACAACGACACGGGGCCATTCTCGCAGGCGATCCGCGACCGATTCTCCTCCGGCCGCATCCCACATCTGATCTGCTACAAGAACGCCACGGTTCGCGACTGGAACCGGTGGGTGCGGGAATCGCTGCTTCACCGCAAGCCAGATCCCGAAGTCGGCGACCGGCTGATTGTCTTGAAGAACCACTACCAGTCTGGCCTCATGAATGGCGACTTCGTCACCATCAGGAGCGTCGGGGAGCAGCGGAACCGCAGCGTTCGAGGGGTGACGTTGACGTACCGCGAGGTAACGGCCCGCTTTATTGTCCCCGAGGGCGAACGCGACTGGACAGGCCTCATGCTCGAAAACGCGCTCCTGTCGCCAGAACGTCATCTCAACGACGAGGAGGAACAAGCCCGGTGGATCCTCTTCAAGATCGACCATCCGAAACTTAGACCAGGAACGCCAGAGTTCAAAGAGGCTCTGCTGAATAACAAGTTCTGGAACTGCCTGATCCCAAAGTACGGATACGCGACAACCTGCCACAAGGCTCAAGGCGGCGAGTGGGACGAGGTGTTTGTCGTCTGCGACTTTGGTCCCCAGCATGGCCTTCGGAGCGCAGCGACATTCCGGTGGCTTTACACCGCCGTCACACGAGCGAGGCAGACGCTTCACTTGCTCAATGCGCCGCAGTTGAGCGCCGCGGATGGGCTGCTCAACCCTGCCCCCATCGTCACGAACGAACCATCGTTCCAGCCCACCGCACCGGCGTCGCACCCGAAAGTGGTCTCCGTTGAAGAGTCGATCGAGAGCGTGATCGCCGAAGCAGCGAACAGATCCGGTTTGGGGATGCCGCGGTTCATGCGACTGCAGCACACGATCAAGGCCGATTGGACCACCAAGACGGGGTTGCTGTGCCTGGACACGGTCTACAACGGCAAGGGCGAAATCACCGGAGCAACATGGCGTCTTCCCAAAGAGATTATCGAGCCTCCATTCAACCAGCCAGAGCTCGAAGCTAGGTTCTGGTCGCGGACTGCGCTGTCTGATGTCGCCGGATGCCCACCGGGTATTCGGGGCGTGCTGGAAAGGGTCGCCTCTTCGGCGAAGGTCAGCGGTCTGGTGGTCCGTTGGAAGCTAGGGCCGTTCGTTGTTCAGTTCATCGCGATGGACGAGAACGCGATGCACGAGGGCGTTTGCAAAGTCCGCGCCTCGTACAACAACAAAGGAGCCTTCACCAGCAGCGTGCTGCAGAGTGGGTCGCAATCTCTATTCGCAAGACTGGAGGCAGTCTTCCAGGGGGCGGTCAAGGCGTGAACTATGAGCGTTAGGGACCAAGCCAAGATTCATCTCGCCGCCAATCAGTGGCAGGAGGCGGTGGACTTGCTGATGCCACTCTGGAACTCGCCCCAGCGAGAGGTCGGTGATGCCATGTACCTGACCAAGGCGCTCCGGAAGATTGGTCGGTCCCAGGAGGGGTTGGGCATTGCACGCGAAGGCGCCAGGATGCTCGCCAAGGGCGAGGGCGTGGGGACGTGGAAGCCCGACAAGCTGAAGCTTGCGCTGTACGGACTCGCGGCATGGTGTGTCTACGACACGGAGGTCTGTAACAACGAAGCAGCCGCCATACTCGAACGCGCTGCGAGAACGATCCGCAGGACTTTGGAGCAGAGCGGTGGTTCGCTGACCGAGTCACGATCGCCGTACATCCGCGCCGCATTCAAAGCAGCCAAGGCCGTTACGAAAGGTGGACACGCCAGGAACGCTTTGGACTTGCTGGGGCCTCTGAGTCCGGACGTGCTGGACACAACGCGCACCACGCTTCCCAATGGGAAGGAGTCGGTAACGGACCGCGAACGCTGGTACCTGTTGATGAGCAGCGCAATGGAGAAGGAGCAGGCGTGGGATGACATTCTGCGCTTGTGGGATCGCGCCACTGCGGACAATACGCTGAACGAGGGGAGCCTGTTCTACCTGGAGTACCGACGCGGCTGTTCTCTCCAGGCGCTGGGGCGGGTCGAAGAGGCAGTGCAGGTGCTTGGTGGCCTCGCCGCCAAGAAGCGAGAATGGTGGGTCTTGCAGAAGTTGGCCACGGCGAAGTGGATGCTCAATCGACGGCGCAGTGCGATGGCCGACGCAGCCCTTGGATTGCTCAGCAGTGACCTGAACGAAATGACCGGCAAGTTTGTTCTGTTGATTGGAGAGTGGGCCGCCGACGAAAAGCAAACGCATTTGGCGAGTCTGGCGAGGAGATTCGTCGAAGGCACATGGGAAGCCCAGGGGTGGCCAATCAAAGCAGAAATGCGGCAACGGTTAGAGAATCTACCGCCCGAGAATGGCCTTGCCGACCTGGCGCTCAGTGAAGTCGGCAAGCGGCTCCGTGCATCGCTGTGGCAGGAGCTTGATCGGGTCGACCCACCGCTTGAGGGAATCGTCCAGAAGCTCATAGGCAACGGCAAAGCGGCGTTCCTGAGAATCGATGGTCGGCCGAGCGTATATGCGCGTCTACCTCGAGGCACGAACTTCCGCGAAGGGATGAGGGTGCAATGCCGTATCGTGGCGTCGTTCGACCGCAAGAAGCAGCAAGCGAGTGAGGAAGCCATTCACTTGAGATCGCACTGAGACAAGAGGGATCGTGCGTTGCCATCACCCCCATCATGTTCACTGAGAGAGTTGTCGGGAGCTTCAAGTTCCAGCTCACGGCCTATCCCTTCGCTGATGAGCACCGGCACCAGCAGATGCTGACACTTCTCTCCCTCGACTCCACGTGCACTAAGCTCGACATTGTCCATTTTGGATAACCGAAAAATCGGCTTTTTCAGCGCATTTGAAGGGCTTTGGCTTTTTTCAATGTCTCGGTCTTCAGGGTAGACATCGAGAAACTCCTGGGCATTCTGTTTGATTCGCACATTTTGGTCGATTCCTTTTTCACAACTGGACAAAGTCGAGCAAAGTGTTGTCTTAGAGTACGCCCAACCAGTTGAAGAAGCCTCAATGCGCCGGGCGGTCAGTGATGGGATATCAGGCGAAGAAGTCGTCATAGGACGAGGTGCCGGGTGGGTGGTGAGGATGCTCCCGCTTCACCCCCAGCAGGCCAAGGGAAAAAGGCAAGGCCCTTCCGGAAAAAGGTGAATCCTGTATAAAGCTCCCGGCTGTCGGTGCCGATACGGGAAGTATCCCCACCGTTTCACCGTTCGGCCCGGACGCCATGAAGTCCCACATGACCGGCTGCATGTGCAGCCTCGTATTCCTGCTGGGGTGCCCCTCCGTGTGGGCACAGCCCGCCGCTGCTCCCGATGCCCGTCGTTTCCTGGCCTGGCCGTTCCAGGATGCTGCTGCCGTCGTGCGGGGTGTAGAGAGGGCGCACCTGATGAAGCTGGCGGGCACCGGCAGTGCGTTCCTGCTGGCCCTGCGCCTCGACGACAACCTGCGTGCCCAGGCGGCCACGTTCCCGTCCGAGGGCGAGGCACTCCGGCTGCTGGACGAGATGGGGAATGTGCGGCGCATCCGCCCGGTCGTGGCGCTGGTGTTCGTAGGCACGCTGGCAACGCACAACCGCAAGCTCCAGGATGCGGCCTTCACCTCGCTCCAGTCGATGGTCTATGCCAACCTGGTGACGGGGGCACTCAAGGGCATAGCCGGTCGGGCGCGGCCCAGGCAGGAAGAAGGCCCCACTGCCTTTCGACCGTTCTCCGGGGACACGTCATTCCCCTCCGGACATGCCACCACCGTCTTCGCCGTGCTGACTCCCTGGTTCGTATACTATCCCAGCCCGTATTCGGCCAGCCTCATGGCGCTGGCGGGGGGTGTGGCGGTCACCCGGCTCTCCGGCGACTACCACTGGTTCACCGACGTGGTGGCCGGAGGTGCCATCGGGTTCACCACTGGCTACCTGCTCTCCCGGCAGCATCTCGAACGTGCTGGCCTGGCCCTGGCACCAGTGCTGGGTACCCGTGAAGCCGGGGTGCGTGTGACGTTCTGAAGTGACTCCGCTGCGATCTCAGGGATTGCGACAGGCGTCAGTGTGCCGGGCGGTCGGTGATGGGATGCCAGGCGAAGAAGTCGTCGTAGAAGCGCTCGGTGTACCGGGCCAGCAACTCCTGGACGCGCTCCAGCCGAGGAGAACGGACGATCAGGCCCACGTGCTGGTGCATCTGCATCCGCCAGACGATCTCCGGGTCGTCGTAGGCTGAGGTGTCGGGCATCGACTGCTGGGCCAGGGAGAGGATGATGCCTGAATAGTCGTTCCGGACGGGGGGCAGGAGGTAAGGTTCGCCGGGACGCAGAGCCTCGATCCGCGCCCACTCTTCCCACTGGTTCAGCCCGCTGGAGGCTTCGAGCATCTCGGCGATGTGGGCGCCTCCCACCCGGGCCGAGGTCTCCAGAAAATAGAAACGCCCGTCTGCCTCGGCCTGGATGAACTCGGTGTGCGAGGCCCCTTCACGCAGCCCCATCGCCGCCAGAACCCGGCGGTTATCCTCCAGCAGTGCCCTCTCCTCGGGCGAGCCATAGGCGACGGTGTGGGTGGCGAAGATGCCGCCCTCGTGCGCCACGCGCATCGGCGTGTCGGTGTACTGGTGGGCGCGGGCAAACACCACCGTGCGGTCGTACACGATGGAATCGACGTGGTAGACGTGGCCTGGTATGAACTGTTCGAGCAGATGGTACGACTGCTGGTCGCCGAGCTGGTCCAGGATCGGCCACAG
>CAZLRO010000221.1:0-6599 GCA_964561865.1 uncultured Rhodothermaceae bacterium | reverse complement strand
GGGGTGGCTCCCCGATGGGCACGCGCCAGCGGGCATCGGGGAGACGGGGTGTGTCTGAACACCCGCACCCGCACCGACGTTACAGGTTGTATCAGTGGGGGCAACACACCCCGTCCCGCCCGGCTTGCGCCGTGCGGGCCACCCCTCTCAAGAGGGGACTTTTCCAAGCACCAAGTACCCGTAGGGGCGAAGGTCCTCTTCGCCCTCCAAGCCCCCAGTACCAAGCACCAGGTACCAAGCCCCGACACCCCATGTCTCCGCTGCTCGAAGAGAAGCTGGCGCACCTGCCTGCCCGTCCGGGCGTGTATCAGCACAAGGACGGGAAGGGGCAGGTGCTCTACGTGGGCAAGGCGAAGAACCTGCGGCACCGGGTCCGTTCCTACTTCCAGGAAGGCCGTCCGCTCGACGGGCGGCTCAAGGCGCTCGTAGGCAAGGTCGAAGACATCGAGGTCATCGTCACCGACACCGAGGCCGAGGCGCTCATCCTCGAGAACAACCTCATCAAGCAACTCAAGCCCCGGTATAACGTCAGCCTCCGGGACGACACGACCTACCCGTTCATCTGCATCCGAAATGAACGCTTCCCGCGCGTTTTCCCCACGCGGAAGGTGCGGCGCGACGGTGCCCGCTACTTCGGCCCGTACACCGACGTCAAGGCGATGCACCTGCTGCTGGAGACGATCCGCTCCCTGTTCAAGCTGCGGACGTGCAACCTCCCGCTCACCCCGGAATCCATCGCGGCGGGGCGATACCAGGTATGCCTGCAATACCACATCCAGAAATGCGCAGCCCCCTGCGTGGGCTATGAAGCCGAAGCACACTATCTGGAGACCATCCAGCAGATCGAGCAACTCCTCAACGGCAAGACGAAGGCCCTCACCGAGCGGCTGCGCATGGAGATGAAACAGTTGGCCGCGCAGTTGCGGTTCGAGGAGGCCGCCACCCTGCGCAATCAGATTGCCGCCCTGGAGAAGTACGCCGAGAAGCAGAAGATCGTCAGCCAGGATTTCACCGACCGCGACCTGTTCGCCCTGGCGGTGGATCGGGAAGAGGACGTAGCCTGTGGTGCCCTCTTCAAGGTCCGCGAAGGCAAGGTCATCGGACGGCAGCACAAGTATCTGCGCCGCATTGAGGACCGCACCGGAGCTGAACTGATGCAGGCCCTGCTGGAAGACTATTACGTGGAGGCCGCGTTCTTTCCAGACGAGGTACACCTCTCCGAGCCGTGTGAAGCCCCCGAAGCCCTGGAAGCCTTCCTGCGCGACCACCGGGGCCGGAAGGTGGTGCTCAAGGTGCCAGAGCGGGGCGACAAGGCCAGCCTCCTGCGCATGGTCGAGGCCAACGCGAAGCTGCTGCTGGAGGAATACAAGCTGGCGAAGGCCCGGCAGGAGGAAGGCCGCATCCCCCATGCCGTCCAGGCCCTGCAACGCGACCTGCGCCTGCCCCGGCTACCCCGGCGGATCGAGTGCTTCGACATCTCCCACCTCGGCGGGACCGGCATCGTCGCCTCCTGCGTCGTGTTCGAAGACGGCAAGCCGAAGAAGTCCGACTACCGCACCTTCAAGGTCCGAACCGTTGCCGAAGGACGCTCCGATGATTTCCAGTCGATGTACGAGGTGGTCGGACGGCGGTTTGCCCGGGTGCGCCAGGAGAACGGCCCCTGGCCTGACCTCGTGGTGATCGACGGCGGCAAGGGGCAACTCTCCTCTGCCGTAGAAGCCCTGCGAGAACAGGGGGTCTACGGCGCGTTTCCGGTGGTGGGATTGGCGAAACGCCTGGAAGAGGTGTTCTTCCCCGGCGACACCGCCTCCGTCCTCATCCCCCGCACCAGCTCCTCGCTGCAACTGATCCAGCGCACACGCGACGAAGCCCACCGGTTCGCCGTCGCCTTCCAGCGCAAGCAACGCCAGCTCAAAACACTGCACTCCGAACTGATGGACATCCCCGGCATCGGCGAGCAGTCCGTCCAAAAGCTGCTCAAGGCATTCGGCTCGGTCAAGCAGGTCAAAGCCGCCGCCGAGACAGACCTCGCCGAAGTCCTTGGTCCCGCCCTGGCCGCCCGGATACGGGCGTATTTCGCCCCCGACACCGGTCAGCGGGTGGAGCGCTGAAGCTGCCCGATCTGCTCCCATCCCGGCGCAGCTTCCTGCACCAGCAAGACCATCACCTGGTCATTGCCCGATGGCACCCAGGCTGTTCCTTCCTGTGTCAGTGCCGCATTGACCTGTACGGGCGAGAGCTTGTAGGTCGCACCAGAGATCAGGTCCACCCCCAGCCCTACTAACCCACCCAGAAACACATTCCCGATGGCCCATCCGTTGAACTTGCGCTCAAAGACCACTTCATAGGGCTGGTACCCTTCGAGCCGGAGTTGAAGGACGTGTTTCTGCTTGCGGGTCAGGTCTACAATCAGCGGGGTGATGCCCCGGCTCTGCCCATCGACCAGAATTTCGGCCCCTGTAGGCGTACTGGTGATGCTCACCTCCTGGTGCTGCCCGCTGACAATGGTCGCACATCCAACGACCAGTACCAGCAGTACCACTCCGGTAAACGACAACGCTTTTCTCATGGCTTCCTTCCCATAGCTGCATCAAACAGAGAGTTACTCCGCCAAGTTATGATTTCTTTGCCCCACTGCACATCGGCTCGTCTATTATCCTGATTCCTTGATCCGGAACGTTTGCCCTTTCCCACCAGCATCGTACTTTCGGGCAACGAATTTCTTCTGGTGCCATGCTCAACTACATCTGGGCGGGGCTGATTGTGGTGAGCCTCGTCTTTGCCCTCGTCACGGACTTCGGCGACCTCCGCCGCGACACGTTCCGCAACGGCCAGCCGCTGGCCGTCACGCTGCGGTTTCCCTCCGGCTACCAGGCCGAGGCCCGCACGGTGGCGGTGTCCGTCTCGCTGGACCCGGCGGCCTACCAGGCCCACTACGACACCAAGTCGGCCCCCTCTGATCGCTTCGAGGGGACGCTCGTGCAATTGCCGACCGGACGGCAGCTCCGCTTTGCAAAGGATGTATCCGTGCCCGAACCCCTGGCGACCATCCGCAAGGTCACCTCGGCACGGGACAACGACCTGCGCGGCACACTCGGCGCGCTCCGGCTCGCCGGCGACACCCTCGCCACGGCGACCATCACCTTCGCGCCTGTGCGCTTCGTCAAGCTCCAGGCCATCACCCAGGCTGCGCTGGACATGGCCGAAACTGCCGTCGAACTGGCCCTCGGCCTCATCGGGGCCATCTGCCTGTGGATGGGGCTGATGCAGATTGCTGAGGCCTCCGGCATCCTACACCAGCTTGTGCGCTTCACCCAGCCGCTGCTGCGCCCTCTCTTTCCTGACTTGCCCAAGGACCA
Organism: uncultured Rhodothermaceae bacterium; assembly: GCA_964561865.1. GTDB lineage: Bacteria > Bacteroidota > Rhodothermia > Rhodothermales > CAZLRO01 > CAZLRO01. Next base: position 3,240 of record CAZLRO010000221.1, on the reverse strand, counting down.
CCCGGCGATGGGCTACATCGTGCTCAACCTCACAGCCAACATGCTGGGTCTGGGCAACGCTGCCACCCCCATGGGCCTCAAGGCGATGGAAGCCCTGCAGGAACTCAACCCGAAAAAGGACACCGCCACCAACGCGATGGTGATGCTGCTCGCCATCAACACCGCCAGCGTCCAGATCATCCCCCCAGTGCTGCTCGTCGCCATCATGGGCCTCCAGGTCAACGCCGTGTACTTCCCCATCCTGATCGTCACCGCCCTCTCGCTCCTGGTCGCCATCGTCGCCGTACGCGTGCTTGGACGGCTGAAATGGTACCGCGAAGATCAACAAGACGCGCCCCCCCCGCCTGCCACCTGACACCGGAATCCGATACCCCTCGTTCCCTCTCCAAACCTGCCTGCCCGATGGACACGTTCCGCACGGTTCTCGACCTCTTTTCGGTGTTTGTGCTGCCCCTGATCATCGTCGGCTTTCCCCTGTACGGGCTGTTCCGGAAAGTGCCCGTCTATGAGACGTTCATCGAAGGGGCCAAGGAAGGGTTCGGCGTGGCGGTGCGGATCATCCCCTACCTGGTCGCCATCCTGTTCGCCATCGCCATGTTCCGCGCTTCCGGGGCGATGGACTTCTTCATCGACGGGCTGCGCCCGGTGCTGGGCCTGATCGGGGTGCCGCCGGAGGTGTTCCCGATGCTCATCATGCGCTCCCTCACCGGCTCCGGCTCCGCCGCGCTGGTGCTGGACCTGATCAACCAGTTCGGCGAGGACTCCCTTATCGTGAAGATCGCCGCCACCGTCTTCGGCTCCACCGAAACCACCTTCTACGTGATCGCCGTGTACTTCGGCTCGGTGCAGGTCAAGAAGACACGCCATGCCCTGCCCGCCGGCCTCATCGCCGACTTCGTGGCGTTCCTCCTGGCCGTGTACGTGATCCGGTGGCTGTTCTCCTGACGGTGTCTTGATTGACGGTGTCTTGATTGATGATTTATCGTCATTTTGACGATAATATAGTCAATTTGACGATATTTTATATCCGAGGCAACGGCCCGTAGCGACAAAAAAGCCCTGCCGGACAGGTCATCCGACAGGGCTTTGCAAGGGATGTGGGGGCACCGCCTCAGGCGTTGACCACACTGTTCTCGCTGAAGAACTCGTTCGGCACGTAGTCGTCGGCCGACTCGTCGTTGCGCCAAGTGCCATCGACGAAATAGCGGAACTGGTAGCTCTTGCCGCCTTCGACGGTGGCCTCGGCCTTCCAGACCTGACCGGACTTGACGAACTTGAGCGGGGTCTGGGCCGGATCCCAGCCGTTGAACTCGCCCACAACCGCCCCGTTTTCCTGGACGGCTTCGGCGGGCAGCTTGAAGGTCACCTTCACGGTGTTGTTCTTGGCGTTGGCCTTTTTCTCTATAGCCATGGTCGTATCGTAATCGCGTTTGAGGTTGGATGCAAACAAGGAGCCGATTGGCTTTTGCTCTGTGCGAAAATAGAACCATTGTTTCTGCACATCAACCCCGTACGATCTGTAAGCGCTCCCAAATCATAAAGTTAACAGAATACTTACGTAGCCTGCACCGATCCTTCAACAAAATCCGGGGTTGCCTGTCCCGTTTCGGAAGGATTGGTTATCTTGGTGCTTGGTACGGCCTGTAATTCCCCTCCTTAGACAAGTGCCTGCCCCCGTGCAGGCGAGGGTAGAGCTAGGAGTGGTTGGATCACCGTCCGTCATCGACCACCCCATGACCGATCTCATGAGATCGGTCATCCTCCTGTCCAGGAGGGGCACTCGACAGGGCCATTGGTATGGCCTTCAATCGGCAATCCCAAATCCACAATCCGCAATCATGCGTATCTGTTTCGTTTCCAGCGAGTGTGTGCCCTTTTCGAAGACTGGCGGCCTGGCCGATGTGAGCGGGGCGTTGCCCAAGGCCCTGGCCGACCTGGGGTGCAGCGTCAAGGTGTTTACGCCGCTGTACGACACCATCCGGGTCCTCGACCACGGCCTGACCTTCGCCGACGAGCTGCGCGACATCCCGGTGCGGGTGGGCACCTGGGCCGGCACGTTCAACGTGTTCTATGGAAAGCTGCCGGGGTCGGAGGCAGAGGTGTATTTCATCGACTGCCCGCACTTCTACCACCGGGGCAAGGTCTACACGAACGACTTCGACGAGGACGCCCGGTTCATCCTGCTCCAGCACGCGGCGTTCCTGGTTATGCAGCGCTACGCCTGGTCGCCGGATGTGGTCCACAGCAACGACTGGCAGTCCGGGCTGATGCCGGTGTACCTGCAAAAAGTGTACGGGTGGGATGGTCTTTTCCGCCGTTCTGCCTCGCTGATGACGATCCATAACATCGCCTACCAGGGGCTGTTCGGGCAGGCGTCGCGGGCGGCGGCGGGCCTGGGCAACGACCTGGCCTACCAGGGCGGGCCGTATGAGATGCACGGCGGCTTTTCGTTTATGAAGGCAGGACTGGTCTTTGCCGATGCGGTCTCGACAGTGAGCGAGACCTACGCACACGAGATCCAGACCCCGGCCTACGGCGCCAACCTCGACGGCATCATCCGTGCCCGGCAGCCGGAGGTGTACGGCATCCTCAACGGCATCGACACCACCGTCTGGAACCCGGCCACAGACCCGCACATCCCCCAGAAATACACGGTCAAGACCCTCAAGCGCAAGGCGGAGAACAAGCAGGCCCTGCTCGCGGAGTTCGGGATGCCCTACCACGCGGACGTGCCCATCTTCGGCATCATCTCGCGCCTGACCGGGCAGAAAGGGTTCGAGCTGTTACAACCCATCCTCGGCTCCCTGCTGGACCAGTATCCGATGCAGTTGATTGTGCTGGGCAGCGGTGAAAGCAAGTATGAGGACTTTTTCAACTGGGCGCAGGCGGCCTATCCGCACAAGGTGGGGACCTACATCGGCTACAACGACCGGCTCTCCCACTGGATCGAGGCCGGGTGCGATGCCTTCATCATGCCTTCGCGCTTCGAGCCGTGCGGCCTCAACCAGATGTACAGCCTCAACTACGGCACCGTGCCGGTCGTCCGGCGCACGGGCGGGCTGGCCGACACGGTCCACGACTTCCACGAGTTCACCGGGCATGGTAACGGGTTCAGCTTCTACGACTTCACGCCGCACGCCCTGTACACCTCCCTCCTGCGGGCCATCGACCTGTTCCAGTACAAGGATACATGGCGGCAGATGCAGGAGCGCGGGATGAAGATGGACTTCTCCTGGCAGA
>CAZLRO010000220.1:0-6606 GCA_964561865.1 uncultured Rhodothermaceae bacterium | reverse complement strand
ACGGCATGGTGGGCGGTGGCCCCGGTGCGTTCATCGGGGCGGTACACCGCATGGCCGCTGCCCTCGATGGCGAGATGGAACTGGTGGCCGGGGCCTTCTCCTCCGATGCGGCGAAGTCGCGGGCACAGGGGGAGGCCCTGTGTCTGGACCCGCGCCGGGTGTATGCCTCCTACCAGGCGATGGCCGAAGGCGAGGCGGCCCTCCCGCCGGGCGAGCGGATCGACCTGGTGTCCATCGTCACCCCCAACCACATGCACTACCCGGTGGCGAAGGCGTTCATCGAGGCCGGGTTTCATGTGGTGTGCGACAAGCCGCTCACCAACACGGTAGAAGAGGCCGAGGCCCTGTGCCGTCTTGTGTCGCAGCACCAGGCTATCTTCGCCCTGACACACAACTACACGGGGTATCCGATGGTGAAGCAGGCGCGGGCAATGGTCCGGCAGGGGCAATTAGGGACCATCCGAAAGATCGTGGTGGAGTACCCGCAGGGCTGGCTTTCCACGCTGCTGGAGGCATCCGGACAGAAGCAGGCTTCCTGGCGTACCGACCCCGCCCAGGCGGGGGTCTCGTCTGCCCTGGGCGACATCGGCACGCACGCCGAGAACCTGGCGCAGTACATCACCGGGCTGGAGATGGAAAGCCTCTGCGCCGACCTTTCGACGCTCGTGCCGGGCCGCAAGCTGGAAGACGATGGCAACCTCCTCGTGCATTATCAGGGAGGGGCACGTGGCATCCTGTATGCCTCCCAGATCTCCCTGGGCGAGGAGAACAACCTGCGTATCCGCGTCTACGGCACGGAGGCGTCGGTGGAGTGGCATCAGGAAGACCCAAACTACCTGACGGTGCGCTACGGGGATCGCCCGATGCAGGTATGGAAGCGCGGCCACGGCTACCTCGACCCGGCGGCGGCCCACTTCTCCCGCATCCCCGCCGGGCACCCGGAGGCGTTCCTCGAAGCCTTTGCCAACCTCTACCGCAGTGCCGGGCGCACCATCGCTGCCCGGCTGGCGGGGACACCCCCCAACCCGCTGGACACCGACTTTCCCACCGTGCAGGATGGGGCACGGGGCGTGCATTTCGTCCACACCGCCCTTGCCAGCAGCCAGCAGCGGGCCTGGGTGGATGCCCGATACACCCCGCCTGCATGACGGCCCGAAACAACGGCGCGCCTGCTCCGTTCGTGGTAGCCCGTCCGGTGCCGAGAGGCTTCCCGGCACCAGGATGCCCTGCATCATCCTTGGTCCCTGCTGGCATGAAACACGTCCGGTGCCTGTTGTTGCTGTTGCTGCTGGGGGCGTCCGGGTGGGTGCAGGCACAGACGACCGTGACGGTGCGCGGGTTTGTGACCGATGCCGAGGAGGAGATTCCGCTGGTGGGGGCCAATGTGGCATTGCGGGGAGCAGGGGAGGCGCTCTACGGGGCCGTGACGAATACGGACGGGTTCTACCAGATCAGCCGGGTACCACGGGGCCGGTATGTGCTGCGCATCAGCTACGTCGGGTATGTGGCGTACACCGACACGCTGGAGCTGGGAGCGCGGGCCTTCCAGACGTTGAACGTGGCCCTGAAGCCTATGCCGGAAGAGCTGGAGGAAGTGGTCGTCGAGACCGAGCAGGGGGCCGCGACGGTGGCCGGGGGCGCGCAGACCATCCGCCCCGCCGACCTGGGCCGCATCCCCACCCCGGACCTGAGCGGCGACCTGGCCTCGTACCTCCAGACCCTGCCCGGCATCGTGGCGATAGGGGACCGGGGCGGACAGTTGTTCGTGCGGGGCGGGACGGCCTCGCAGAACCTCGTGCTCGTCGATGGCGTGCTCGTCTACCAGCCGTTTCACATCGTCGGGTTCTTCTCCGCCTTTCCGCAAGACCTCGTCGCCAGCGCGGATTTCTACGCAGGCGGCTTCGGAGCACGGTACAGCGGGCGCGTCTCGTCGGTGCTGGACATCACCATGCGCGAGGGCAACCGCGAACGCTACCGGGCCTCGGCCTCGGCCAGCCCGTTCCTCGTGAGCACCCTCGTCGAGGGGCCACTCCGCCGGGGGAAGTCGTCGTTCCTGGCCTCAGCCCGTACCTCGGTGATCGAGCCACTGGCCCCGACGCTCCTGGGGCAAGACCTGCCATTGCGCTTCAGCGATGCATTCGTCAAGCTGCACCGGGCCGGGAGCGAGAACAGCCGGTGCAGTGCCTCGGCTCTCTACACCGCCGACCGTGGCACCGTTGAGCCAGAACGCGACGATGCCCTGCGCTGGAAGAACCTCGTAGTGGGCGGACGGTGCATCGCCTTCCCTTCCGACCAGGCCGTCTTCTTCGAAGCCAACACGGGGCTGAGCTACGTGCGCAACAGCGCGGGCGTGGCGGGCAGTCCGGAACGGGCCTCCGAGACCTTCCAGCTCAGTACCGAGTTCAACCTGACCCGCTACCTCCGCCGGGCCGAGCTGAACATGGGCTTCTTCGTGCGGGCGAACTGGCTGGGCTACAACTTGCAGGAGCAGTTCCAGAACGTTCGCCAGGACAACCAGACCTTCTTCGGAGCGGGCGGCTATTTCGAGGCCCAGATGACGCTCTCACCCCGCCTGGCCCTGACCCCCGGCGTGGTGCTGACGTTGTACCCGGACTATGGCACGCACCTCGAACCTCGGCTGCGTGGCACGTTCAAGCCCGGTGGCGTAGAGGGCAAGCTGACGGTCAACGGGGCGGTGGGGCTGTATCGGCAGGTGCTCGTGGGCCTGAGCGACGAGCGCGACGCCGGGTCGGTGTTCACCGCCTGGGTGCCCACCCCCGTCGAAGGCTCCCAGACGCAGGCCCTCCATACCCTGCTGGGCGTCCAGCGTCCCCTCGGACGCCACCTCCAGGTCGCCGCAGAAGGGTATTACAAACGGATCGACGATCTGGCCGTGCCCATCTGGAGCACCATTGCCCGCTTCACCACGGCGCTCACCCTGGCCGAAGGCGAGGTTTACGGCCTCGATACCCGCGTCGAATGGCGGAAGAAGCCGTTCTATGCCTATGTGGGCTATGGACTCTCGCGGACGGTCTACACCGCCAGCCAGGAAAACTTCGGCGTGTGGTTCGGCGAACCGATCCAGTCCTACACGCCTCCCCATGACCAGCGACACCAGGTCAACGCCCTCGTCAGCTTCGACGTGGCGCAGGTGCAGGCGAGCGTGCGCTGGCAGTTCGGGTCCGGCCTGCCCTTCACCCGCCCGTTTGGATTCGACGACCTGATCCCGCTCAACACTTTCATCGACGTGCGCCGGGCCAGCCCCATCACCCGCGTCCTCTTCGACCGTCCGTATGAAGGCCGCCTGCCCCCCTACCACCGGCTCGACGTCTCGCTCGAACGGTCCTTCGTGCGCAACGAACAACGCTGGACGGTCCAGGCCGGGGCCATCAACCTCTACGACCGGGCCAACCTGTTCTACTACGACGTCTTCACCGTGCGGCGGGTGAACCAGTTGCCCCTGGTCCCGTTTGTGTCGCTCAAGCTGGAATCGCGATGAGCAAGCGTGATGAGCCGCTAAACCTTCCCTTGCCGTCTCAATCGTATGGGTTTCCAGAGAGACGCCACCCGAGTGCCACACCCCGTCTTGCAGCCACCAGATAGGCTACGGCCAACAATCCTTTTAACCTGTTAACCCGGATGCAAACCATGTTCGATGCCGCCACCTACACCCAGCGCCGGGCCGCCCTGATGGCCCGGATGCAGACGGGCCTGCTGCTCTTCCCGGGCAACCTCGACAGCCCAATGAACTTCGCGGGCAACGTGTACCCGTTCTGGCAGGACCGCACCTTTCTGTACTACTTCGGCCTGAATGAACCGGGGCTGGCAGCCGTCATCGACGTTGAGGCGGGGCGCTCCATCCTCTTTGGCGATGACGCAACGGTGGACGATGTGATGTGGACCGGCCCCGTCCCGCCCCTCGCTGAACAGGCACGGGCGGTGGGCGTGACCGAGACCGCTCCGGCAGCGGGGCTGGAGACGGTGGTGCAGGAGGCCCTCCGGCAGAAACGCCCGGTGCATTTCCTGCCCCCGTACCGGATGGACGTGGCGCTGAAGATGGAGGCCTGGCTGGGCATCCGGGCTTCCCGCCTCCGCGACCATACGTCGAAGCCGCTCATCCAGGCGGTGGTGGCCCAGCGCTCCGTCAAGTCCACCGACGAGGTGGCCGAGATCGAGCAGGCCATCGGCATCAGCCGGGACATGTACGCCCTGGCGATGCAGCGTATCCGTCCGGGTGTCGTGGAACGGGAGGTCGTCGGGGCTATCGAAGCCTGCGCCACAGCCCAGGGCAGCACCATCTCCTTCCCCATCATCTTCTCCATCCGGGGCGAGACGCTGCACAACCACCGCCACGACAACCGGATGCAGGCGGGCGACCTGGCCCTGCTCGACTCCGGGGTCACCTCGCCCCGGGGTTATGCCAGCGACCTGACCCGCACCTTCCCCGTGAATGGGCGGTTCACCGACCGCCAGCGGGCCGTCTACCAGACAGTGCTCGACGCCCAGGAAGCGGCCATCGCGGCCCTCCGGCCCGGTATCCTGTACCGGGACGTCCACCTGACGGCCAGCCGCGTCCTCGCCGAAGGACTGAAAACCCTGGGCCTGCTCAAGGGCGACGTGGACGAGGCCGTGGCCGCCGGTGCCCATGCGATCTGCTTCCCGCATGGCCTCGGCCACATGATGGGGCTGGACGTACACGACATGGAGAACCTGGGCGAAGACTACGTGGGCTACACCCCCGACCTGTCCCGCAGCACCCAGTTCGGCCTCGCCCACCTGCGCCTGGCGAAGGCCCTCGAACCGGGCTATGTGGTCACAGTAGAGCCGGGCCTCTATTTCATCCCCGCCCTCATCGACCAGTGGCAGGCTGAAAAGCGGCATGCGGACTTCATCAACTACGCCGCATTCGAGGCATTTCGTGGCTTTGGCGGCGTGCGCATCGAGGATGACGTGCTCGTCACCGCCGACGGCTACCGCGTGCTTGGCCCCCCCGTGCCCAAAACCGTTGCCGACGTGGAAGCCGGGATGCAGGGATGATCCGCCCTGGCGCCACCGTTCACCGCCGGTTCCGGGAAGCGACCCGGCACCCCGAACCTTCACCTTCCTGACTGCTGGCTGTATGTCCCTGCTGCTCCGCCGTACCCTGGTCTCGCTGATCGTTCTGCCCGTCTTGCCGGTGGTCGTCCAGGCCCAGTTGCAGTCTCCTTCGGCGTTTCTGGGATATGATCTGGGCACGCGCTTCACCCCGCACCACCGCGTGCTGGACTATGTGGCCCACGTAGCTGCCCACTCGCCCAACGTGCGGACGGAGCGCTACGGCGAGACCTACGAGGGCCGTCCCTTGCTGGTGGTGTATGTGGCTGCTGCCGAAAACCTCGCCCGGCTGGAGGAGATCCGCGCCAACAACCTGCGCAGGGCCGGGCTGGCCGATGGCCCGGTGGAGGGGGCCACCGCCGCGCTCGTGTGGCTCAGCTACAACGTACACGGGAACGAGTCCGTCAGCACCGAGGCGGCGATGCAGACCCTCTACGAACTGGCCGACCCGACCAATGCCCGCACCCAGGCGTGGCTGGCCCACACCGTAGTGATCCTCGACCCGTGTATCAACCCGGATGGGCGCGAACGCTACGTGCAATGGTACAACCGCACCGTCGGGCGTACGTTCAACGCCGACCCACAGGCCCGCGAACACCGCGAACCCTGGCCCGGCGGCCGCACCAACCACTACTACTTCGACCTCAACCGCGACTGGTCGTGGGGTACGCAGCAGGAGACGCAGCAGCGCCTGGCCCTCTACCAGCGCTGGATGCCACACGTCCATGTGGACTTCCACGAGCAGGGCGTGGACGAACCCTACTACTTCGCACCGGCCGCCGAGCCGTACCATGAAGACATCACCCCCTGGCAACGGCAGCTCCAGTCCGACATCGGCCGGAACCACGCCCGGTACTTCGACGCGAACGGCTGGCTGTACTTCACCCGGCAGGTGTTCGACCTGCTCTACCCCGGCTATGGCGACTCCTGGCCCACCTGGCACGGGGCGGTCGGCATGACGTATGAACAGGGCGGCTCCGGACGGGCCGGACTGGCGATCCGTACCGTCGAAGGCGACACGCTCACCCTCGCCGACCGCATCGCTCACCACCACACTACCGGGCTGTCTACCGTCGAGGCGACGGCGCAGCAGTGGGAGCGCATCCTGCGCGAGTTCCAGCAGTATTTCGAGCGCAACCGGACCAACCCGCCGGGGCCGTACAAGACCTGGGTGATTCGCCAGACGAATCCCCCTGGCAAGCTTGCAGCGCTGACCCGGCATCTGGACCAGCAGGGCATCCAGTGGGGCCTTGCCCCGGCGACGCGCATCACGCAGGGGTTCGACTACCGCACCAGGCAGCATAGCCGCGTCACGGTACAGGCGGGTGACCTGCTCGTCAGTGCCTACCAGCCGAAGGCGGTGCTGGCGAAGGTGCTGTTCGAGCCACAGACGGTGCTTGCCGACTCGCTCACCTACGATATCACCGCATGGGCTTTGCCCTATGCCTATGGGCTGGACGCCTACGCCCTGACGGAACGGCTGAACCCGGCCCCCCCGGCTCCTGCCACATC
>CAZLRO010000219.1:5154-6607 GCA_964561865.1 uncultured Rhodothermaceae bacterium | reverse complement strand
CGCGTACGTGACCGGATGCGTCGTGGGCGGCAGCGCGCTGATCGCGGCGCTGGCTCAGATCTCGATCCCGCTGCCGTTCACGCCCGTCCCTATCACCGGCCAGACGCTCGGCGTGCTGCTGGTGGGGGCGGCCTTCGGCCCGGGTCTCGGTGTCGCCACGCTCGCCGCCTACCTGGCGCAGGGTGCGATCGGCCTCCCGTTCTTCGCGGGTGGTGGCTCGGGCGCCGACGTGCTCGGCTTCGCCTCGGCGACCGGCGGGTACCTGTGGGGGTTCGTGCTCGCCTCGGCGCTCGTGGGCTGGCTCGCCCGTCGAGGGTGGGATCGGTCGTTCGGGTCGGCGGCCGCGGCGATGCTGCTGGGCGAGGTGGCGATCTACGCCGTGGGCCTGCCCTGGCTGCATCGGGCGCTGCCGTCGATCACCGGCGGGCCGGTCGCCCTGGGGGACACGCTGGCCGCGGGCCTGTACCCCTACGTGGTCGGCGACGTCCTCAAGCTCCTCGTGGCGGCGTCCTCGCTCCCGGGTGCGTGGTGGTTGCTGCGACGCCTCCGCCCGGCCCGGGAGCCTTGAGCTGGCCGAGCCGCTCGTCACCGCGATCAAGGCCCTCGCGATCCCGCCGCTGCGGCTCTGGTTCCGGTGGCGCTTCGAGGGTATCGAGACGATCCCCCGTACGGGCCCGGCGCTGATCGCGTGCAACCACGTCTCCTACCTCGACCCGGTGATCAACGCGTACGGGGTGGTCAAGGCGGGGCGCACCCCGAGGTTCCTGGCGAAGCACGAGCTCTTCGGCGTGCCGATCCTCGGCCGGGTCCTGCGGGCAACGCGGCAGATCCCGGTCCGGCGCGGCACCGGAGACCGAGCGTCGCTCGAGTCGGCCGAACGCGCCCTGGCCGCCGGGGAGGTCGTGGTCGTGTACCCCGAGGGAACCGTCACGGATCGCCCCGACCACCTGCCGATGCGGGGGAAGACCGGGGTGGTTCGGCTCGCGCTCGCGAGCGGGCTGCCGGTGATCCCGATGGCGAGCTGGGGCTCCCACCCCGTCTGGCAGAGATCCGGGCCAGGCTCGCTGCGCCCGGGGCGACCCCTGTGGGTGAAGGTGGGCGAGCCGATCGACGTGAGGCGGGTCGGCCCCGAGCCTGGAGGCGACGAGCTGCGCGCCGCCACCGACGAGGTGATGGCCGCCCTCACGGCGGTCGTGGTCGATCTCCGCGCTCGGTACCCGAGGCGGTGGAGCGACGAACGGTAGGCTGAACGGGTGAGCGGCGGGACGGGCCGGCGCCGCCGGGTCGCGGTCGTCTTCGGCGGGAGATCGGCGGAGCACGAGATCTCGTGCATCTCGGCCCGCGCGGTGATCGACGCGCTGGATCCCGATCGGGACGAGGTCGTCCCGATCGGGATCACGCGCGAGGGCCGGTGGCGGCTGATGTCCGAGGCGCCCCGGCTCCCCTCGGAGAC
>CAZLRO010000219.1:0-5144 GCA_964561865.1 uncultured Rhodothermaceae bacterium | reverse complement strand
GCCGCAGGTCTCCGACGACGGTGGCGCGCGGATCGAGCTCGCGGGTGCCGGCGGCGCGTCCGAGATCGTCCGCGCCGACGGCACCCGCGAGCCGATCGACGTGGTCTTCCCGGTGCTGCACGGCCCCTTCGGCGAGGACGGGACGGTCCAGGGGCTCTTCGAGGTCGCGGGGGTGCCCTACGTGGGGGCCGGGGTCCTGGGCTCGGCGATCGGGATGGACAAGGCGGTGCAGAAGACGCTGTTTTTGGCGGCGGGCCTGCGGGTGGTCCCCTTCGAGGTGGTCCGGGAGTCGGAATGGCGACGGGACCGCGGCGGCGTGGAGGCCAGGGCGCCGAAATACTCCCGCAGGAAACGTCGTCCCTCGATCAGGTTCTCGGCACGGGCCAGCAGTTCGGCGGCATTGAAGGGCTTGGAGAGGTAGTCGTCGGCACCGGTGCCGAGGCCTTCGAGCTTGTCCGCCTCGGAGGCCCGGGCGGTGAGCAGGATCACGGGCAGGTGGGCCAGGGCCGGGTCGGACCGGATGGCCTGGCAGAGGGCATAGCCATCCATCTCCGGCATCATCACGTCGCTCACCACGAGGTCGGGTCGGTGGTGACGGGCCTGTTCCAGCCCTGTCCGTCCGTTTTCGGCTTCGGCGAGCCGATAGCGCTCGGCGAGGTGGCGGCGCAGGTACGCCCGCACGTCGGCATGGTCTTCTACCACCAGCACAAGTGGGGCACCTGCCGGGGCCTCGACCGTCGTATCGGTAACGTCGTCCTCCTCGTCCGGACCGGGGAGGGTTTCAAAAGAAGGTCTTGTCAGCCCAGGCAGGGCTTCGGCGGGGATCACCGGCAGCGTGACGATGAACTCGCTGCCAAACCCCGGCTCGCTCACCACGTCGATGCACCCGCCATGCAGTTCCACCAGTTCCTTGCACAGGGCCAGTCCGATGCCACTGCTGGCGTGGCCGGGCGACTGTTCGGCCTGGTAGAACCGGTCGAAGACATAGCCGAGGGCGGCTGCCGGGATGCCGGGGCCAGTGTCCCGCACCCGGATTTCCACCTGCTCCTGCCCGTGCTGCACCTGCTGCTGGCAGCGGATGCGGATGGCCCCGCCTTCCGGGGTGAACTTGAAGGCATTGGAGAGCAGGTTGAACACCACTTTCTCCAGCTTGGCGGCATCGAGGGCCACCACCAGGTCTTCCGGATGGGCCTCGCAGGTGAGCTGGATGCGCCGGCGTTCGGCCAGCGCAGCGAAGGAGAAGACGAGACTCCGCAGGAACCGGGGCAGGTTCTCCCCCCGCAGGTGCAGGGTCATCCCCCCGGCTTCGAGCGTTGCCAGGTCCAGTAGTTCGTTGATGAGACGTTGCAGGTACCGGCCATTGCGTTGCACCAGCCCCAGTTGCCGCCCCAGGTCGCCGGAGACAGGGCCGAAAGTGTCGTTCAGGATGTCGTCTACCGGCCCCAGGATGAGGGTGAGGGGGGTGCGGAACTCATGGCTGATATTGGCGAAGAACCGCGTCTTCATCTGCTCCATCGCCTGCAAGCGGGTAGCCTGCTCCTGCAAGCGCAGGGCCTGTGCCTCAGTGCGGCGCTGTTCGGCTTCGAGGGCCTCGGTACGGGCTTCCAGCACTGTGTTGAGCCGCCGGGCCTCCTGCAGCGTACGGTAGCGGTCGTACCGGCTGTAGTAGAGTAGCCCGCTGACGGCTGTGCTGGCAATGGTAGCCATCAGCAGGAATACCCCCGACGACACTTTCATCTCTGGTGTCTCGGTTGCCAGCCAGGGACCTAGCAGGTGGACGCCCGCCGGAAACAGCCCGGCCACTCCCAGGCTCAGGAGCAGGGTTTGCCAGGGCCGGTAGGGCATCGTGCCCACCACGAGGAACAGGATCAGGACGAGGTAGGCCGCCGTGAACGAGACATCCTGCTTGGTGATGAGGTCGTCCAGGAGGATCGCCAGGCTGTCGGCCAGGACCATCAGGGCCACCAGGAGCCGCCCGTGGCGGGCACCGAAGGCCGTCTGGGCCAGCCCTATTGCCAGCAGCCCTCCTCCCAGCACTACCAGCTTGTCCCAGAGCGCCACCTGGTCGGATGCCGGCTGCGAGAACACGCTGAAACGGATCTGCCCCTGCACCCCGTACCCAACCAGGAGGGCCACGATGCAAACCACGCCCAGCACCCCGGCCACGTGCAGGCCGCGCCGCGACAGCGCCTCGATTTCCTGTGCAAACCCCGGCTCCTGCTCCTCATCGGAAGCCAGCAGCCAGCGAAGCAGGGCAGAAGCCATGAACGTCAGCACCTGTTAGTAGCAAGGAAGGCAGGGGTACAATATAGCCGATCCCGCCAAACCGACACACGACATAGGGATTTGCACGACCGGGGCGTACGAACAGGCTCGCCGAAACGTCGACGTAGTGTTAACTTCGGGTCAATCCTCACCCAACGACGCAGACAGCGATGGCACGGCGGTTTGTGCTTAAGGCGGAAACGGAGGTCGCCCGTCCGACCCTGCGGCTCGACTATGGCGCGGCGCTGAACCCGCAGCAGTACGCCGCCGCCACGGCGGGCAATGGCCCGTTCCTCGTGATTGCCGGGGCCGGAACGGGCAAGACGCGGACACTCGTCTACCGCGTGTCCTACCTCGTGGAGACGGGCACCCCGCCGGAGCAGGTGGTGCTCCTCACGTTCACCCGGCGGGCGGCCCGTGAGATGCTGGCCCGCGCCACGGCGCTGCTCGACGGGCGGTGCAGCCGCGTCCAGGGTGGCACCTTCCATTCGTTCTGCGTGGGCATCCTGCGCCAGCACGCCCGCATCATCGGCTTCCCCAACCATTTCACCATCCTCGACGCCGCCGATGCCGCCGACGTGCTGGATGTGCTCCGGACCGCCCTGGGCTACCACAAGGCAGGCAAGCGTTTCCCGCGCAAGGGCACGCTCCAGGGTCTCTTCTCTGAGGTGCTCAACCTCAACACCTCACTGGCCCAGTTGCTCCAGGAACGCTATCCCCACTTCCTGGAGTTCGCCGAAGAGCTGGCCGACCTCTACGGACGCTACGGGCAGTACAAGCGGCAACATGCCCTCATGGACTACGACGACCTGCTGTTGCGCACCCTCGAACTGTTTCGGCAGGACGACCCGGTGCGCCAGCGGATCGCCGCTGGCTGCCGACAGGTGCTGGTCGATGAGTACCAGGACACCAACCAGCCCCAGGCCGCACTCGTGCAAGCCTTCGCCTCGGTGCATGGCAACGTGATGGCCGTTGGCGACGATGCCCAGTCGATCTACCGGTTCCGGGGGGCGGACTTCCGCAACATCTTCGCGTTTCCGCGGCAGTTCCCTGGCACCCGCCTGCTCAAGCTCGAACAGAACTACCGCTCTACCCAGCCCATCCTCAACCTGGCGAACCACGTCCTGGAGCACGCCCGGCAGAAATACAGCAAGCGGCTGTTCACCGACCGGGAGGCGGGGGAACGCCCCGCCCTCGTGCCCGCCCCCGACGCCCACTTCGAGAGCCGGTTTGTGGCCCAGATGGTCCTGCAACTGCGCGAGCAGGGCCTCCCACTCAACCGCCTCGCCGTGCTGTTCCGCAGCGGCTACAACGCCTACGACCTCGAAATCGAGCTGGCACGCCGGGGCATCCCGTTCGTCAAGTACGGGGGGCTGAAGCTGAGCGAGGCCGCCCACATCAAGGACGTGCTGGCCTGCCTCCGGATTGTGGAGAACCCGCAGGACGCGGTGGCCTGGAACCGGGTGCTCCAGTTGCTCGAAGGCGTAGGGCCGAAGACCGCCCAGGACCTGATCGAATGGATCGTGTCGGAGCGGGACGACCCTTTCGTGCTGGAAGACCGTCCGTTCTCACCCAAATATGTGGAGGCGCTCAAGGGGCTGTTCGAGATGCTGCGCCGCCTGCGGGCACCGGAACAGACGGTGTTGCAGCAGGTGGAGATGATCCTGGCCTGGTACCTACCCATCCTCCGACGCCAGTATTACGAGGACTACCCGAAGCGGGAGCAGGACCTGGAGCACTTCGTCAGCCTGGCCGAGCGGTTTGCCGACCGGGCCACGTTCCTCTCGTCGCTGGCGCTGGACCCGATTGAACTGACGGCGCTGGAAGCCGAGGCGCTGGACAACGACGAGCCGCCGCTGGTGCTTTCTACCATCCACTCGGCCAAGGGGCTGGAGTTCCACGCCGTCTTCCTCATCCATGCCCTCGACGGGGTGTTGCCGTCGGCCTATGCCCTGAAGGAGGACGCGGCCCTCGATGAAGAACTGCGGCTGCTCTACGTCGCCATCACGCGAGCCGAGACCGAGTTGTTCATCTCCTACCCGATGGCCCAGTACCGGCAGTACCTGGGGCAGTACCTGGCCTCGCCCAGCCGGTTCATCGCCCCGGTACCGGAAACCCTGCTGGAACCCTGGTCGCTGGTCGAGGAAGGCAGCCCGCCAGCCCTGCCCGGCGCTGCGGCTTCTCCCCTGTTGCCTGCCCCGTCGACGACACTTTCGGAGGATGGGCTTCCGTTTTAGACCGCCGCGCATTAAGTTTCGCACCATCCAACCGAGAATCACGTGGACCCTTTGTCTCCCCGTGGACCCACGCCGGTTCGTCCCTGGCCGTCCCGCATGAGCATCGACCCGACCTATCCCGGTGAAGCCGAGGCCCGCCCGGACGTGCCGTTCCGCCCAGACGAGACCCGTCTGCCCCCACAGGTGCCCGTCCGCATCGGCCAGGTGGGGCTGGAGGCCCTGGAGGTGATCCAGACACTCAACACCGCCATCTTTGCCGAAGAGCGGGTCATCAACTCCTTCGACCGCGACGACCTGATGATCCTGCTGGCCTTCGTCGAAACTGAGCCGGTGGGGTTCAAGGTCGGTTACCGGGAAAACCGTTATGCCTTCTACAGCGCCAAGGGCGGCGTGCTCGCTGACTACCGACGGCTGGGCATCGCCCGGCACATGCTCTACGAGATGATGGACCGCGTCCGCGCCCGCGGCTACCTGCGCTTTGCCTACGACACCTTCCCCAATAAGCACCCCGGCATGGACATCCTCGGCCTCCGCGAAGGCTTCCGCGTCATGAAGGCCGACTACAACCCCACCTACCGGGACTATCGGCTGCGGCTGGAAAAGAAGCTGTGAGGGAACGGAGGGAGAGGGCTGTTTGGGGCA
>CAZLRO010000218.1:0-6624 GCA_964561865.1 uncultured Rhodothermaceae bacterium | reverse complement strand
CAGGAGGTTGCCCTCGGTGTCGAGCGAGACAATGCCCTCGGCACTCATGAACCGGGAGAGACGGGATTCCAGCGAGTCCAGTTGGGCCTTGCGTTCGGCCAGTTGCCCGGTGAGAAACCTGCGGGAGGCCGAATACCCGGCACGGCTTACATCCCGGCTGCGCTGCTGGTAGACCTCGGCGTACAGGTTGGCAATCAGTTGGGCTTCGGCAGGCTCGGTACTCGTGGCGGTGATCTTGATCATGTCCACCCGTTCCCCCTGGGGCGCAAAGACCACCCGTTTCCGCAACAACAGACTGGCAATCTGCTCTTTCCGCAGCGTATCCCCCTCGGTGCTGTAGAGGATGGGCAAGGGCGTCTGGGTGTTGGGGAGGGTCTTGGCCGCCATCAGCCGCTCGCCCACCATTCCGGCCAGGTCCAGCGACCATTTCAGAAACTCGATCTCGTTATTGAGGTCCCGGTTTTCAGAGCCGAACGAGATCAGGTCTTCCACCCCACCGGCCTTCTCGGTTTTCACCAGTACCATGCTGAAGGCTTCGTACTCCGGCGTGGTGAGCACGGTGTAGGCCACCACCCCTCCCATCACCAGCAAGGTCGTGACCAGGATAATCCACTTACCCCGACGGATGGCATTGAACAGGTCGAGCAGGTTGATTTGCTGGTCGTTGGCCGGTTCCGGCTGTCTGGCCCCGAAGCCTCCTCCCCGAGGTGATTTCTCCCGCAGGGTCAGGCCGGGTTTCGACGAAGCATTCATGGGCAAAGGCGATTGGGCATTTTCAAGCGAAGCAGACGGTGAAAATCGGCTTTTTTCAGCCTGCTTCAAGGCGTGTATGGGCTTCTGGTACCTGTTTTTCCTGGAAGTTAGTCACATCCCTGTAAGATTCGGAGGAATCCGTTATTCCTTAACAGACCTTCGCGGATGGCCTGCTCAGCATCGGGCGCTGAAACGTTTCAGCCGACACCCGGATCCGGTAAAAAGGACAGGCGTCGCGGTAAGCTGCACCACGACGCCTGTTCGCGTTCCAGAAAAGGCTTCATTCGCCTTATTCACCAGCCATAAGGGCAGGAATGGTCAGGAAGATAAGCCGCACATCAAGCCAGAAAGAGGCCTGTTTGACGTATTCTTCATCCAGTTGCAGGCGCTCCTCGAAGCTGAGGGCGTTGCGGCCCTGCGTCTGCCAGAGGCCACTCAGGCCGGGCCGCATTGAGAGGATGGTGTCCGCATACGGCCCCATCTTGTTGATCTCGCGGTGCATGTAGGGGCGTGGCCCCACCAGGCTCATATCCCCGCGCAGCACGTTGATCAACTGCGGGAACTCGTCGAGGCTGTACTTGCGCAGGAAGCGCCCCACGCGGGTGATGCGCGGGTCGTCCCGCAGCTTGTGGAACCGTTCGTACTCCTCGCGCAGCTTTTTGTCCGAGCGCAGCAGTTCGGCCAGGCGCTCATCCGCATTTTGGTACATGCTGCGGAACTTGAGCATCTTGAACGAACCGTAGTCCTTGCTGAGGCGGTTCTGGCGGAAGAAGACCGGTCCGGGCGAATCGAGCTTGACCAGCAGGGCGATCAACAACCCCACCGGCAGCAACAGCACGAGGCCGATGAAAGCCCCGGCCACATCCAAAGCACGCTTGAAGAGCACATAACCGGGGTGCAACACAGGCCGGACAGCTTGACGAAACGACGAACGCTCCATCTCAAGCCACCGCGTTCCGCCTGCCTCCATGACCATGCGATCCGTTTCCTCGAAAACAATTTCCATAAGCCCAATCCTGTTCGCGGAATGTATGCACACTTGTCACCGGGCGGGGTGCAAAACCTCTTGATGTTGACTGAAACACGGCCCGCCTCTGCTACTAAGACGGGAAACGATGCGGATTTCAGCCTTCAATTTCCGGTTTCGCCGAATTTTTTCCGGGGTCGATCCAAGGCTGCCATACTGGATCGCCGTCAGAACTGCCAGATTCCCCCCCAATGGTTGGCTGCACGCAAGTGATAAACCACACTGGGTAAGCCCGTACGCCCCTGGCATAGATCGGATCATTCACCGATTCATTAAACCTTGCAACACAATGGTACAGGGGCATTGCTGGACTACAATATACGCCAATCGAAAGCCGCATTCACAAGTTCGTTACAAAAAAATATGCTGATAACGATTTCATTACGCGAGGTTCACCGGGACAGGTTTTCCACCGCCGGGCCGACCGCCTCCAGCGACCCGTCCTGCTGAAAGGCGGCCCAGGCCTGCGCCACCAGCGCCTGCACCTCGTGCTGGAACCGCTGGACCGAAAACCGCTCGGCGTTCTGCCGGATGCGCCCCGGCGTGAAGTCCTGCCACGTGGCCTCCATCCGGTCTACGGCAGCCTTCAGGCTGGCAACGGTCTGCTCGGAGAAAAACCATCCAGTCTCCCCTGCAATGACCGTCTCTTCAGCACCTCCCCTTCCAAAAGCAATCACAGGGGTGCCGCACGCCTGGGCTTCCACCGGCACGATCCCGAAATCCTCCTCGGCAGCAAAGACAAAGGCACGGGCACGGGCCATGTAGTCCTTCACCACACGGAAAGGCTGGTACCCCAGCAGTTCCACGTTGCGCCCGGCCTTCGCCCGTACCTTATCGAAATCCGGGCCGTCCCCGATCACCACCAGCCGCCTGTCCGGCATCGCGGAGAAGGCTTCCACGATCAAGTCGATCTTCTTGTAGGGCACCATCCGCGAGACGGTGAAATAGAAGTCTTCCTTCGCCTCGTGCAACGCAAAGGCGTCGGTATCGACGGGCGGGTATACTACGGTGGCCGGCCGACGCCAGGTCTTCCAGATGCGCTGGGCTACATAGCGCGAATTCGCCATATACAAGTCGGGGCGCGAGGCCGTAGCCACGTCGTAAAGCCGGATGTAGTGCAGGATCAGCTTGCCCATCCAGGCCTTGAGGCCACGCTCCAGCCCGGACTCGCGCAGGTACTGGAAATACAGGTCCCAGGCATACCGGATAGGAGAGGAGACGTAGCAGAGGTGCAACTGCCGGTTGGTCGTCAACACCCCCTTGGCAACGGCGTAGTTGTGCGAGAGCACCAGGTCGTAGCCCGTCAGGTCGAACTGCTCTATCGCCAGCGGCGTCAGCGGCAGGTAGTAGCGGTAGTGCGCCTTCGCAAACGGAAGCTTCTGGATGAACGAGGTCTGCACCGGCTTGCCCTGCAAGAAATGCCGCTGGTCTTCCGGCAAAAACTCGATCAGGCTGAACAGGTCGGCCTCCGGAAACAGGTGGATGAACTGCTCCAGCACCCGCTCGGCACCCGCGTACACGGGCAGCCATTCATGCACAAGGGCAACTCGCATGCAGCAACACGATAAAGATGAACCGGATCCGGCAGGAAAGTAACCCCGGCCAGGATGACGCAACCGCAGCGGATTACAATATAGTCAATTTGACTATATTATCGTCAATTTGACTATATTTTACCTTCCGGAGACCGTGTAACCCGGGCGGATCCCCTCTGGTATCGGCTTGGAATGCAGTTCATGTAGCGCTCGTCCACAACCTGATCCTGCAACCGACCCCATGTGATAATAATTTGTAGCTGGTGCTTCCTGCCTCCCTTGACGATCATTTCAAAAAAACATGCGTGTCTCGATCCTCGGTGTTGGCCTGATGGGCGGCTCGCTGGGGCTGGCCTGGAAAAAGCGTCGTCCGGAGCTGGTGCTGACGGGCTACGACCGTCCGGCGGTGCTGGAGAAGGCCCGGCGGCGGGGCGCAGTGGACCACGCCGCAGAGACGCTGGAACAGGCCGTAGCCGGGGCTGCGGTGGTGGTGCTGGCGGCCCCGCTTGCGGAGAACGCGGTGCTGCTGCCCGCCCTGGCACCGTTGCTGCCGCCGGGCGCGGTGGTGACCGATGTCGGCTCGGTGAAGGCGGCAGTAGTAGCCCAGGCCCGGTCGGTGCTGGGGGGTGCCAATCCGTTTGTGGGCGGGCATCCGATGGCAGGAGCCGAACAGGGAGGAATCGACCACGCCGACGCACTGCTGTTCGAGAACGCCACCTGGGTGCTATGCCCGCCCGAAGCGACTCCGGAAGCGGTGTTCATCCAGCGGTTTGCATCCCTGATCGACCTGGTGGAAGCGACGGGGGCGCGGGTGCTGCTGATGGAAGCCGGGCGACACGACCGCATTGCCGCCCTGGTGAGCCACCTGCCCCAACTGGTAGCCGTGACGCTGATGAACCTGGCGGCGGCCCAACATGCCGAGGATGACGGATTTCTGCGCCTGGCCGCCGGGGGCTTCCGAGACCTGACGCGGATTGCCGCCTCGCCGTTCCCGATCTGGCACGACATCCTTCAGGCTAACACCCCCGAAGTCGTGGCAGCCCTCAGCCGTATCATCGACGCACTCGACCAGCAGCGACAAAACCTGCACACCGGCCAGATGACGGCCCTCGAAGCAGCATTTGTAGCCGCCCGCACCGCCCGCGAGGCCATCCCACGCAACACCAAAGGGTTCCTGCATCCGCTGGCCGAGGTGTTTGTCTACGTCGAGGATCAGCCGGGGGCCTTGCTGACGATGTTGCAGGCGCTGCTACAGGCCGGGCTGAACCTGAAAGACATTGAGTTACTCAAGATCCGCGAAGGGACCGGCGGGACGTTCCGCCTCGGCTTCGCCCGCGTGGAAGAAGCGCTGCACGCCCAGGAGACGCTGTTGCAGGCAGGGTACAGTGCCTCTCGGATGTAGACGCCTCGAACGCGCCTTGCCAGCGCGGGCCGCGGATTTCCCCGGCCTCGGCTTCCAAAGATTGCTTCCGGGCGAGGTTCGGGTGTATTATGGATGCAGCCACCCTGGCAGTGGATTTCCCCAGTATTGTCCTTATGTGCGATGGATCCCCAGACCCTTCAGCAGACCCCGCTCCATGCCGTTCACCTGGCCCTGGGTGCCCGGATGATGCCGTTTGCGGGCTTCGACATGCCGGTGCAATACACGGGCATCCTCGACGAGCACCTGGCCGTGCGGCAGGCCGCCGGGCTGTTCGACGTCAGCCACATGGGGGAGGTGCGGGTGCAAGGCCCGAAGGCGCTGGCCTTCGTTCAGTACCTGGTGAGCAATGACGCAGGCAAGCTGCACGACGGGCGGGCGATGTACAGCGTGATGTGTACCGAGCAGGGCGGCATTGTGGACGACCTGCTGGTCTACCGGATCGGCGAGGAGGACTACCTGCTGGTGGTCAACGCGGCCAATATCGAGACGGACTTCGCGTGGATGCAGGACCACAACCCGATGGGGGCCACGCTGGAGGACATCTCGGCCCAGGTGGCGCTGCTGGCAATCCAGGGGCCGAAGGCGTTCGACATCGTGCAGTCCCTGACCGACGTGCCGCTGGAGATCCCATACTACCACTTTCTGCCCATCCCGGCGGGCCGGTTTCTGGACTGCCAGCAGGCCCTGCTCTCCCATACCGGCTACACCGGCGAGGCGGGTCTGGAAATCTATTGCGAGGCCGACAAGGCGGTGGATGTCTGGCAGGCGTTGATGGAGGCCGGGGCAGCCTTCGGACTGAAACCGGCGGGGCTGGGTGCCCGCGACACACTGCGCCTGGAGGCGGGCTACTGCCTCTACGGCCAGGACATCACCACGGCCACGCATCCGCTGGAGGCGGGTCTCGGCTGGATCACCAAGCTCGACAAGGGCGACTTCATCGGGCGGGAGGCGTTGCTGCGCGTCAAGGCCGAGGGGATTCGCCGACGCCTCGTGGGGTTCGTCCTCGAAGACCGGGGTGTGCCCCGGCAGGGCTATTCGCTGCTCGATAGCGAGGGCCGTCCCATCGGCGAGGTGACGAGCGGCACCCAGTCTCCGATCCTGGGCCAGGGTGTCGGGCTGGGGTACGTGCCCAACGACCCGGCCTTCACGCAGCCGGGCAGCCCGCTCTGGGTGGAGGTGCGGGGCCGTGCCTTGCGCGCCACCGTGCGGAAGCCGCCATTCCACAAGCCCTGACCCGCCCGGCACTGCCCTGCCGTTTACCCGACCCTTTTCTGTGCCGTGACCGCGGACGTTTCACCTTAAACTTGCGCGCATGAACGTCGAAGTCTATCTGGCAAGCAACAACCTGACCGAGGAAGCCCTGAAGGGCCGCACGGCGGTGGTGATCGACGTCCTGCGGACGAGTTCGACCATTGTGACGGCCTTGCAAAACGGGGCGCGTGCGTTCGTGCCGGTGGCCGACATGGCCGAGGCGGGCAAGATTGCAGCCAACCTCGACCCGGCCAGCTACCTGATGGGGGGGGAACGGGGCGGCGAAAAGATCAAGAGCTACCATCTGGGCAACGCGCCGCATGAATACAGCCGTGCGGTGGTGGCCGAGAAGACCATCATCCTCAACACCACCAACGGTACCGGGGCGATCCTCAACGCCCGATCGGCCGAGCATGTGGTGATCGGCTGCTTTCTGAACGCCAGCCGGGTGGTGCAGTTCGTGCAGGAACAGGGGCTGGACGTAGTGCTGATCTGCGCCGGGTGGCGGAACCACGTCTCGCTCGAAGACACCTTGTGTGCCGGGCTGTTCCTGCACCATTTCTGGGCGGGAACGGAACCGGAGGGCGTCTCCGATGCGGCCCACATTGCCTTCACCCAGTACCAGTACGACAAGA
>CAZLRO010000217.1:0-6662 GCA_964561865.1 uncultured Rhodothermaceae bacterium | reverse complement strand
ATCAAGCCCCCTCGTTCCTCGGGGCAGGCTCTAGCTGGTCGATCTCATGAGATCGCCTGATGGCTTCCTCGTGATGACACGTTTGGGAAGGTTGCTGCCCTCTTCACCAAGCCCCAAGTACCAAGTATCAAGCGCCAGCCAACGGCCCGAAGCTAATGGCTAACAGCTATCAGCCAATAGCTACCTCCCCAAGTACCAATCTTCTCCTTTTTTCCGCCCCCACTTGATTAAATCAATCAATTTGAATAAAATCTTCTGAGCCGCTTCTAGGCCGTTGCACCTTTCTGCTTTGCCGTTGGCCCTTGCCCCCCATGACGCTAACGCTTCAGCCCCTGGACCTGCTCATCATCGCCGCCTACGTGGTGGTTACCATCGGGCTGGGCTTCTGGGTTTCCCGTCGGGCGGGCCGGAGCCTGAAGAGCTACTTCCTCGGGGGCAATGAAATCCCCTGGTACCTGCTGGGCCTCTCGAACGCATCGGGCATGTTCGACATCAGCGGGACGATGTGGATGGTCTACCTGCTGTTCATTTATGGCCTGAAGAGTGTCTGGATTCCCTGGTTATGGCCCGTCTTCAACCAGATTTTCCTGATGATCTTCCTATCGGTCTGGCTGCGGCGTTCCGGGGTGATGACCGGCGCGGAGTGGATCCGGTTCCGGTTCGGGACGGGGCGGGGGGCTGAACTGTCGCATCTCATCGTCGTGTTCTTTGCCCTGATGAACGTCATCGGGTTCCTCGCCTACGGGTTCATCGGCATTGGCAAGTTCACGGCCACGTTTCTGCCCTGGCAGCTCTCCTCTGACCCCGCCACCAACGACCATCTCTATGGCCTCCTTGTCACCGCCCTCACCACGGTGTATGTGGTCAAGGGGGGGATGTTCAGCGTGGTGCTGACGGAGGTCTTCCAGTTCTTCATCATGACCGCTGGCTGCATTGGTATCGGGGTGATTGCCATGCAGCAGGTGTCCCCCGAACTGCTGGACGCCCACATCCCGGAGGGCTGGCGCTCGCTGGCCTTTGGCTGGACGCTGGGGCTGGACTGGTCGGGGATCATGGCATCGGCAAACCAGAAGATCGAGCAGGATGGCTGGACCCTGTTCTCGGTCTTCTGGATGCTGATGTTGTTCAAAGGATATCTGCAAAGTGCAGCCGGACCCGCCCCCAACTACGACATGCAGCGGATCCTCTCGGCGCGGACGCCCCGGGATGCGGCCCGGATGAGTGCGCTGGTGAACGTAGTGCTGCTCATCCCCCGGTACATGCTCATCACCGGGATGACGGTGCTGGCCCTGGTCTACTTCAGCGATGACCTCAACGCGATGGGGGCTGCGGTGGACTTCGAGCGCATCCTGCCCTTCACCCTGCGGTCGTTCGTGCCGACGGGCCTGCTGGGCATCCTGATTGCGGCCCTGCTGGCGGCTTACATGGGCACCTATGCTGCTACCGTCAATGCAGCCCCCGCCTACCTGGTGAACGACCTCTACAAGCGGTACATCAACCCCCAGGCCGACGAGAAACGGCTGGTGCGGATGAGCTATGGGGTGTCGGTGGCGGTGGTGGTGATCGGGACGGGCGTTGGCCTGGTCGTCGCCTCGCTGAATGACATCGTGCAGTGGATCGTGGCGGCCCTCTATGGCGGGTACACGGCGTCGAACCTGCTCAAATGGTACTGGTGGCGGTTCAACAGCTACGGCTATTTCTGGGGCATGGTGGCTGGGATCGGCGCGGCGATGGGGGTGCCTTTCCTCTTGCCCGACCTGACCGAACTCTACAGCTTCCCCCTGATCCTGGCCTTGTCCCTTTTCGGCTGCATCGCGGGTAGTCTGCTCACCCCCCCGGACGAGGAGGCCGTTCTGAAGCAGTTTTACCTCCGGGTACGACCCTGGGGCTTCTGGGGGCCGATCCGCGTGCAGGTCCTGGCCGAGCATCCCGGTGCCACGGCCAACAAGCACTTCGGGCGAGACATGGGCAATGTGGTGGTGGGCCTCGTCTGGCAGACAGCATTGACCGCAACGGGTATTTACTTGGTGCTGGAAATGTACCTCCAGCTGTTCATCTGCCTGGTGTTGATCCTGGCGACGTCCGCCTACCTGAAGGTTTTCTGGTACGACCGGTTGCAGGAATGGCCGGATGGCGTGCCGGTGGTCCCGACGCCAGCATCCTCTGCCCGCGCTGTCTCCTCTTCCCATGCCTGAGACCATGTTCCCGGATATGCCGCTGGAGACCGCTTTTGAAACCCGGCGGACGGCGCTGACGGCGTCTCACGAGGCCCTGCTCACCCGTCCGAACGCGCCATGGCCCGGTGTGGGGAACGGGTTGTACACCCGCTACCGGTACCCGGTGCTGACGGCAGACCATGTGCCACTCGACTGGCGGTACGACCTGAACCCGGAGGCCAATCCGTACCTGATGGAGCGCCTGCAGGTGAATGCCGTCTTCAACCCCGGTGCGCTCTACTGGCAGGGCCGTTACCTGCTGGTGGCACGGGTGGAAGGGGCCGACCGGAAGTCGTTCTTTGCCGTTGCCGAAAGCCCGAACGGGGTAGACCAGTTCCGGTTCTGGGAGACCCCGCTGGTGATGCCGGAGGTGGAGTTGCCCGACACCAACGTCTACGACATGCGGCTGACGGCGCACGAGGACGGGTGGGTGTACGGGCTGTTCTGCACCGAGCGGAAAGACCCCGCCGCCCCGCCGGGCGACCTCTCATCGGCAGTGGCACAGGGGGGCATTGCCCGGACGCGCGATCTGCGTACCTGGGAGCGCCTCCCCGATCTGCGTACCCCTTCGCCGCAACAGCGCAACGTGGTGCTGCATCCCCGGTTCGTCCGGGGGCAGTATGCGCTCTACACCCGCCCCCAGGATGGGTTTATCGAGGCCGGGTCGGGCGGGGGCATCGGCTGGGGGCTGTGTGCCGACCTGACGCGGGCCGAGGTCCTGTCGGAGTCCATCGTCGAGGGGCGGGCCTACCACACCATCAAGGAACTCAAGAACGGGCAAGGCCCGCCGCCGCTGGAGACGCCGGAAGGGTGGCTACACCTGGCCCACGGGGTGCGGGGCACGGCAGCCGGGCTGCGGTATGTCCTCTACCTGTTCCTGACTGACCTGGAGGAACCCTGGCGCGTCCGCTATGCCCCCGGCGGTTATTTTCTCGCACCGGAAGGGGAAGAGCGGGTCGGCGATGTGTCCAATGTGGTGTTTTCCAACGGCTGGATACAGGCCCCGGACGGGCGGGTGCTGATCTATTACGCTTCCTCGGACACCCGTGTCCACGTGGCCGTCTCCAGCATCGGGCAGCTCCTCGACTACGTCCGCCATACGCCGCCCGATGCAGGGCGGTCCTTTGCTAGCGTCCAGCAGCGGCTGGCCCTCCTTGCCCGCAATCGCAGCCTCCAGGATGGTTGACGCACCCACAGACCGGGCAGTACGGCTGCAACGGCTCCAGGGCCGGGCCGTCCGTCAGTTGCACCACGTCATCCTGCCGTTCTGGAGGCAGCACGGGTTTACCCCCGATACCCACCTGCCGCTGGGCCGGCTCGACGGCCAGCATGTGCCCGACGTTGCGGCTCCGGTGGGGGCCATCCTCACGGCGCGGCTGCTCTGGACGTTTGCCACGGTCGCCCGCCTGTTCGACACCCCGGCGGACGCCCGACTGGCCCGGCGGGCCTGGCAGGCCCTCGCCGGCCCTCTCACCGACCCGGAGCATGGCGGGCTGTTCTGGAGCATCACCGCCAGCGGACAGCCCGGCGAAACCCACAAGCACGCCTACGTACAGGCGTTCGGCCTCTACGGACTGGTGGCCTACTACCGCCTCACCCGCGACCCGCTGGTCCTCGACCAGGCCCGGTCGCTCCATGCGTTGCTGGAGGATCGGTTTCGGGCACCGGCTTCCGGCGGATACCAGGAGGCGTTCGACCGGGCCTGGCAGCCGCGGGCCGATGTCCGGCTCTCGGAGGTCGATGCCGACAGCCCACGCAGCATGAACACCCACCTGCATGTGCTCGAAGCCTACACGGCGTTATACCAGATCGACCCAACCCCGGCCCTTCAAACCTGCCTGGCGCACCTGCTCGACCTGTTCTTCGGGCACATCCTCGATCCCGAACGCGGCCACCTCTGGCCCTTCTTCGCAGAAGACTGGGCGCCCCGCCATCCCCATATCTCCTTTGGACATGACATCGAGGCGGGCTGGCTTTTGCTCGAAGCAGCCACCGTGTTGCAGGAGGTCCCGCGTATCGAACAGGCCCGCATGGCCCTGCTGCGGCTGGCCCATACCACGCTGGACGAAGGGCTGGGGGCCGATGGGGGGGTGTGCTGGCAACAGGACGCGCAGGGCAATCGCGACACCGACCGCCACTGGTGGGTCCAGGCCGAGGCCGCGGTCGGACTGCTGGCGGCCTGGCAGGAAAGCGGCGATCCGGCCTTTCTCGACGCCACCGAGCGCGTGTGGGATTTCATCGACCACGTGCAGACCGATACCGCCCGTGGCGACTGGTTCGGGCGGGTGGCCCGCGATGGAATACCCTACCACACCGATGACAAGATCAATGCCTGGAAATGCCCGTACCACAATGCCCGCGCCTGTGTTGAGACCATCGCCCGTACCCGTCACCTGCTTGCGGCCCTGGAGCACTGAGTACGGCCTGGTGTGCTGCCTGCTGCTGCTGGTGGGCCTCTCCGCCTGTGCCACCACCGGACCTGCCCGGGAGGCCGGGCCACAGCCCACCGACCCCCAGGCCACCCGCCAGACCCGCGCCCTGTTTCACCACCTCCAGACCCGCACCAGCGGACGGATTCTGCTGGGGCACCAGGACGACACGGCCTACGGGGTTCACTGGTGGCGCGAACCCGGCGGCTCCGACGTGAAAGCCGTGACCGGGGCTTATCCGGCGGTCTACGGCTGGGACCTGAGCAAGTACGAACACCCGGATGCCCCGCACAACATCGACAGTGTCTCCTTCGCAGACATGCGCCGGTGGATGATCGAGGCGTATCGTCGTGGCGGGGTCATCACCGTCAGCTGGCACCTCGACAACCCCGTCTCCGGAGGGAATTCGTGGGATACTACCCGTGCTGTTGCCCACATCCTGCCCGGTGGCACCCACCATGCCGTGTACACCGCCTGGCTCGACCGGGTAGCGGCCTTCCTGAAATCGCTCCGGACCGGGCGGTGGGCCTGGCTGGGGCGGGGGCACGCAGTACCGGTGGTCTTCCGGCCCTTCCATGAACACACCGGTTCGTGGTTCTGGTGGGGGCGTGCCCACTGCACCCCGGAAGAATACCGCGCCCTCTGGCAGTTCACCGTCGCCTACCTGCGCGACCGGAAAGGGGTACACAACCTGCTCTATGCTTACGCCCCCAACGCCCTGAGCGACTACCCGCGCACGCAGTATTTCGAACGCTACCCCGGCGATGCCTATGTGGATGTGCTGGGCCTGGACGACTACTACACCCTGCAAAGGCCGTCCGGGGCAGCCGTGTTCAGCGAGCAACTGGGCTGGCTCGTCCAGCAGGCCCGGAGTCGGGGCAAGATACCCGCACTGACGGAGATCGGGCTGGAGGGGGTGAAAGACAGCACCTGGTTTACCGGCAAATTGCTGCCCAGCTTTACGACCGATCCTAACGCCCACGGGATCGCCTGGGTGCTGCTTTGGCGCAACGCCCCAGCCCGCGATAAGCCCGGACATTTCTTCGCACCCTACCCCGGCCATCCGGCAGCAGGCGATTTCCACCGCTTCCGCCAGCACCCTCTGATCGGGTTCGAGGACGACCTGCCCGACCTGTACCGGATGCCAGATCGCCGCCAATAGGCCATAATTTCGACGGGTGGGCCTGGCAGGGGTTGAACCTGCGACCAATCGATTATGAGTCGACTGCTCTGACCGCTGAGCTACAGGCCCATATCACGGGGAAAAATACAACGGTTCCCGCTTTGAAACATCCGGTGTTTTCCCTACAAAAAAGGGGCAGAACTGCCCAGCAGCCCTGCCCCTGAAAAATCGATCCCTGCATGGGCCACCGGCGTCATTCTTCCGTCTCAACACCGGGATCGCGGAAGTAGATTTCGCCCTTTATCATCTCTGTAATCGCCATCTCGGTCGGCTCCGGGCGCAGTTCGTATTCCAGCGAGACGCGGGCCTGCTCTTCCTGGTGGCGCGGGTCTTCCATCTCAGGCTCAAATCCCTCGAAGGCCGAGAGTCGCTCCTCCAGTTCCTGCTTGGTCTTCACGGCCAGCTGGCGCGACCGCTTCGCCAGGATAGAAACGGTTTCGTAGAGGTTGCCCGTCTGGTCGGCCAGAATACCCAGATCAATAGTCTTGATCGCCATAGTTACGTCGGTTTTGCAAAACAGGGGCTGCCCGATGGTGCAGACAGCAGGTTCAGGCGGCGTTCAACCCGGTTGAGGGAACGTGTTGTTTCGCCCCTGCCCCAAAATTCACAGATCCACCCCACGCCCGTTGTATGCCCACCCGTTGAAGTTCTGCAAAAACAGACAGGACATGGCTGCGCCGAGCAGGAAGCGGTTCCGGAATCGTGTTATCTTAGGGCTGTTAGCCGTTAGCTGTTGGCCGTTAGCTGTTGGCTATTGGCTGTTAGCTATTGGCTATTTGGTGCTTGGTACTTGGTGAAGAGGGCAGCAACCTTCCCAAACGTGTCATCACGAGG
>CAZLRO010000216.1:0-6664 GCA_964561865.1 uncultured Rhodothermaceae bacterium | reverse complement strand
ACCAAGTACTAAGCCCCCATGTCCAGCCCCACTTTCTCCTCCCGTCTCGGCCTGATCCTGAGCATGCTCGGCATCGCGGTGGGGACTGGCAACATCTGGCGCTTCCCACGCATTGCAGCGCAGAACAGCGGCGACGAAGGGGCTGGGGCGTTCCTCGTGGTGTGGGTGGTGTGCCTGCTCCTCTGGAGCGTACCCCTCATCATCGCCGAATACGCCCTAGGCCGGAAAGGCGGGATGGGGGTCATCGGGACGTTCGCCCGCGTGGGGGGGGAGGGTAAGGCATGGATGGGTGCGTTCGTAGGGTTCGTCGCCACCGCCATCATGTTCTACTATTCGGTGGTAACGGGCTGGTGCGTGTTCTACCTGATGCAGACCGTCCTTCAGCCATTGCCGCAAAGCACCGAGGCGGCGACGGTGATCTGGGAGGGGTTCCAGGGAAGCGCCTGGCCGGTGCTCTTCCATGCCGTGGCGATGCTGCTGGGTGGCTGGGCTGTCTGGCGCGGCGTGCAGTCCATTGAGCGGGTGAACAAGGTACTCATGCCCACGCTGCTGGGCATCGTTGTGCTCTCGCTCCTGCGTACCGTCTTCTTCCAGCCTGGCTCCTCCACAGGCATCGCCTTCCTGTTCACCCCGCAGTGGGAGACGCTGGTGCAACCGAAGCTGTGGCTCGAAGCCCTCACGCAGAATGCCTGGGATACCGGTGCGGGCTGGGGGCTGATCCTGACCTACGCCGCCTACATGGGCCACCGGGAGGCCATCGTCCGCAACAGTTTCATCACGGGCGTGGGCAACAACATGGTGTCGATGATGGCGGCCATCATCATCTTCGGGACGGTCTTCGCCATCCTGGGGCAAGGCATGCCGAAGGCAGAGGTGCTGGAGGTGATGAAGCAGAGCGGCCCAGCCTCCACCGGACTAACGTTCATCTGGATTCCCCAACTCTTCGCCCGGATGCCCCTGGGCAACCTGTTCGCCATCCTGTTCTTCCTGGGCCTGAGCTTCGCCGCCTTCACCTCCCTCATCTCGATGATCGAGCTGGCGGTGCGGGCGCTCTGCGACCTGGGCTTCACACGCAGCCGAGCCATCGTGCTCACCGGTAGCGTGGGCTTCATGCTGGGCTTGCCCTCGGCGTTCAACCTCACGTTCTTCCAGAACCAGGACTTCGTCTGGGGCATCGGCCTAATGATCTCTGGTGGACTGGTAGCCTACCTCGTCCTCCATTACGGCGTGTCCCGCTTCCGGCAGGAGGTAGTCGATGCCGTGCCGGGCGACTGGCGGGCCGGGCGGGGATGGGAACTGCTCATCGGCGTGCTCGTGCCGGTGCAGGTGGTGGCGCTGCTGGCCTGGTGGTTCTACCTCTCGGCCACCGAATACGCCCCGCAGACGTGGTTCAACCCGCTCGACCCCTATTCGGTGATGACATGCCTCGTGCAATGGGGTCTCGTCGCCGCCATCTTCCTCGTCCTCAACCGCTGGCTCGCCCGCAAGACCCTCGAACACGCCGGGTGATTTGGTACGGCCTTCGGCCTTTGGGAAACCCATGTATCAACCAAAGCGAACGTTTTTGTAGGGGCAGGGCATGCCCTGCCCTGCGTGTCCCAAGCCCCAATTTCCAGTTTTTCCGTTAGCGGAGCAAGGTCAGAGGAAAGGTGCGCTGCACGCGGGTGGTGGGGCTGGTGAGGCGTGCACGGGCGAAGTAGCGGCCACTGGCAACGCGGCGGCCCTGCGCGTCACGCCCGTCCCAGGTGAAAGTGTGGGTGTGGGCACCCACCGGGCCAGCGAACAGGGTGCGCACCGGGCGGCCCTGCACGTCAAACACCTCCACCGTCAGCGTGCCGGGTTGGTCGAGGTGCAGGCGCAGGCTGGACTGGTCGCGGAACGGGTTCGGCCAGGGGGCTTCCGCCTGCATCGGGGCAGGCACGGCCTCCACCTCGGTGGCAACCGCCGCCTGTACCGTGGTCAGATCAAGGGCGTACATCGACCGCCCGTGCGTACCGGCGAACAACTGGTTGGTGAGGGGATGGATTTTCAGGTCGTAGACGGCCACGGCGGGCAACCCGTCGCCCAGCGGCTGCCAGGTTGCCCCGGTGTCGAGGCTGACGAATACCCCCACGTCGCTGCCGAGGTAGAGCAGCTGAGGGAAGCGCGGATCGACGGCGAAGGCGTTGACCGGGGCATCGGGCAGGTTCGCGGAGATGTCCTGCCACGTCTGCCCCCGGTCGGCGGAGCGGAACACGTGTGGCTCGGCACTGCGCCAGCGTAACCCGGAAAACGTGGCATAGACTACCTGGTCGTCGATTGGGTCGGGGACGAGGCGGGTCACCCAGCGGTCGGGCAGGCCGCCGGTCACGTTCTGCCACGTTGTACCCCCATCCGCGCTCCGCCACACGTTACCATCGTCGGTACCCGCATAGAGCAGGTTCGGGTTGGTAGGGGCAACGGCAATGGTGGTGACCGTACCCAGCAAGGCGGCCCCCGTCTGCTTCGTCAGGTCGCCGCTGATGGCCTGCCAGGAGGCCGCCCCATCGGCGGTACGGTAGAGGCGGTTCGTCCCGTAGTACAACACCTGCGGATTGGTTGGGTCCATCACCACCGGCGTGGACCAGTTGCGCTTCTCCCCCCCGATCCCGTTCATGGCGGTCACAAACGTCCGCCCCCCATCGACGGACTTCTGGAGATTGCCATTCTGCCATTCGACGTACAGGATGTTCGGGTTCGTCGGGTGGAGGTTGACGTAGAACCCGTCGCCGCCAAAAATCTGGACCCAGTCGTTCGCCTGCCCGGCCTCCGAGCGGAGGGTGCCGTTGTCCTGGGTACCCCCGTAGCGTCGGTTGGCATCGGTGGGGTCGAGGGCGATTTCGTAGAACTGTGTCACCGGCAGGCCTACGAGGGGCGTCCACGTCAGCCCGGCGTCGTAGGACTGGCTCAGGCCGCCGTCGTGCCCGTCGAGGAGACGGTCCGGGTTGTCCGGATGGAAGTCGAGGGCGTGGTGGTCGGCATGGAGGCCCCCGAAGCCCGCGAACGACCACGACAGCCCGCCGTTGGTCGAGCGCATGAGCTGCACATCGAGAACGTAGACGAGGTCGGGGTTGGCGGGGTGAACGCGCACCTGCCCCATATACCAACTAAACCCGCCGGTGCCGCCGACGAGCTGGGCCGAGGTGGCCGCTACGCGCCAGCGCTGCCCGCCGTCGTCGCTGCGGTAGAGGCCAGTAAGGGCGGTGCCGTCGGTGTAGAGGGCGTAGAGCACGTCGGGCTGGCTGCGGCAGATCGCCAGTCCGATGCGTCCGGCAGCCCCGGCAGGCAACCCGTTCGCCAGGTGCGTCCAGGTGGTACCGCCGTCGTTGCTGCGGTAGATGCCGCTGCCTGGGCCAGAGAGCCGCGCCCCGGTGACGCGGCGCACCCGCTCCCACGTGGCCGCAAAGAGCACCTGCGGGTCGTCCGGATGCTGCACCAGGTCGATGACACCCGTCGAGTCATTCACCGCCAGCACGTGCGTCCAGTGCTGTCCGCCATCGTCGCTACGGTAGACCCCCCGCTCCGGGTTCGGGGCGAAATACGAGCCAACCGCCGCCACCCACACCCGTTGCGGATTGGTGGGGTCGACCAGGATGCGCCCGATGCTCACAGTAGCCTCCAGCCCCTGAAACTGCCACGTCTGCCCCCCGTCGGTAGACTTGTAGACGCCACCGCCAGCGAAGTTGTTGTGCCCGCCGTTGGCCTCTCCAGTGCCCACATAGAGGATGTCGGGGTTGGTTGGGTCGAGCGCGAAGTCGCCGATGTTGAGGATGGCCTCGGCATCGAACAGCGGCTGCCACGTCTGCCCGTTGTCGGTGGATTTGAACAGTCCGCCGGTGGCAGCAGCAGCGAACAGGGTGGAGGGTTCGCTGGGGTGGAAGGCTACATCCGAGATGCGCCCGCCGATGTTCGTCGGCCCGACGGGCTGCCACGTACCCAGGTCGGCCTGGCCGGACTTGGCCGCGAGCGCCCGTGCTTGCCGCAACGCTGTCCGGTATGCATCCGGGGCAGCCTGGAAGTGCGGGTAGGTACGCTGGAGCCAGCCCCACTCCGAAGGGCGACGGGGCGTTTGGGGCACAGGGAGAGACGGGTGGGGCTGCCACCAAAGTCCGGCCGCGAGCACGGCCAGCACCAGCAGTACTGCGGATAGGGACGGGATGCGCAGGCGCACGAGGGTTACCAGGATTGCAAGGGAGAGGCTGTTACCCTCCGACCATCCGCCGGGTTGCACCTGTGAGGGAAGGACGAAGGGTGAACATGGAAACCCGTCATTCAACGTCCGACGGGCGGTAAAAAAATGTCATCGGCAGCAGGAAGCCCTTGAAAAAACCGGGAACCGGTTAGTAACTTAACAGTGTTAAGTGCAGCCGGGTTGTATGGAACCATCGTTGAACGGCCTTCCCCGCGTCATCCTGGACACCACGCGGCATCTGCTGGTGACGGAAGGGTATGCCAACCTGTCGATGCGGAAGATTGCGCGGGCCATCGGGTACAGCGCCACCAGCATCTACCTCTACTTCGAGAGCAAGGACCACCTGGTTCATGCCCTCATCGACGAGGGGATGGAGCGGCTCTACCAGGCCCTCGAAGCTGCGGCAGGGCTGCACCCAGCCGACCCGGTGATGCGCCTGGAAGCCATTGCACGGGCCTAT
The DNA here is from genome assembly GCA_964561865.1 of uncultured Rhodothermaceae bacterium. Taxonomy (GTDB): domain Bacteria; phylum Bacteroidota; class Rhodothermia; order Rhodothermales; family CAZLRO01; genus CAZLRO01. Next base: position 1,994 of record CAZLRO010000216.1, on the reverse strand, counting down.
ATCGGTTTCGGACTCGACAACCCGGAGTACTACGAAGTGATGTACCAGCTTCACCCCGAAACGATGGCCCGCTATCCGGCAGCGCTGTACCGCCGTGCCCTGCGCAACCTGGACCTGATCGCCAGCACCATCGCCGAGGCGGTAGCGCAGGGAACGATGCAGGTCGCATCGGCCTGGGTGAGCGGGAATGCGGTCTGGACCGCCCTGCACGGGGTGGTGGCCCTCGTCAATGCGGAGCGCATCCACGTTCGCATCGACCGCCCCCAGTTGATCGAGACCGTCATCAGCCAGACCCTCCGGGGCCTGACGGGCGCCCCCGCCTGAGCCGTTGAACCTGCCCGGTTGCCCGTGCCTTGTCCCCAACTTAACACTGTTAACCCCCGCTTTCCGTCATGGAGACCCCGCTGCTGGAGACCTTGAATCTTGCCCGCCTGCCTTTGTCGGTCCCTCGTCCCTTCCGCACGGTGGTGGTGCTGGGGGCCGGCACGATGGGGGCACAGATCGCCGCCCAGTGCGCCAACGCCGGGCTGACGGTACATCTGCTGGATATCGCCGCGCCGGAGGGACCGAAGAACAGCCTCGTGGAGGCGGCTTTCAAGCGGATGCAGGCGCTCAAGCCCGACCCGCTCTTCACAGTACGGGCCGCCCAGCGTATCACCCTGGGCAACTTCGACGAGCACTTCGACCGGGTGGCCGAGGCGGACTGGGTGGTGGAGGCGGTCGTCGAGCGGCTCGACATCAAGCGCGACCTGCTGGCCCGTGTGGAGACGATAGCCCGCCCGGACGCGGTCATCACCACCAACACGAGTGGCATCCCCATCCATGCCCTCGCTGAAGGGCGCAGTGAGGCGTTCCGCCAGCGGTTCTTCGGGACGCATTTCTTCAACCCGCCCCGTTACCTGCGGCTGTTCGAGGTCATCCCCACCGCCGACACCGACCCGGCGCTGGTGGAGCGGATGGCGCATTTTGCCCGCGTCCATCTGGGCAAGGGCATCGTCATCGCCCACGACGTGCCGTACTTCATTGGCAACCGCATTGGCATCTACGGGATGATGGGGGCGATGCAGGCGTTCCTCGACGGCGGCTACACCATCGAGGAGATCGACGCCCTCACCGGCCCGCTGGTCGGCCATCCGTCCTCGGCCACCTTCCGCACCGCCGACGTGGTGGGCCTCGACGTGCTGCGCGACGTGCTGCGCAACCTGCACGCCGCTGCGACGCACGACGAGCGCCGCGACGCCTTCGCCGAGCCGGCGCTGCTGCGGCAACTTGTCGAAAACAAGGCGCTGGGGGCCAAGACAGGGGCGGGGTTCTACAGGAAGGCGGGCAAGGAGATTCTTTCTATCAACCCGGCCACCGGGCAGTACGAACCTGCGCGGCCCCTCAACCTGCCAGGGCTGGAACGCATCCGGGAGGCCGACGACCTGCCCGCGCGCCTGCGGCTGCTCTATGCCGACACGGGCCGCGTCGGGGCCTTCTTCCGCAAGACCACGCTGGACCTGCTGGCCTACAGCGCCTGCCGCATCCCGGAGGTCACCGACAGCCCGGCCAGCGTGGACAAGGCGATTTGCTGGGGCTTCGGCTGGGAGATGGGGCCGTTTGCGATGTGGGATGCCCTCGGCTTCGCGGCGGTGGTGGCGGACATGGACGCGGCGGGCATCGACTTGCCGGCGTGGGTGCGGACGATGCAGGCGGGCGGGCACACCGCGTTCTACCAGGGCGAGGCGGTGTACGTCCCAGCGCACGGCAGCTACGTGGCCGACCCGCGCCCGGCGGATGAATACAGCCTGGCGGCGATCAAGTCCGACAAGCAGCGGATCGTCTGGAAAAACGCCGATGCCCACCTGGTAGACCTGGGCGATGGCGTGGTGCTCTACGAGTTCCGCTCGAAGGCCAACACCCTGGGCCAGTTTGTGACACAGGGGTTGATGGAGGTGATCGACCGGGTGGAGCAGGACCGCGACCTGCGTGGGCTGGTGGTCGGGAACGAGGGG
>CAZLRO010000215.1:0-6692 GCA_964561865.1 uncultured Rhodothermaceae bacterium | reverse complement strand
AGAAGAGCCGTTCATCCACGTTGGCATAGAGCGAGCACCCGGCTTCCCGTTCCACGACCAGGCCGTGCGTGGTGCCCCCGCTGCGGGCCACAAAAATCACCTCGCCCATTTCCTGGCTGGCAATATAGCCGGTGCAGTTCTGCAACTGCAGGAAGGAACTGGTGGCATAGATGGAGACGAGGTTGGCCGGGCGTTCGAGGTGCAACTCTTCTGGCAGGACGAGGTCGGTATGGATTTCGAGGATCAGCCGCCGCCCGCTCTGCGGATCCCACAACTCGAACCGTAACAGGTTGCCGTCTCGTTTGGGCGTGGATTGCAGCACGGAGGCGATCCGTTCGATGTCCGTCTCGGAGAAAGCAAACGCCATGGTCGCGCAGGCCTGCCTGAAGGGGTAAAGCACCGCACCCCGGTTGGGGATGCACCGGTCACAACAGGAAAGATAGGCCCTCTGCTGCGTAAAAACAACGCAAGCAGGCAGGTTTGAGCAGGAGAGATATGTCGTATCAATACGCCCGCTCCAGGGCGGGCTCAGGCTCTTCTTCGAGGCTCAACACATTGCGGGCGTGCAGGCCCTTCGGCCCATCGGCGAGTTCGAACTGCACGGATTCGCCCGTGCGCAGGGTGCGGAACCGACGCTCCGTGCTGATCTGTGAGTAATGGACGAAAACGTCGCTGCCGTCATCCGGATGCTGGATGAAACCGTAACCTTTCTTGGCGTCGAACCATTTGACTGTACTGCGATACGCAGCCATACAGACCTCCAATCTTACAGGTATCCAGGCAGACGTACGGGCGCTTCAACCGAGGGGTGAAAGGCGCCTGGGGTGGGTGAACGTCTGTGCAGGAGCGGGTAACGAGGAAGGGCCGTCGCAGGTTTTGGGTGGGGCAGTTAAGAAATTGTTTCGATTCGAGGAAGCACCATGTCACGAAGGTTTCAAGGGATAGCGGCGTTGCTGGCCGGGCTGGCGGTGATGGCGGGGGCTTTTGGTACCCATGCCCTGACCGGGCAGGTGCCCCCGGAGCGGATGGCAACGTTCGAGACGGCTGCCCGCTACCAGATGTACCATGCCCTGGCGCTGTGGGGGGTGGGGGCCGTGCTGGCCCGCCAGAACGACCGTCGGATGCGGCTGGCCGGGATGCTCTTCGGGGCGGGCATCCTGCTGTTCTGCGGTAGCCTCTACGCCCTCGTCCTGGCCGACCTGTCGTGGCTGGGAGCCGTCACCCCGCTGGGGGGATTGGCCTTCATCGCGGGCTGGCTGGTGCTGGCCTGGGCCTTGTGGAGGCCGCACACGACCGACGGAAATGCCGCCTAACGGATGGGGCTTTCCGGGAATGGTCTCGCCGAACGGGCGTATTACACCTCGTCTTCGTCGAAGACCAGGGTGATGCTGGGTTCGAGGTTGTGCGTGCGGGCCAGGTTGAGCAGGGCTGTTGCCACCTCGTCCAGGTCTTCGTGGGTGCTGTATTCCCGGGTGTCCACCGCCATTGCATATTCCCCATCCTCGGACTCTTCGCCGTCGAGGTCTTCCCACTCCGTGGCTTCTTCAATCACGAAGAGGCCTTCCTCCGACGAGAACGAGGCGATGAACCGCTCCCGTGCCGCTTCAGGGTCGATCAGGCTGAGGTTGGCAAAGACCCCGTACTCCTCATCGAAGAAGAGGGCTTCGGCGATGAGTTGTTTCGCGAATTGCTCCAGCTGGAAAGCGGCCATGGCGGGTGACGGGTTTGGGCACGGTGTAACAGGTTCCGTGCAAGATACGGCAAAGGGTAGAGGGCCGTGCAAGGGCTTTGCGAGGATCGTGCAAAAGCGCAGGGCGGTGCGAATCTCGGAGTGCGAATCTCGGAGTGCGGATCTCGGAGTGCGGATCTCGGAGTGCGGAGGCAGCAATCCTCCCCCGTGTCATTGCGAGGAGCGCAGCGACGAAGCAATCTCGACGCTGGGACTGCTGCAACGCTGCTGCACAGTGGCAAGGGCGAGATCACCACATCGCCAAGGCGATCTTGATCGCCTTGGCCTCCTCGTGATGACACGATGGGTAAGTTACTGCTCTCTTCCCAAGCAGCCGTGGAGGCGAAGGTCCGCTTCGCCCTCCAAGTACCAAGCCCCAAGTACCAGCCAATAGCTAACGGCTAACAGCTAACGGCTGGCAGAGCCAGGTTTCCAGGGCCTCGAACGCTGCGGGACCTTCTGTCGGGTGAACCGTCGCTTCGAAGCAGTCGCTGAAATGCCGGAGCCAGCGGGTGCGGACGGCGGCCTCGTCCACTGCGCGTCCCAGCTCCTGTGCCAGCGAGGTCACGCCCCGGTCGTCGATGCCGCAGGGGACGATGTGGTGGAAGAAGCGGAGGTCGGTGTTCAGGTTGAAGGCATAGCCGTGCATGGTCACCCAGCGGCTGCACCGGATGCCAAAGGCGCAGACCTTGCGTTCTGGCCCGCGGGCGTCCGGGCCAATCCACACCCCGGTACGTTTGTCTACCCGCGTTGCCACCAGCCCGTCCTCGGCGCAGGTGCGGAGGATGGTCTCTTCGAGCAAGCGCAGGTAGCGGTGGATATCGGGGGTGAACCGTTCAAGGTCGAGGATGGGGTACCCTACCAGTTGCCCCGGCCCGTGGAAGGTGATGTCGCCGCCCCGGTCGATGTGGTAGAACGTGGCCCCGTGTGCCGCCAGTTCGGCCTCCGGGAGCAGGAGGTGCCGTGTGTCGCCGTTCTTGCCCAGGGTGTAGACGGGCGGATGTTCCACCAGCAGCACCACATGCGGGAGGGTCTCCTGCTGGTGCTTGGCCGCGATGAGCCGGGCCTGGAGGCGCTGTTGCAACGCCCAGGCGTCGGCATAGCCGATCCGGCCGAGGTGGCAGGCGAGGATGGTTTCGGGCATATCCAACCGGATGAAGCGGGACGATCCAGCCTGTACCCGCTGGTCCAGCACCGGGTTTCCCGGCTGTACACGAGAGGCTTGCCAGGAGGAAACGGGGGGTGTAGGTTGCGAGGAGAACCTGCCTCAAAAAAGGGCGTATCCCAGGCGTACTGGCGGCGACATCCTGTACAGGCAGACCCTCTATCAACCCGGAAAACGATGCGGCTAGACCACCTGCGGGAACTGTATCGCTACAACGACTGGGCGACGGCCCAGGTGCTGACGCGGCTCCGGACGGTGCCACCGGAGGTGTTCGTGCGGGACCTGGGCAGCAGCTTCGCCAGCCTGCGGGACACGTTCGCGCACCTGGCGGCGGCGGAGTGGATCTGGCTGGAACGCTGGCACGGCCACAACCCGACGGCCCCGCCCCCATGGGCAGCCAGCCCCGACCTGGCGGTGCTAGAAGCGGCCCTCCAGGACGTGGCACAGCAGCGGGTTGCCTACCTCGCCACCCTCGCAGAGGCCTCCCTGGACGCGGTGCTGCACTTCCACCTGCTCAGCGGCAGCCCCGAACACCACGTCCTGTACGACCTGCTGGTCCACGTGGTAGCATTCACCGCCATAACGTGGAGCGAGAACCCCAACCCGAACACCACGTCCTGTACGACCTGCTGGTCCACGTGGTCAACCATTCCACCTACCACCGGGGGCAGCTCATCACGCTGCTGCGGCAGGTGGGCGCCGAAGGGGTTGCCACCGACCTCATCGTGTTCAAAAAGGCGATGCGGGGTGAAGGACCCTGATAGCGAGCCGCCGCCCTGCGTCAGTTCTGGATGCTGATGCGGATGTTGAACGTGCCTTCTACGTTGGTGGAGGAGGGCTGGCGGTTGTCTTCGCTGTTGAACTGCTCGTACTTGAGGGTGAAGTTGGCCGAGACGCGGTTGCTGAACTGGTAGGACACCTGGGGCTGGAGCGTGAGGCGGTTGTGCCCGGTCACGCGCAGGATGTTGTCGCCGGTGAGGGCATCGGCGGCTACGAAGTCCGGGTTGATGGCCGCCTGTTCGAGGGCACGCTTGAGCAGGTAGCGCTGGTCGCTCGTCTGGGAGCGGGTCACCGTCAGGCCGATGCTGGCGCGGTTCTGGAGCTTGTTGCGGATGAAAGGCAGCTTCAGCCCGGTCTTCTGGAAGTTGATAGTGGCGCTGAGGTCGTTCGTCTTGTTCTCGCTGACTTCGAGGTTGCTGGCGCTGAGAGACCAGGTGTTGCTGCGGTTCCAGGAGACGTTGGTTTGCAAGTTGCCTTTCCACGTCAGGTCCACCCCCAGGAACGGCTGGTACCGCTCGTTCAGGCGCACGCTGTTGGTGACATAGCGCGGCGCGAGGTATTCGATCTGGGTAGCCCCCAGCGGGAAGGAGGCGACGGCCCCAGCTTCGGCGATGGTGTTGGTGGCGAAGTCATTGCTGTAGTCGGCGCTATAGCTGTGGCGGAGCGTGGCGTTCTGGACGAGCCGGCGCAGCAGCGGCCACTTGCCCAGCCCGGCATAGCTGACCGTCCAGTTGGGGAAGGGGAAGGGCAGGAGGTTGCGGCTGTCGAGGGTGTTGCGCCCGAAGAGGAACGCCTGGCGGAAGTCATCGACGACGGTGGGGTTGGTAGCGACGACGCGCCCGTTGCCGTCCTCGTCGCCGAGCTGAAGCGGGTCGGGGATGGGGGCGCGGGCCAGGTCGCGGCGGTAAGTGTCGAACTGCTGCTGGAATAGGTCGAGGTACGAGGCTCCGAAGGCCCAGACGGAAGCCTTGTTGGTGCCGTTCTCGGTGAGGGTGGTGTCGATGCCGAAGGTGTCCGGGTCGTCCGGGGGGCGGAAGGTGAGGTTGCGCCCGGTGGTGCGGTCGAGGGTCCAGTTGAGTGTGATGGTGAGGCTCTGGCTGGGGTTGAGCGAGGTGCGGCCCTGGAAGCGGTCGGCGTTGTTGAGCACGTCAGCCACCTGGAGGGTCTGGTCGAGGATACGGGTCTCGACGCCCACCTCGCGTTCGAGGCCGAAGCGGTAGCGCACCGACGGCCCCTTGCCCTTGAAGGCGTCGAGCAGGGTATAGCTGGTCTCCACCCCCCGCAGTTGCCCGTCGTTGCCAAAGCGGGGCTGCCCCACGTTAGACGACGACGCGCCGCGGGTGCCGGAATAGGTGAGGCTCAGATCGCGGATGCCCGTCACGGCCAGGACCGTTCGTCGCAGGAGGCCCTTCGGGCTGGGCAGGGGCAGCTTCAGGCCGCCGCCCCCCTGTTTCTCCGCAGGCTGTGCGGGCTGTTCATCCTCGTCCGGAGCGCCTTCCTCGTCCAGCACCGGAGCGCCTTCCTCGTCCAGCAGTTCCTCCTCCTGCCCCTCTTCCGGGAGTTCCTCTTCTTCCGCTGGCAGTTCCTCGTCCTCTTCTTCGGGGGCTTCCTGGCGAGGGGGCACGGCCGTGGGGGGACGGCGGTCGCTGGGGAGGTTGGGATTACGCTGGCCTTCCGAGGGGGCCGGGGGTCGTGCTTGCGGGTTCTGGTCCTGCTCGCGGGCTGCCTTGCGCCGCCGCCGTTCGTCCTCCTTGCGCTGGCGCTTGGCCTGCTTCTCCTGGTCGATGCGGCGCTGGGCGTCTTCGAGGTTGCGGTAGAAGTCGAACTTGCGCCAGAACTCCTGCGGGCGCAGTGTCAGGCCGCCACGCAGGTCGATCTGGTTGCTGATGTCGGCCCCGGTGTTGCGCCCGACGGCCCCATTGTCCCACTGGTACTGCACGCTGTAGGAGATATCCTGGAGGTTGAACCAGTTGAGTGCCCGGATGCGGTTGAGGCGGGGACTGAAGGTGCCGGTGAAGCGTTGCTGGTAGCGTTCCGTCCGCAGGCCGTTACCGCCGGAGAAGAGCGTGTTGAGCACCTGCCCGCCCGGCAGCAGGCTGAGGCGGGTCAGTTCGAACGCGGTGACGGCGCTGTCCTGCGGGGTGACCAGACCCTGGGCCACGGCGTCGCGGAAGCGCAGGCCCGGTAGCAGGTCGATGAGGGTGTAGGCCCCGCCGGTCGTGTCGAAGCGGGCGACGGTGAAGGCGGTATCGGCCCCGGCAGCATTGAGGCTCTGGTTGGTGTCCGTGTCGAAGCCCAGGTTGAGGAAGCCGAAGGGGCTGTACTGCAACCCGAAGTTGCGGGCGTGGGTGAACTGGTGGGTCTCACGCACAGGATAGCGCACCAGGTCGGGCAGGGGGCGGGTGAGGCTGCTCGTGCTGGTCGTAGTGGTCGGAACAGCCCGGTTCTGCGAGGTGGTCAGGTTCCGCGTGGCCGATCCCGCCGTCGTGATGGACTGGGGCAGATAGTTGAACCGCAGGTCGCCCAGCAGGGAGGCCACCGGGACGCCGTCGAGGAACCAGAACGGGCGCAGCGTGCGGGGCTTGCGGGCCGAGAACCGGTACCCCACGTTGGCTACCCAGCGCCACGAGTCGTTGATCGACTGCGAGGGGTTGCGGGCGTCGCTCTGCGTCAGCGAGTAGCTGGCCGTGACGCCGTCGAGGGTGTTGCGCAGCAGGCGGGACTTCGACCCCTGCTTGCTGACCCGCGTGGTGAGGGAGCGGGTCTGGCTCAGCGTCTGGGCCGAGGCGATGGCCTCGTCCTTGAGCACTGCACGTTCGGGGGCCGTCAGGTCGCTGCGGGTGTCGATCTGGGCCAGCAGGTCGTCCAGGCGCACGTCGCCCCGGGTGGGAGAGAAGCGCGGGGTGGTGGTGTTGGACTGCACCTGCACCGAGACCGGCAGTTGCCAGCCGAACCGTTCCGGGATGAACTTGTCGAGGTACACCTCCCCGTTGACGCTCCAGTTGCGCAGGGTCTTCT
>CAZLRO010000214.1:0-6730 GCA_964561865.1 uncultured Rhodothermaceae bacterium | reverse complement strand
TTACCGAGCGCCAGCCGAAACCTGCCATGCTGCCCACGCCGACTGCCGAGGACCTCCGGGCTGCCGTCCAGTGTCTGGTCGCGCAGTTTGCCCCGTTGCGCATTCTTGTGTTTGGCTCCTACGCCCGCGGCGAGGCCCGGCCCGGTAGTGACCTCGACCTGCTGGTTGTGCTGCCGCATGTTGAGGACAAGCGAGCAACCACCATCGCCATGTCGCGTGCCCTCGCTGCTCTGCACTTGCCCATTCCGTCTGATATTGTGGTGACAACCCCGGCGGATATCGATCGGCGGGGTGGGGTCAAAGGGCCTGTGCTGTATGACGCGCTGCAAGAAGGCGTTTCCGTTTATGACAACCTGGCCGCACAGGTGGTGGCCGCCGTGCATGCCGACCTCGAACCACACCTGCGCCGGGCATAACCCCTGCGCCAGACGTTCCGGCATTGCGTCGGGGCGGTGCGTATGCTAGTTTCCGGCATCCTGGCCGGGATGGCGAAATGGCAGACGCAACGGACTTAAAATCCGTTGGGCTTCACGGCCCGTGCGGGTTCGAGTCCCGCTCCCGGTACTCCAAACCTGCTGAATCGTGCTGATTTGGCAGGTTTTTGCGTTTCTGAAGGTGCAGGAGCTGGTTAGGGCGGTGCGTTCAGCCAGCCTCGTCCGCAGGAAACGTGAGGGCTAGGGTCTCGTCGCCGGGGAGTGCACGCCACTGTTCGTGTAGCTGGCGGACGGTGGCCCGGAGGCGGGCCAGCACGGCCTCGTCGAGCCAGGCGGTCGGTTGCGTTGCCCATGTGGCATGGTGGTCGGCGATCCGGGCGTTGAACGCATCCGCATCCCACACGGTCCCGGAGGCGCGCTCGGCGTCGAGCAGCCCGACGATGTATTCGGAGGGGTCGAGGTCGGAAGGGAGCGGCCCCCGCGGCCAGGGGGTGCCGAAGTCGGTGATGTTCCAGCCTTCGGCAATCAGGCCATAGAAGCCGTTCTGATGACTGAGCACCGTCTCGACGGCGTAGTGGGCGAGGTCGTGCAGCGCGAAGAACGCCGCGTTGGGACCGTCGAGCCGCTGCCAGGTGGCTGTGCCATCCGCCCGCTCGTAGCGCGAGACGACCGTGCCGTCCGGCTTCTTCGTGAAGGTGATCCGCAGATGGGGTATGGCGTTGTTCCCGCTATCGGTGGTGCCTCACACGCGGAAGAGGGAGCTCAGCTTGAAGAAGAAGCCATCGTTGCGGCGGGTGAGGCAGTGTGCGTCCATCCGGGCCTATCGGGTGGGGTGTTCTGGAAAGCATTTCAGCACGGAGCCGTCGAGCAGGCGGTAGATATAAAAATCGCTGTCGAGGGTGAACAAGTGTCGAAAGCCGCGATGCTCCGCTACGGCAATCAGCGAGGCATCTGCCAGGTCCATAGGCCGATCCTGGTATTTGTCCATCAGGGTCGCCATGCGATTCATTTCCACATGGGTGAGGTCGAGCAACGCTAAACGTCCAGCAGTGTGCCATCGCCAGAAGGCCGCCTGGGCCGCATATCCACCGACGTGAAAGGCCAGATACATCGTCTCCGTGAAACAGGGCCAGGTGGTGAGTAGCGGCGCAGCGGGTAGCCGTCGGCTGGCGTCCAGGCAGCGCTGGTGATGTGGATCATGCCGGTTGAGGAGGGCTACCATTGGCCCCGTGTCGGTCAGTGTCACAGGTGCCCCTGGCGTTGCTTTTCGAGCAGTCCTTTGGTGAACCGTATCCCGCTTTGTTCCGATACGGCTTCGGTGGAGCCGTGTACTGTGCCCGCATACCCTTCGAGGAAGTCGAAGAGGGTGTTTCCCTGGGAGGTGGGAGGGTGGGCGGGCAGGAAGTATTGCCGCAGGCAATCCAGTGCCAGCAGGGCAGGGGTGGTGCCTTGCTGGCGGGCCGCCTCGGCAAGCGGCGCTTCCAGATCGGGCGGAAGGATGATCGTTGTCATGGGGGCAGCGTCCCGTCAGAAAAACCGGATTCTAAAAAGCTTACAAACGATTTTGTTCCCGCTATCGGTGGTGCCTCACACGCGGAAGAGGTAGCTCAGCTTGAAGAAGAAGCCATCGTTGCGGCGGGTGAGGCGGTTGAAGCGGAACGACTGCGCCTCGTCGAGGCTGCTGCCATAGCCAAGAAAGAGCACCGTGCCGGGCGTAGGGCGGTAGGAGAAGAGCCAGTCCACGCGGAAGTCGTTGGTGCGCTCGGCCACCGTCGGCTCTCCGCCGATGAGGAGGGGCAGGCCCGTCCGTGCGTCGTCGCGCAGGGCATCGGTGAACTGGGCGTCGTACTGCCCGACGAGGCGGAGGAAGAGGGCACGTGTGAGCTGGTACTCTACCTTCAGCCGGGGCACGCGCCGCAGCCCGACGATGCTATTGTCGGTGCGGCGGTTGTACTGCTGGTGGTTGTAGATGAGTTCGAACCGGAGCTGCTCGGTGGGCCGCCACGCTGCATTTAGCGTAATGAACAGGATATTCGCCGAGGCCCATTCGAAAAAGTTCTCGTCGCGTCCGTACAGGGCGAATAAGTCGGCGTTGAACTGCTGGAAGCGAGGGGTGCCGACAGAGAGCACGTAGTCGAGGTTGGGCAGACGGTCGGTGCCCACAAAGGCCAGCGTATCGCCAGGGGCGCGGAGAATCTGGTAGTCCGCGTAGAGGTCCGTCGGGTACTTGAACGACTCGATGAGCACCGAGGCCCCGGCCTGCCAGCCCCCCTTGAGGGCGAAGTTCGAGTTGATGTGCAGCTTGGCATCGCCCACCTCGCGCCCGTTGACGAAGTCGTCGTAGTCCCACGTCCCGTCCAGGTTCAGGCTGCCGGTGGCGCTCTCGACGAAGGCCCCTTCCTTGCCGAAGACGGTGTAGCGCGGGGCGAAGGTCATCTGCCCGATGCCCACCCGGTTGACCGCCCCCAGCTCGGCCCGGAAGTCCTCGTGCGAGGCGCGGAGGACGTAGTTCCACCCGAAGTTCCGCCCGGCTTTGTTGATGTTGAAGTTGAAGAGCGGGGCGACGGTGGTCTCGCCCGCGTCGTGGGTGAAGCTGGTGGCCCAGAGGCCGCCAACGGTGTAGGTCTCGCGCCAGACGAACCGGAAGCCCGGCACAAGGACGCGGTTCCAGTGGTCACCGTCGATCTTGTCGGTGTAGGTGAAGGCGAGGGTGGACTGCTTGTGGAAGTCGCGGCGGATACGGAAGGCGTTGAAGAACCGGTGGTCTTCGCCTGTGATGGAGGTGGAGGGGGCATCGACGGCGGAGAGCAGCCCGATGTTGTTCTTCTCCCCGGCACGGCCCGTCAGCTTGACGGCGGCGAGTGGATCGACGATGCGGCGGGTGAAGATGAGGGGCACGCCGCCCTGGAAGAACTCGATGCCGTCGAGGAAGAAGGGGCGCTTTTCGGGGGCGAAGATGGCGATGCGCGGGTCGTACTCGATCTGCGCTACGTCCGCCTCGACCTGCGAGAAATCGGGATTGATGGTGGCATTGGCCGTGAGGTTATTCGTCAGCCCCCAGCGGATGTTGCCGCCCACCTGGGGGCGCCCGCCGTCGTACTGCCAGCCGTCGGCGGCATCGGCCCCGGTGAGGCTGGAGGTAATCTCCGGGCTGAGGTCAAGCACGAGGCCACGCTGGAGGCCCGTCAGGTCGCGCAGCGTGCCACTCTGCTGGAGGAAGGAGGCATTGTCCTGGAGCGTGCGCGTCCATGTGTGCTCGTAGCCACTGGACTGCACCTTGCGGATGACATTGAACCGCCACGACTGGGTGGGCAGCGACTGGTAGCGCAGGCTCTCGAACGGCACCATCACCTCCACCTCGAAGCCCGTCGGGGTGAGGCGGCCTTTGGACTTGAACACGTAGTCCGGGCTGAGGTCGATGAGGTACGGCCCCTGGGTGTCGGTGTTGAAGAAGCCAGAGGTGCGGGCGTTGTCGCGCAGCAGCCCGTCGGCCTGGATGCCGAGCGGATTGACACCAAAGACAAACGCCTGTCGGCTGTCGCCGAAGGTGTCCAGCACCAGCAGCACGTAGTCGTCGCCGTCGATCTTGTCGCGGTCGGCGAGGGTGGCACGGACGCTGCCTTCGGGGGCGTGGGCGCGGATGCCGAAGTAGATGGCCGTCGGGGCATACCAGACGCGCACCTCGGTGGCCTCCGGGGCAGGGCGGCCATCGGCGGGCAGGAACTGTGAGAAGCCATCGAGCAGGCTGGCCTGCGTCCACACGGCCTCGTCCAGCACGCCGTCGAGGGTCACCGCCGCCTCGACGCGGGGCGGCAGCGCCTCGAAGGCTGCCGGAACAGCAGTCGGGACGGCAGGGCCGTTGCTGCTCTGGGCCAGCGCCGCCGGGACGCCCAGGCACAGACACAGGCTGAAAAGGAGGATGTGCAGGCGTTTCATTGCGGCAGGTACAGGTGAAAACGTGGGCTTCCGGCAAGTTAGGCACAAATGCTCCCTTCCAGTGTTTAGCCCTCTCGGCTGTTGTTGCGGACAGGTTGCGGCTTGATGCAACGCGGGGCAGGAGACGGCCTGATGGCCTTCACCCTTACTGTCATTCCGAACGAAGTGAGAAATCGACCGAAGGGAGATTGCGCTCCAGCGAAATCTCACGCCGACATAGAGCTACGAGATTTCACGTTATGCAACCTGAAGTTTCTCACTGGTTCGGAACGGCAGGGCGGTGTTCGGAACGATACGGCCATTTGTACATTCACACATCAACCGAAGCAAATGTTGGGGCATGGCATGATTCGCCCTGCCCTGTCGCCCTGTCCTACCTCACCATGCGCACCCGCCAAATCCTTTGCTGCCTGCTGATGGCCGGGGCAACGGCAGGCCGGGCGCAGCCGATCACCTTCGCCGAGACGGTGGTGGCGACGACCGGCGGCGGGCACGGCGTGGCGGTGGCGGACTACGACGGTGACGGGCACGAAGACGTGGCCCTGGGGGTGGTGAACGGGCCGGTGGCACTCTTCCGGGGACATGGCGACGGCACCTTTACCGACACGGCCCTCTCGGCAGGCATTACTCCGCCCACGCAATACCACCTGCCCCTCTGGGCCGACGTGGACGGCGATGCGTGGCCTGACCTGCTGCTGGCCCGCGCCCGCGCCGACCTGCCAGGGCCGACCCTCCGCCTCTACCGTAATGTCGGCGGCGCGTTCACCGAAGTCCCTGGTGCCGCCGGGCTGGATACGACGGCCCTGGTCGTCTCGGCGGCCTTTGGGGACTACGACGCCGACGGGCGCATAGACCTGTTCCTGGCCGTACAGGGCGGTGAGGACCAGCTCTACCACAACATCCACCCCCAGCCTGGCATCTGGGCCTTCGAGCGGGTGGCCCTCGGTGTGGGCGGGCACCCCGGCACAGTGCCCATGCAGGCCACATGGCAGGACTACGACCGCGACGGCGACCTCGACCTGATGGCCGTCCACGACGGCACGCTGCCCACGCGCCTCTACCGCAACACCCCCAGCCAACCCTGGGCACCCTTCACCGACAGGGGCTTCGACAGCGGCCTGACGGCGTTCCCGCCCGGCATCTGCTGCAACATGGGCATCGCCTGGGGAGACTACAACCGCGACGGCTGGCCCGACGCCTACGTCACGCGCATGTTCACCGGCGGCCTCTGGCGCAACAACGCCGATGGCACCTTCACCGATGTGGCGGCGGAGCTGGACGTGGACGAGAACGGCATGTCGTGGGGGGTTGTGTGGGCGGACTTTGACAACGACGGCGACGAGGACCTGGCGATTGCCAACACCTCCGGCTTCGGCCTCAACCGGCTGCTGCTCTACCGCAACGACGGCACCACGTTCACCGAGGTGGCGCAGGCGGCAGGCATCGCCCTCGTGACGGAGAGTACCGGGCTGGCGACGGGCGACTTCAACGAGGATGGGCGGGTAGACCTGTTCGTCCCGGCGGGCGACGGGCGCCACCGCGTGCTGCTGAACACGACGGCGGGCGCGGGCCACTGGCTGAAGATCCGCGTTCTGGGCGGCTTCTGCGCCACCAACCCGATGGCGATCGGGGTGACGGCGGAGGTGTTCGCCGCCGGGCAGCGCCACCTGCGTACCGTCAGCGGGGGGGACAGCTTCGCCTCGCAACGCAGCCCGGTGTTGCACGTCGGTCTCGGCAATGCCCCGCGGGTGGATTCGATGCGGGTCTACATGCCCTGCGAGGTGATGAACGACGTGCGCACCTATGAGGTCGATCAGACGGTGGCGGTTTTCCAGGCGCTTCCTGCGGTGGAACCAGCCCTGCCACCAGACGCGCTGGCGCTGACGCTCTACCCCAGCCCGGTGCGTGAGGCGGCCACGCTCGTCTTCACGCTGCCCGCGCCGCAGCGGGTAGCGCTGGCGGTGTACGACCTCCTGGGCCGCCCGGTGACGACGGTGGCGGACGCCTTCCTCCCTGCCGGGCCGCACGCGTTCCCGCTCGATGCCCGCCCCTGGCCGCCCGGCGTATACCTCGTCCGCCTCACCGCCGGTGCCTACATGCAGACCCGCCCCCTCGTGCGCGTGCAGTGACGACGGCAAGCGCTTGCAGCAAACACACTGATACCCCCTCCCGAGCAGGCCACCTTCCCGATGGGTACCATACCATTTTAATATAGTCAAATTGACTATATTTGGTTGTCGGGAGCATACCGCACAGGTGCCCCGGTGTCAGGAGAAATGTGTACCTTGCCCTTGCCGCGCCCCTTGCTTCCGGCGGTGGCGCAGGTGGTCGGATTTTTTTGACTTTCGCTTACGTGTCGG
>CAZLRO010000213.1:0-6733 GCA_964561865.1 uncultured Rhodothermaceae bacterium | reverse complement strand
GAGGCCGGGCAACTGGTCCTGGCCTACAAGGTGTACCGGTGCTGGGTGTCGGAGTACCAGGCCCTGCCCGAACTCGATGCCAGCGGCAACGCCATCGCCATCCAGACCATCAAGCTCGAAAACGAGGGTTGGGAGCGCGACTACGACGTGGCCGAGCCGTCCGAACCCTCCTTCACCGAACCGGAATGATGGGGATTGCGGATTTGGGATTTCGGATTGCGGATTGCAAGTCGGGCTTCAACTCCTCTCCAGATGAAGGAGAGGAGGCCCGAAGGGCCGGAGAGGTAAGACAAGGGTGGGTCTACCTCCCCTGACCCCTCCTTCGCAAGGAGGGGATTTTCGGTTCTGGATTTTCCCAAGTACCAAGCACCAAGTACCTACTAGTTAACCGCTATCCTCCACCATCCATGCGTCCGCTTTCCTCGACCGCTTTACTGGACGTCTGGGAGCAGGGGCAAGGGCTATCCCCGACACAACGGGCGTTGCTCCTGTTGCAGGCAGCCCATCCGGAGTATCCGGCAGAGGTCCTGTCGCAGATGCCTATTGGACGCCGGGACGCGCTGCTGCTGGCCCTGCGGGCATGGACACTAGGGCTGCGGCTCGACAGTGTCGCCACGTGCCCAGCCTGCCGAGTGCCCTTGGAGTTCACCTGCTCGGTCGAGGACCTGTGGCAGGAGGCCGAAACCCCGCCCCCCGAAACCCTGACGGTCGAACATGCCGGGCGCACGTTCCGCTTCCGCCCACCCGACAGCCGGGACGTACTGGCAGTCGCACGGCTGGCGCCGGAGGCTGCACGCCAGCACCTGCTCCACCGCTGTCTCGTGAAGGCCCCGCCCGACACCGACCCGGACATGCCGCTGCCGGAGGCACTCGCCGCCCAGGTCGCGCAGGCCATGGCGGAGGCCGACCCGATGGCCGAGCTACAACTCGCCCTGACCTGCCCGGCCTGCGAACACACCTGGACGCCGGTGTTCGACATCGTGGCGTACTTCTGGCAGGAGCTGTCCCACCTGGCCGTCCGCCTGCTCACCGAAGTCCACCACCTGGCCTCGGCCTATGGCTGGCGAGAGGCCGACATCCTGGCCCTGAGCGCCCAACGGCGGCGCTGGTACCTTGACCTGTCCGGACGATGAGTGACTTCCTGCACCATCTGATCAGCCGTAGCCGCTCCGAGGCTGACGGGGTGCAGCCGCGCCTCGCCATGCGGTTCGAACGGCCTCCGGATCCGCAGCCGGAAGCATGGGCTGCTGCGCCGGAGGCGGCCCTGCCTCCCCCGCCCAACCCGGCGGTAGTGCCCCCCGACACGCTCCGTCCCCATCCGCGCCCGGAAGCCCGCCTGGAAACCCCTCAGGAGGCGGTGAGCCCTGCCTTCTCGTCCCCCCTGCCCTCTCTGCCCAGGCCAGACAGCATTCCCGCTCCGACGCCACCGCTGCGTCCGATACCGGAGTCTGTCCCCGACGCCGCACCCCATGACGTTGCACGGCCATTGCCCGCAGTCTCGTTTGCTCCCGTGCTCCCCAGCCCTGCCCCGGTACTTCCAACCCCGCGCCCGGCAGCTTCGACCCGTCTCCTGCCCCTACCCACCGCAGAAACAAGGCCGCCACCAGATCGGATGGACAGGGCAACAGACGCGACATCTTCCTCCCCTGAGCCGGTAGCTCCCGACCTGGTGGTACAGCCCCGGTTTCCTGTGCCGGTACTCCCGCCACCGGCTGCGCAACGCACAGACGGGGGGGAATCAGATACAGCAGCGACGACCGGGACACCCGATGTACCACTGACCCCTTTTGTACCGGCGCTCCCCGTTCCCGCCGTCGCCCAGGAACATACCATCCGGCGGAATACCGTCATCTTGCCGCAGCAGGCGCACGAAGCCTCGTCACCAGCCTCACCTGCCGAGGTGCGCCCCATGCCCGTCATGACGGCAGTTCTGCCCCGCACGCCCGCACTGCCAACACACCCGGATGCGCCCTTAGCGGTTCAGGCGGAGCCGCCGGTGGTGAAGGTCACCATCGGGCGTGTGGTGGTCAAGGCCGTGCTGCCGCCCCCCACGCCCGCCCGCCCCACCCCTGTGGCCGCTTCCCAGCGGCCCGCACTGACGCTGGAAGCCTACGTCCAGGCCCGTAACGAGGGCAAGCTATGAGCAACCACCTGTCCATAGCGACGGTGACCGCCACGCTGCAACGGATGCTGACCGAGGCGGTGTCGGACATCGGCGGGGCTGAGGCCACCATCGTACGCCCGGACGCGTCGAACACGGGTGCCCTGCCCGATCCAGGGGTCAACATTTTTCTGTACCAGGTCACCCCAAACACCGCCTGGCGCAACGCAGACCTGCCCACCCGCAACCCGGCGGGGCAGACTGTCCAGCGCCCGCGTATCGGCCTGGACCTGCACTACCTGTTCACGTTCCACGGGGACGAGAACGACCTCGAACCGCAGCGGGTGATGGGCAGCGTCATCCGGGCCATGCATGCCCGCCCGGTGCTTACGCCGGAGATGCTTCAGGCCGCTATCGACGCCAATCCGTTGCTGGCCGGGTCCAACCTGCCCGACGAGGTGGAGCGGGTCAAGTTCACCTCGCAGGCGCTGAACCTGGAGGAGATGTCGAAGATCTGGTCGGTCTTCCTCCAGACCCCGTATGTCCTCTCGATGGTGTATGTGGGCACGGTGGTGCTGATCGAGGCGGAGGAGCCGGCGCGGCGGGTGTTGCCCGTGCGGACGCGCGTCCTCAACGTCTTCCCCTTCCAGCAGGCGGTTCTCGAAGCGATCGTCTCGGAAGCAGACGACGAGGCCGCGCTCTCCATAGGGGATGTGGCGCTCTTGCAAGGGCAGCGGCTTGGCGGGAGCATCCGCGCCGTGCGCATCGGCGAGGCCGAATTGACCCCCGACACCGTCCGCAACACCGAAATCCGGGTGGTGCTGGCCGGAGCCGACCTGCGGGCGGGGGTTCAAGGCCTACAGGTAGCCTATACGAACGGGGCCGTGTCTAACACCCTTCCCCTTGTGCTCCGCCCGGTGATTGACCAGATCAATCAGGCAGAGGTGGACGGCATGCCCGTCCTGCAACTCACGCTCACGGCGACGGTGGGGACACGCCAGCGGGCGGTGTGCTACCTGAACCAGGTGGGGGGCACGGCAGCCCACACCCTGCCTGCCCTGCCCCATCCCGCCGAGACGACCGTGCTGACGTTCGACCGTACCGGGGTGGCCTCCGGCGACTACCTCGTCCGGGTAGAGGTCGGCGGGGCCGAGAGCCTGCTGCAAGCGGACGCGATCACCGGGCTGTACAACGCCCCTGTCGTGACGATCCCATGATGCCCACCACAACATATTCCTGGGCCGAAGCCAACCACCAGTACCTGCTGGCAGCACTGACCGGGGTGGGCGACCGGCTGCGGGCGTATGCAGGTATGCTGGAAACGCCGAAGCCTGATCCGCCGATAGGGGATGCCGCGGCTGCGGTGCTGGAGGAGGCCCCGCCTGCTCTGGAACGGCTGTCCCACCTGTTCGGGCTGTCGGCTTTCGAGCAGCAGGTACTCCTCATCTGCGCCGGGATGGAACTGGATGCCGGGTTGGCGGCGCTCTGCACGACCGCCCAGGGGGCATCCTCCCCGACCGGCCCTACGTTCAGCCTCGCCCTGGCCGCCTTTCCGGAGGCGCACTGGTCGGCCCTCTCGCCCGATGCTCCGCTGCGATACTGGCGGCTGATTGAGGTGGGCAGCGGGAGCACGCTGGTCCACAGCCCGCTCCGCATCGACGAACGCATCCTGCACTACCTGACCGGGGTCTCGTACCTGGACGAGCACCTCGTGGGGTTCGTCCGCCCGGTCCATGCGGACCGCTCGGCGCTCGTCCCTTCACACGAAGCCCTCGTCGCCCGGATCGAAGCCGTATGGGGGCAGCAGGCAGGAGCGGGGCAGATCCCGGTGATCCAGCTCACCGGCCCCGATGTGTCGGGGAAACGGAACCTCGCGGCGGCGGCCTGTGCCCGGCTGGGGCTGCGGCTGTTTGCCCTGCCCGTCGAGGTGCTGCCCACGACTCCGCACGAGTTCGAAATGCTGGTCCGGCTGTGGGAACGTGAGGCCGCCCTCAGCGGAGCCGCCCTGCTCGTGGAAGACGAGGCCGAGGAGCGGGCACAGGCGGTACTAGCCGAACGATTCCTTGAACAGGCACGGGGCGTGCTCCTTGTGTCCCGACGGGAACGCCATGCCCTGCGACACCGTCCGTTCCTGGCACTGGAGGTGCGCAAGCCAACGGCCCGTGAACAGCGGCTCCACTGGCAGGCCCGGCTGGGAACGCACGCAGCACTCCTGAACGGCCACCTCGACCGGCTCTCGGCCCAGTTCGACCTCGGCACTGGGGCGATTGATGCGGCCTGCCTCCAGGCGGGGCCGCCGTCCGACCCTCTCATCCTGGCCGAACGACTGTGGGATGCCTGTCGCACCCAGGCCCGCCCGAAGCTCGGCGACCTGGCCCAGTTCCTGGAGCCGGTTGCCACCTGGGAAGACCTCGTGCTCCCGGAAGCACAGCGGCGCACGTTGCAGGACATCGTACTCCAGGTGCGGCAACGTGCCCGGGTCTACGAGACGTGGGGCTTCGCCGCAAAATCCGCACGCGGCCTCGGCATCAGCGCCCTGTTTCATGGCCCCAGCGGCACCGGCAAGACCACTGCCGCCGAAGCGATGGCCCATGCCCTCTGCCTGGACCTGTACCGGATCGACCTCAGCCAGGTGGTCAGCAAATACATCGGCGAGACGGAGAAAAACCTGCGGCGGGTGTTCGACGCCGCCGAAGAAGGCGGGGCGGTGCTTCTCTTCGACGAGGCTGACGCCCTCTTCGGCAGGCGCACTGAGGTCAAGGACAGCCACGACCGCTACGCCAACATCGAGGTCAGCTACCTGCTGCAACGCATGGAGTCCTACCGCGGCCTGGCGATCCTGACGACCAACCTCAAAGGGAGCATCGACGACGCCTTCCAGCGGCGCATCCGGTTCATGGTACCGTTCCCGTTCCCGGATGCCAGCCAGCGTGCAGAGATCTGGCGGCGCATCTTCCCGGCGCAGACACCCACCGAGGGCCTCGACGTAGAGAAGCTGGCCCGCCTGAACGTGGCTGGCGGCACCATCCGCAACATCGCGCTCTACGCCACCTTCCTCGCCGCCGACGAGGGCGTGCCGGTGCAGATGCCCCACCTGCTCCGCGCCACCCGCGCCGAATACACCAAGCTCGAAAAACCCCTCACCGACCAGGAAATCCGGGGCTGGGGGTAATGGGAAGAAGGATTTGATTGATAGCCCAACTGCGTACCTTCAGGAAAGCACCCTGTGTCCAACCTCGAACTGCATATTGAAGAACTGGTGCTGGAGGGCCTGCCGGGGATGCGGGCGGCAGACCTGGGCACCGCCGTTCAGGCCGAACTCACCCGCCTGCTCACGGCCCAGGGCCTGCCCGCGGCCTGGCACCGGGGGGCCGACATCAGCAGCCTGAACGCCGGAACGTTCCGTCTCCCGGCACGGGCGGGAGCCAAAGCCACAGGCCAGCAGATCGCGCAAACCGTGTTTGGAGGGCTGAAGCCATGAACGCACCCCTGCAAACAGCACAGCCACCGAAGCGGGTTACGGCATCCAGACCCACTGCGAACCGGGTGCTCCAGCGCAAGTGCGCCTGCGGGGGCACGTCCGGCCCCACCGGCGAATGCGCCGAATGCCGCCGCAAACGCACGCTGGGGATGACCTCGCGCTTCGCCACGCCTGTACAGACGGCCCTTTCGGGAACCATTCACCGGATGGTGCTGCGGCAGGAAACGCCGGAGGCTCCGCCCGAACCGGAACCACTGGATTTCGAGACCCTCACCGCCGAAGACCTCAAAAAGCCGGAAATCACCGCCCGGATCGACGCCCTGCCCCTCGGCGAACTGCTCGACGCACGGAGTGTTGCACAGGATGCAGAAGTACAGAAATACCTTGATGCCCTGATTGCGAAACGACCAGACGAGGCATGCAGCCAGGCGGATATCCAGGCGACCAATGACTTCGCCGAAGAGGCCCGCAAGGCGGCGCTGCCGTTCATCCAGCTGGCGCGCACCGCCCTCGACCGGTTGCACATGGCCTGGATCAACAACAAGGCGGACCTGCTCGCGGGCACACGGCAGCTGCGGAGTGAAGTCGTGTGTGCCTTCAACAGCAATTTTAACATTACGCAGCGCGATCAAAACTATGGCGTGCGCCAGATCGACCTGATGATGCGGCTGAAGCACCTGGAGACGAAGATGAGCAATACGGTTGCCTATTCCTGCCAGTCGCTCAAGGACCCCGAATGCAGCGGCAAGAACCTCGACACCGTGGCGTATGTGCGGGGCAGCCAGCCGCCCATCCACTTCTGCCGCCAGTTCCGCAACAGCTTCGATTCGCTGTTTCGCCAATCCGTGGTCACGCACGAGTTCGCACACTTCCTGCCGGGCGTACTCGACCAGGGCGGCTACGCCTTCGGCGGCCTGGGCGCGCAAGTGATGACCTGTAGCGTCAACGCCAAGTTCAAGGCGAAGAGCGAAGACCTCGTCCACACTGCCGACGCCATCACCGGCTTCGTGATGCACATCGGGCAGAAAAACGTCACCGACGTGCAGGTCCGCTAGGAAACCATCTTAAACAGCACTTGCCTAAATCCACCCACCTTCCATGACCACCTTCCCCGGTTCTCCCCAGCTCCTCAAAGGGGCCATCGTCGGGAT
>CAZLRO010000212.1:0-6745 GCA_964561865.1 uncultured Rhodothermaceae bacterium | reverse complement strand
CCGCTCGATGAAGGCCACGTAGTCCACTCCTTGATAGCCGAGGTGGCTGGGGTCGTAGTTGAACCCAAAGGCCTTGCGCCCGCCGATCGCCTCGATAGCCCGCTCGGCCGAGGTGATGTCGAAGGCGATCTCGGTGGGGTGGACCTCCAGCCCGAAGCGCACCCCTTCGGCGTCGAACACGTCCAGGATGGGGTTCCAGCGGTCGGCGAAGTCCTGGAATCCCTCGTCGATCATCGAGGGAGAGACCGGCGGGAAGGAATACAGCAGGTGCCAGATGCGGCTGCCGGTAAACCCGTTGACGACCGTTACGCCCAGCCGGGCGGCGGCACGGGCGGTGTCCTGCATCTCGGCGGCAGCCCGTTGCCGGACCCCCTCGGCCTCACCATCGCCCCAGACGTGCGGCGGGAGGATCGATTGGTGGCGGGCATCGATCAGGTCGCACACGGCCTGCCCGACGAGGTGGTTGGAAACGGCATACACCTTCAGGCCATGGCGGGCCAGCAGGTCATGGCGGCCCTGGCAATAATCTGGCTCCCGAAGCGCCCGTTGCACCTCGAAATGGTCGCCCCAGCAGGCGAGTTCGAGGCCATCGAAACCCCAGGACGCCGCCTGCTGGGCCAGTGTCTCCAGGGGCAAGTCGGCCCACTGGCCGGTGAAGAGGGTAACAGGACGGGCCATAGACGCAGCAGCAGAAAGGTGAAACGGCTATCGACCGAAGTATACAGCACGAAACCGCTTCAGGAAAGAGCAAGGCAGGAGCAGCCGCGAGAAGAGGGCTGTCCCCGGCTGGGTCCGACATTGGTTTTCACCGATACCGGCGCACGATGGCTGTCAATGGCAAACGCGCGTGCTCAGAACCCGCATTCCCGGCGTTTGCCCTCCAGAATGGGCAATACCTCGGTCCAGGCGATGCGCTTGCTGGCGACGGCCCCCAGGTAGCCCACCCCGTGGCTGATGTTGTTCACGGCATCGGGAAGGGCCAGGGTCTCCAGGTCCAGCAGGGCCAGGTCCGGCCAGTCGTTCCTGGCGGCGACCACCAGCACCTCGGCGGTGACGACCTGGGGACAGCTCCGCAGGGGCACCTTCCGCAGGATGTCCTGGTAGGCTTCAAACCCGACGAAGAAAGCGGCCAGGTCCGGGCGGTTTTGCAACTGGTCCAGGTAGGAGACGGTCAACGTGCGGGTGTTGGCATCCCCGCCGGTCCCAAGCACGAGATGGTAGGTGAGTTCCAGGTAGGCCACCTTCTCGACGCCGCGTACCGAGATCGACTGCGAGGGGGGCACACCCTGCGGGAAGGCATCTGCCACCAGGATCGGCGCAGGAAAGTCCGCCGGTGTCGCCACAGTAGCCGTTGATGCCTGCCCATCCGGACGGGTGACGGCGAAACGGTAGGTGGCCCGGGGCAGCACCGGTGTCGTCGACCAGAAGAGGTGCGACACCCGTCCGTCGGCGTGCTGGACCACCGAGTCCTGCCAGACCTCGGTCACACCGGTGCCTACCTGCTCCAGCGTGACCGTTGCCTCCAGTGGCGTGTCTTCTGCCAGCAGCGCGTTGCGCAGGGGGGAGACATGCACAAACTGGGTGTCGGCTTGCACATCCAGGTAGCCAAACACCGAGAAGAGCAGCACGTCTTCCTCGAACGGCGAAAACGCGGTCGTGCAGCCGGTCAGCAGCCCTCCGCACAGGACGATAGCGGGCAGCCAGGTGCGCATGAGGATCAGGATTGGGAAACGGGAGTGGCAGCGGAAATCGTCGTGCGACAGGGCCTCCCGTTCGAACGGGTTCGGATGGAGAAAGTCCTTATTCCGGTGCCGCTGAATCTGGTTGAACGGGCAGGTTGAGGGCTTGTGCCAACCGGATATCCACCTCTATGCCGTCGAGGAGGTCCTGGAGGGGGAAGATACCGAGGGCACGGGCTTCTTCGTACAAGGCACTAACGATCCGCAGGTTCTGCTGATGATCGACCGGGGTACGGCGCAGCAAGGCCCGGTCGAAGGCTTCGACGAGATCGGGGCGGCGCACCATCTATTCGGCAGGTCCTAGCGAAACAAACTCCGTCCAGAGGGGCCGCTCCAGCAACCCGAAAAAGGCCCGCAACCACTGTTCGACATACGACCGGTCGTACTGCGGGTTCCGGACGAGGACATTCCGGACGTCACAGCATCGGGGCGTACCGTTGCCGGGCGCGGGCTTCGATCTGGGCTGCGATGTCGGGGTGGTGGAGCCGGACGCGCTCGTACATTGCATGGTCGAGCCGGTACAGGTCGCAATACGCCAATGCTGAAACCGTTGCAGTACGCGGCTGCTGGAAGAACAGCGCCACTTCGCCGAAGAAATCCCCTTCGTCGAGGATGTTGTAGACCGTCTGGCCGTCCGGGGAGCGGACCTCGACGCGCCCCTGGCTGATGAAAAACATGTCGCGCCCGCGTTCTCCGGCCCGGACGACCACATCTCCCGGCAGGTAGACGACCGGCTGCATCTCGAGGGCCACCTCGCGAATGAACGCTTCGCTGGCCCCCTGGAACAGCGGGACTTTCTCGATGAGGTCCCGTTTGAGGTGCAACGTCACCTCGGCCTGGAGCGACGGGGGCAACAGGGCCAGGAGCGTGGCCTCCTCGTAGCCGAGCCGTTGCTGCCAGCGGTAGTCCAGGTAGTGGCGGATGCGTTCCTGCAAGGGGCGGGGGAGGCGGCGGTAGTGCATGAAAGCCGCCATCTGCTCGACCTGCTCGCGGTAGCGGGTGCGGATGGGGTCGATCTGGGTGAGCAGCGTGGCGATGTTGCCGATGAGGTAGGCATAGATCCCCACGCCCAGCAGCATCACCCCGATGGTATAGAGGGTCTGGGCATTGTTCTGCGGGGTGACGTCGCCGTAGCCGACGGTTGCCAGCGTCTGGATGCACCAGTACACGGCCTGAAGGTAGCGGGTGGCACTGTCTGTGCCGGTGGGGGTGTCCCGCAGGGCGGCCCAGCCACAACTGATCCAGTGGGCCACCAGCAGTAGGCCGTAACAGAAGAAGACCAGCCGCAGGAGGTTGCCCGGCATCACCTGGTGCCTGCCCCAGGCCCGGACGAGGTAGATCAGCCGCACCAGCTTCAGCAGCCGGAACAGGTGCAGGAATGGACTGCCCGTCGCCAGGCCCAGGGGCAGGGCCGCCAGCAGGTCGCACAGCAGCACGGTGCGGGAACGAAAGCTGCCGTCAGACGCCCGCAGCCGAACGAGAAAATCGATTCCCAGTAGAAGGGTTGCCAGCAGTTCCAGCACGTAGACAGGCAAGGACAGCCGGAAGACCAGGTCGGCAGGCAAGGTGATCGCCTCGAACGTAACCAACAGGCCGATGAGCAGGTCCCAGCTCCGCCTCAAGACCCTGGCTTGCATGGCATCACATGGTTTCGGGGGCGAGGGCCTCCGGCGGGTGCAACGCGGGCGTATGCAACCCCACCTGCACGAGGGCTGCCGCCCAGGTCAGCCCGGCTCCGAAGGCCACCAGCGCCAGGAGGCTGCCAGGGTGGATACGTCCGGCCTCGAACGCCTCACACAGGGCGATGGGCACCGAGGCCGCTGAGGTGTTGCCGTAGCGGTCCACATTGACAAACACTTTTTCTGGCGGCAGCCCCGCTTCGTGCGCGGCGTACTCGATGATCCGGGCATTGGCCTGGTGGGGGATGAACAGGTCGATGTCCGCGAACGTCCGCCCGGCCCGCGCCAGCACCTCGCGCAACGCCTGTCCCATCACGCGGGTAGCAAACTTGAACACCTCACGCCCGTTCATGCGGATGTAGCCGAGCCGCTCCGCACACACCTGCGGTTCCCAGGGGGGCGTGGCAATGCCCCCGCCGGGCACGATGATGTGCGCTGCGCCAGTCCCATCCGAGCCGAGCACATGGGCCAGCATCCCGCACGGCTCGTTGGTGGCCTGCAGGACGACCGCCCCCGCTCCGTCGCCGAAAAGGACACAGGTCGTGCGGTCCGTCCAGTCCAGCATCCGGCTTGTCAGTTCGGCCCCAACCACCAGCACCGTGCGGGCCGCCCCGGAGGCGATGAACTGCTGCGCCGTCACGAGGGCATAGACGAACCCCGTGCAGCCCACCACCATCTGAAACGCCCCGACCGTGCGGGCACCGAGCATCTGCTGCACCTGGCTGGAGACGGGTGGCGTCAGGTAGTCCGGACTGGAGGTCGCCACGATGATCAGGTCGAGGTCAGAGGCCGTCAAGCCCGCCTTTGCAAGGGCTGCCCGGCTGGCGGCTACGGCCAGGTGCGAAGTGTTTTCCCCCTCCCGCGCCACATGCCGCTCCCGAATGCCCGAACGTTCCTGAATCCAGGCATCGCTCGTCTCCACCATCCGGGTGAGGTCATCGTTGGTGAGTACCCGCTCCGGCACATATTTGCCCCATCCGACCAGGTTGCCATAGATGGGTCTCATCCGGCCCTCCTTCAACAGAACATTCGTGAAAACCATTGGGGGTACAGGCTGCCCCGGCCCCACTACCGTTGTAGATTAAAAATCCTGCGACCAAAATCCAACTTTCATGGAGCCACCCTACCTGCCTGCCTACCAGAAGCCCGAAGCCCCCGGTCTGGCGATGAACTTCGACAACACGGTGTCGCTCTACCACATCGTGCAGCCGGGGGACTCGTTCGAGCAGGCGGTGCAGGAGGTGTTTGCGTTGTTACGCACGGCCCAGGAACGCTTCCCCAACTGGCCCCGCACCTTTTACCTGGACGTGCTCGGCCACCGGGGCGCACGACACGGCTTCGACGATGACTTCTTCGAGTTCCAGCAGGAGTTCTGGTTCTCCACCGTCGCCCACTTCGTGACGGCCTTCGAGACGCCCCTCACCGGCGCCCTGGTCAATCCCCAGCCACAGCGTAACGATGTGCCGGATCGTCTTGTGGTAGGACCGCCAGGGGGCGTGCAATAGGCCGGAATCGCTGTGAAGTCGGCGTGAGTGCAGCTATTTTAGTGGATGCTCCGGTACAGTTTCGGCGGGGAGCAGGTGGTGGAACACCGTCTCGCCCGTCTGCAACATGCGGCGCACGTAGAGGTGGCACAACTGGCATCGGTGGCCGAAGGCAACGTGGGCTTGCAGGTCCGGCAGCGTGGTGGCCCCGGTCCGTTCTGCGACGTCCTTCAGCGCGGTAAAGGTCTGCCCAAAACAGAGGCAGCGGTCGATCCGAAGGCTCATTCGCGGACGAGTTCGAGGTGAGAGGGTGCCGGACCGGCAGGAAAACGGCCCACCTCAGCGCCACTGGCATTGAGCACCTGTACCGTTCCGGCGGCGGTGAAATCCGGGAAGCCCCCGGCGGCCACGGGAAAGCGGCCTACGTACAAGCGTTCATCCGCCGCATCCCAGGCCAGCCCGGAGAGGCCCGTCAGCGCCGCGTCTGTCGGCACGGCGATGGTGCCGTCGGCGCGGTTTTGGGTGGTGTCGATGCGGTAGAGGGTGGCGGTGCCGTCGCTGGTGACGAAGAGAGTGCCGTCGGCCCAGGTGGCGATCTGTGTGCCGTTGGTGGAGCCAAAAGGCACGTCGAAGCGGAGCCGCGTGGTCACCTGCCGGGTGCGCGGACTGACGAAGAGCACCTGCCCGTTGGTCTGCTCCAGGATTTCCGTGAAGTCGGCGTTGTAGACCGTCTTGCCGGTACAGACAACAACGATCTCGTCCTCGGCATCGACAAACAGGTCTTTCGGTCCGTCGCAGCCCAGCGCGATGCGGCCTGCGAGGCGGTCGGTGGTGGTGTCGAGCAGGGTGAGGGTGGTGCCTGCGCCAAAGTCGCTGTCGGCCACCCAGACGAGGCCCTCGTGTACGACGATGCCTTCCGGGTCGAAGCTGTCCAGGTCGAGGCGGGCGGTCTCCTGCCCGGTGGGCAGGTCCAGCACCGAGAGACTACCTGTGCCGGTGAAAGACAGGTTGGTGACGTAGGCTTTGCGGTCTTCCACGACCACCATCCGGCGGGGGGCTGGCAGGTTGGACACTTGGCCGATACGGGTGCTGGTCGCCAGGTCCACGACATCTACATGCCCGGTGCTGAAGGTGTTGAGCACCACATAGGCCCGCCCCTGGTGGACCGTCACACTGTTGACGAAGGCCCCCAGGTCGTCGACGGTGGTGGCCTGGCGGGTCTGCGGGTCGAACAGGGTGAGCGAACCGTTCTGGTCGCCGAAGTTGCCGCCGTTCCCCACGACGACACGGGTGACGACCGGCTCCGGGTCTGGTTCGGTGCTGAAGAGTTCACAGCCGGTAAGCCCAATCAGGGCCACGAGCAACACGATGCGAAAGCTGGTATTCATGGTAGCTGAATCAAGGTTTTGATTATTTGATGCTTGGTGCGGCCTGCAATTCCCCTCCTTGCGAAGGAGGGGCCAGGGGAAGTAGGCTCCCCGCTAGTCCCTACATCTCCGGCCCTTCGGGCCACCTCTCCTTCGCATGGAGAGGGATTAAAGCGCCACCTGCCTGCCTCGATACCCATCTGCAATCCCCAACCCGCCATCTTGCCCTCCTGATCAGCGTCCCTCCGCTCCCGTCCCGAACGCCCCCGTCAGGCGTACCCACAGATGGCGGGGGGGCATGGGGTAGAACCGAATGATGCTGTAGGCTTCGTCGAGGGTGTTGTCGAGGCCGAGCTGGAGGGTGGTGTGGAACCGTCCCCAGATGTGGTGCCACCGGAGTTGGGCGTCGAGCACCTGGTATGGATCGAGGGTCTGGGAGCCGTCGGAGGTGAGGGGACGTGGCCCCACCAGTCGGG
>CAZLRO010000211.1:0-6753 GCA_964561865.1 uncultured Rhodothermaceae bacterium | reverse complement strand
TGGTGGTAACTTGCACCGTTGAGACCAGGCCGCTGCTGAGCTTGGTCGTTAGACGGCATAAAGGAGGACGGGGAGTGACCGAACCGACACTTCAATCTCAGATCGATGCTGCAAGGGCGTATGAGGAGTTGATGGTGCCAGCGCTCTTCGGCGAATGGGCCTCGAAGGTGGCAGACGCTGCGCGGATTCAACCCGGTGAACGAGTCCTGGACGTGGCGTGTGGCACGGGGATTCTTGCCCGCGAGGTCGCATCACGTGCGGGCGCATCTGGATTCGTAGCTGGGCTGGACCCGATTGCTGGCATGCTGGAAGTGGCCAAGCAACTCGCGCCCAGTGTGGAGTGGCGTGAAGGCGTTGCCGAGTCGTTACCGTTCGAGGATCAGACCTTCGACGCGGTGGTAAGCCAGTTTGGTCTCATGTTCTTCGCTGACCGTCGCGAGGCCCTTCGCCAAGCCCTGCGAGTGCTCAGACCGGGAGGACGCTTTGCCATCGCGGTCTGGGACGCTCTCGACAACATTCCGGCTTACGCGGACGAGGTAGCGCTGCTGCAAAGGCTCGCCGGTGCGGCAGCGGCGGACGCCCTCCGTGCGCCGTTCGTCCTCGGAGATCATCGCGATCTCATGACCTTGTTTGCAGACGCTGGGGCCGCAGCGGTTGAAGTCTGCACCAGGAAGGGCATAGCCCGGTTTCCGAGCGTTCGGGTAATGGTTGAGGCTGATCTCAGGGGCTGGTTGCCCGTAATGGGCGTTGAACTGACGGAGCAGCAGATCGCGGACATTCTGGAAGCCGCCGAACACGAACTGAGCCCGTATGTGACCAGCGACGGAACCACCTGCTTTGAGACGTCCGCCCATTTCGTTACGGGGACAAAGCCATAGCTCCGAATGTACGAGCGCCGTCTAACAATAGCATGCAGTGGACGGCGCTGCGCGCCGCCGCTGATGCGGAGCGTTGGGCGGCAAACGCGCATCCATAGGAGGAAACATGTTCGCTGAGAATATCGCACCAGAACTTGCAGCCCAGCTTGAATCCGGCGAAGTCAACGCCTGGGTGGACATGTATGCGGCGGTACCCTCTGACTTCGTGCGCCGATTTCAGCTTGAAATCATCCGCGTCCAGAACATCGTGCTCACACGGTGCAAAACAATCCCTTTCGTTCACTTCAACTGCGTGAAGAACTTGGGAATGACAGAGCCCGCCACCGAAGCCCTGATAGATGATGTGCTGGCCCTCTATCGCGAAGCCGGCATACGAAACTTTGTGTTTTATCATATTCCACATTGCCGGCCATCCACCTTGCCGGCCTGGTTGGAAGCCAGGAGTCTCCAGAAGCGCGGAGGGTGGGAACGGATTTATCGGAACAACCATACGCCCACACACATGATCATTGAGCCCCGCGACAGGTTTCGGGTAGAGAAAGTCACGCGAGACACCGCCCCAGAATGGGCAGCCTACATTGACTCGCTCTATGGTTTGCCGACAACACCGTGGCTTCTGGCTCTAGTCGAGCGGCCAGGTTGGCACCACTATCTGTTGCGTCAGGAAACACGGATTGTCGCCGTTCGGACCCTGTATATTGATAACGCAGGCATGGGTTGGCTGGGAATTGATGCGCCCGTCCCAGGCATTATGGCCCCTTCGTATGACCTGGACGCCCAAATCTGCCAAGCCATTGTGAAAGATGGGCTGGATTTAGGCGTAAGATATTTCGTCGCAGATATTGAAGCCCCAACGCCTGCGATGAACACTCCAGCGTATCAGTATTTTGAAGCACTAGGCTTCAAGCGGCCCTATTTTCGAAATCACTACAGCTACTGACACACCTGCCGACCAAGACGCGGTTGCAGGCGACCGTCCTTCGCGCTGCCTCCGCTGCGCTTCGATCGGTGCCTGAACCGCCACGTTGAGCTGCCAAGTGGCATGCGACTCTAAGTTACCCTTGCCAAATCCTGATTCCTTATGAGACCCTCTGTCGAGCACAACGCTTTCCAGCGTACGATGACTTCATACATCGTGGGCCGATCGATTCGATCTCATAGGAAGGGGATCAAGCTTTGGGCTTCCATAACCCTTGTCCTGGCTACGATTACTCTAGCGTGCGGACCCTCCGAAGAAGATGTACTTCGAAGTGAGGTATACAAACTGGATGGAGAGGTACACAAACTAGAGGTAAAGGTAGCTGCGTTACAAGCGGCCCTTTGGCAAGCGAACGAGTCGATCCGAGAGAGCGCCGAAGCTATAGAATGGGCGCAGGCCACCGTGGGTGCCTCATATAGCGAACTCAGTGACGCAGTTGAGGCAATTCCGATTCCTGACGAGGTACCTGTTCTACCTGCGCCCTTTCTACCTGTACCCTACGAGGTACCCATTCCCTAGCTAGAGTCAATTTGACTATAATTCAGGGTGCAAAGTGTGCCAGGGTGCTGGACCGGGCTGCGACCGCACGGAGCGACGCCCCCGGCGGGAGGTCGCCCAGGGCGCGGGCCTGGAGGAGGAGGTTGCCGAGGGCAGTGGCTTCCTCCGGCCCGGCCACCACTGGCACGCCGCAGGTGCGGGCCGTCAGCTCGCAGAGCAGCGTGTTGCGCGCCCCCCCACCGAAGAGGTAGAGGGTCTCGATGCGCTGCCCGGTGAGGTGCTGGAGTTCGTCCAGGGTGCGGCGGTAGCTGTCGGCGAGGCTCTCCAGGATCAGCCGCACGAGCGCGCCCCGGCCATCCGGCATCGGTATCCCGTGTTCCTGCACGTAGGCCCGCAGGCGCGCCTCCATGCCGCCGCGTGCCAGAAAGCGCGGGTCTTCGAGGTGGATGCGGCCCACCCCCGGCGCAGCAGCCCGCGCCTCCTGTTCCAGCCGGGACCAGTCGTCGAGGCCCCATTCGCGGGCACACTCCTGCAAGGGCCACAGCCCTGTCAGGTTCTTGAGGAAGCGGATCGTCCCATCCACCCCGGCCTCGTGGGTGAACCCGGCGTTCCAGACGGTTTCCATCAACAGCGGCGCGTACCGTTCGACGCCCATGAGCGACCAGGTGCCGCAACTGATGAACGCCCAGGGTGCGGTGATGGTGACGGGCGTAGCGGCAACGGCGCAGCCGGTGTCGTGGCTGCACGTGGCAATGGTACAGAGGTGCGGGGCCTGGCGGACGGGGCCGAGCACGGTCCCCGACGGCACGATGGGCGGCCACTGGTCCGGCGCCAGCCCGAACGCCCGCAGCAACGGCTCGGCCCACTGTCGGGCGCGTACGTCCATCAACTGCGTGGTGCTCGCCATCGAGACCTCAACCACCGCCCGCCCACAGAACTGGTAGTTGAAGTAGTCGGCGATGGGCAGGTGTTGGTACACCCGGCGGAGGGCCTCGGCGTCGTGGGACTGGTCGGCCAGGAGTTGGTAGAGCGTGTTGAAAGGCAGGAACTGGATGCCGGTGTGGGCATAGATCGCCCCGGCAGGCAGGGTCTGGAACGCCCGTGCCATCATGCCTTCGGTGCGGGGGTCGCGGTAGCAGTACGGCTTGCGCACAGGCTGGCCGCCGTCATCGAGCGAGACGTAGTCCACGCCCCACGAATCTACCGAGAGGGAGCGCAGGTCCGGGGCCGCCGCCAGCGCCCGCCGCAGCCCTGCTTGCAGCTCCGCCCAGAGGGCATCCACGTCCCAGTACAGGTGTCCGTCATCTTCGAGGAGGGGCGTGGCAAAGCGGTGGACCTCCTCCATCCGCATCACGCCACCCTCCAGCCAGCCCCGCACCGCCCGCCCGCTGGAGGCACCAAGATCAAAGGCCAGGTAAGACATGGGGGAGATGGCTGTTAGCCATTAGCTGTTAGCCGTTGGCTATTTGGTGCTTGGTACTTGGTGCTTGGTACTTGGCAAAATCTGCAATCCGAAATCCCAAATCCGCAATCCGAAATCCCTCACAGACTCTGGGGCGGGATGTAGGTGGTAGTGGTGCGTTCCTCGGCTTTGGCCTGCCGGTAGCCGGAGGCGCGGAACGTGACGATGGGGTCAAGCGCCCCGCCCTGTCGCCGGCGGGCCTCCGCGACGAGGGGCGCGACGTCGGTCTCGAACGCCCGCCGGAGTTCCTGTTCGGCCATGAGTACGTCGTTGGTCTCCTGGTAGTGGGCCAGGGCCTCGCGCCGGACGAGCAGCGCCCGCGCACAGGCCCGCTGGAGGTAGTCCACCGTCTGGAGCAGCGCCTCAACGGGGTCTTTGAGGTTGTGGCTCTGGTCGATCATGTAGGCGGGTGTGGCACTCAATACGCCCTCGTGGGCAGCCTCCACCAGTTCATTGAACACGAGAAAAAGCTGGTAGGGCTTGATGGAGCCAGCCGTCAGGTCGTCGTCGCCATACTTGGCATCGTTAAAGTGGAAGCCCCCCAGCTTGCCTGCGGCGATCAGGCGGGCCACCACCAGCTCGACGTTGGTGTTGGGCAGGTGGTGCCCTAGGTCCACGAGGCAGGCAGCCTGCGGCCCCAGCGCCTGCGCCAGCATCAGCGATGAACCCCAGTCCTGCACAACGGTGGCGTAGAACGCCGGCTCGTAGGGCTTGTGCTCGGTGTAGAGCATCCAGTCCGGCGGGAGTGCGGCGTACACCTGGCGGAGGCTGTCGCGCGTGCGGTCGAAGCTGCGGCGCAGGTGCATCTGGCCGGGGTAGTTGGCCCCGTCGGCCAGCCAGACGGTCAGCGCCTTCGACCCCAGTGCCACGCCCACATCCACCACTTGCACGTTGTGTTCGACGGCCTGTGCCCGTACCGCCGGGTCGGTATGGCAGAGCGAGCCGAACTTGTAGGAATACGCCTGCCCCGGCTGGTCCTGGAAGGTGTTGGAGTTGACGGCGTCGAAGCCGAGGCCGAGCAGGGCCGCCTGTGCCCGCAGTGCGGCGGGATCGTCGGGGGCATCCCAGGGCAGGTGCAGGGAGACGCGGGGGGTCGCACCGGTGAGCTGGTGGATGAGGGCGATGTCCTCCAGCTTCTCGAATACATCCCGGGGTTCACCCGGCCCTGGAAACCGTCCGAAGCGGGTGCCGCCGGTGCCCAGCGCCCACGACGGCAGGGCTACCTGGAACTGCTGCACCTGGGTGATGACGTGTTCGAGGTTCAGGCCCCGCCGGCCCAGTTGCTCGCTGAGGCAGGACAGGTCACGTCGGTGGGCAGCGGCGTGTTTGCGGTTTTCTGCTGTGAGGTGCTCCGGGTCCAGCATCGGTTTCCGGGTCAACGTGGAACATCAGGCTTTCCGGTCGCCTGCCCGCATCCAGAATGGCGCGGTCGCAAACCAGAGGACGGTCCCGGCCAGCATCAACGTGGTGTAGGCCGGCCAGTCGATGCGGCCCGCAAACACCAGCACCGCCGGGAGCACTGTCAGTCCCAGCGCGAGCAATGAAACCAGTTTCAGAAGATGACGCATGGGGGGATAGCTGTTAGCCGTTAGCTGTTAGGCGCTTGGTACTTGGTGCTTGGGGGGCGAAGAGGGCCTTCGCCCCTACAGGTGCTTGGAAAAATCCGCAATCCCCCTCCTAAGAACAGGAGGGGCCAGGGGAGGTAGATCCTCAGGCAGCCACACTCCCACCGGTGTCATCACGAGGAGGCCAAGGCGATCAAGATCGCCTTGGCGACGTGGTGATCTCGCCTTTTCCACCGTGCAGCAGCGTCGAGATAGACGCGTTCTCCCCAGCATGAAATATAGTCAAATTGACTATATTG
This sequence comes from uncultured Rhodothermaceae bacterium, assembly GCA_964561865.1. Taxonomy (GTDB): domain Bacteria; phylum Bacteroidota; class Rhodothermia; order Rhodothermales; family CAZLRO01; genus CAZLRO01. The sequence goes on along the minus strand of CAZLRO010000211.1, from coordinate 1,072 downwards.
CTAGATTCAGCGTCGAGATTGCTACGTCGCTGCGCTCCTCGCAAGGACACGTTGAGGACGGTTGACGTTAATCGACCATCCCCGATCCCTCCCCCGCCTACGCGGGGGCAGGCTCTGTCCAGGAGGGGCACTCGGTAGGGGCTTTGAAACGGCCTGCAATCCGCAATCCCAAATCCCCTCCCTGGACAAGGAGGGACCAGGGGTGATTGGATCACCGTCTGTCTCGACCTCCCCCATGACCGATCTCATGAGATCGGTCACCCTCCTGTTCTCAGGAGGGGGGAAAGCTCGCCATCCCCAATCTCAAATCCGCAATCCCCAATCCGAAATCCCCCAGCTATCCTCGTCGTTGCTGCACCAGGCTCAGGCCGAGGTACAGGCCGGTGGCGATGAACCAGCCGGGCAGGCCGAGGAAGAACACCTCCACGCCCCACTGCCGGTTGATCAGCAGGCAGGCGGCCATCGTCAGGCCCCAGGCCACTGCGGCGGGCCAACTGAGGCGCAACCCGCGTGCCTCGGCGAAGTCCGGCTGCAGGCCCAGCCTCGGCAGCAGCCAGAAGTCGGCGAAGAGCACCGCCCCCATAGGCATGAGGATGAGGCCGTAGAGCGCCACGAAGTCCAGCAGGCGCATCATCAGCGCGGGGAACAGCGCCGCCACCGTCGTCACCATCCCCACGGCCAGGGTCACTTTCCAGCGTTTCCAGTTGGGCGTGATGGTCTGGACGGCCAGTCCGGCGCGGTAGATGGTGGGGTTGGCGGTGGTCCAGCTGGCGAAGAGCACGGCCACCAGCCCGGCCACCCCGGCCCCGGCATAGGCGATAGGCCCCGGTGCGATCTCGCCGGAGGTCTGCAAGGCCAGGGCGACGAGGATGCCGGAGGCCAGCCACGCCACGAAGTGCCCCAGGTACATCCCGAAGGCGCTCAGGAACCCGTACTGCCACTTCCGGGCGTAGCGCAGGATGGTCATGTCCGCCAGGCCGATGTGCATTGCCATGTTGCAAAACCAGGCAAAAAACAACACATGCCAGAAGGTGAACTTGCCCTGCCCTTCCAACGGTACGCCCGTCCAGAT
>CAZLRO010000210.1:0-6769 GCA_964561865.1 uncultured Rhodothermaceae bacterium | reverse complement strand
CCACCCGGGCCGGCAGGTCGATCTGCACGTTCAGGTTCTCCAGCCCCGCCATGAACGCGGCCAGCCCACCCGAAGGCACATTCAGGCGGATCATCCCGGCGTGCTCCACCTGTGCGGCCTCCGCAAACTGCCCGTTGATGACCTCGGCGATCCGCAAGGCGTTCGTGAAGTCGGGCCGCCGCAGAGCCAGCCCCAGCGTCGTGCTGCCCGCCAGCGCAAGCGGCACGGCACGGGTGACGAGTGCCCCGTTGGGGATGCGCCCCGTGTTGGTGTGGTTGATCTGGACGGTCGAACCCAGGCTGGAGGCCAGCACCGCGCTCGTGGAGACCGGGCCTTGCGCAACGGCATAGACGATCTGCGTCCCCGGATCAATGAGTGGGGTCTGCAACAGGACGCCGCCGGAGAGCGAACGGGCATCCCCCAGCGACGAGACCGTCACATCCAGCGGACTGCCCACGCCCTTGAACGGGTCCAGCAACGCGGTCACCATCACCGCTGCGACGTTGCGGGCGGCCAGCACCTCCGGGTCCACCGTGATCCCGAACCGCTCCAGCATGTTGACGATGCTCTGCACGGTGTACGGCGAGCCGCGTGTGCCGCGCGCCCGGTCGCCTGTGCGGTCGAGGCCCACGATGAGGCCGTAGCCGGTCAGTTGCACCGGGGCTGTACCCTCCAGGGTGACGAGTTCCTTCAGCCGGGTGACGGCTGCCTGGGATTGGGCCTGTGCCGCCGGAACGAACAGCAGCACGAGCAGCAGCACCACGGCGCCATGACGAAGAGGCATGGGGTTTCAGGGGTCAGGTGAGGGCGTGAAAAGCGGGGGAGGGGACTTTTCGGGGGGATGACGGTGGTGGAGTTCCAGTGGCACCGTTACGAATTATAGTCAAATTGACTATAATTTTGGGTCTTTCGTGCCTGTCTTTCCACGTTCAGTTTCCCAGCACGATAGCCCCGACGAGCAGGCCGAGGAGGCCGAAGCGGGCCATTTTGCCGGGCTTGAAGAGGCCCTTTTTCAGCCCGCCCTCGCGGTGGTATTCGATCTGGGCGTTTGCCAGTTGGTACGACACAACGGTGTTGTTGGGCTTGATGTCGGCCAGGCGGACCAGCCCGGAAACGCGCATCGTGTGCGTCTCGCCATTGACCGAGAGGCGGCGCTCGCCGGTGATCCGCAGGTTGCCCGCCGCGTCCTTCTCGACGATGGCCGCCGTGATGGTGCCACTGAGCAGGTCGCTTTGCGACGACTGGTTTGCCTGGGCCGCCTCCTTGTTGAACGTGGCGTCGAGGGCGAACTGCCCGGAGAGGGAGCCGCCTACCGTGCCCGTGCCGCCCGCGGTCGCATCGGCGGTGTTTTGCCAGTCGCTCTGGCGCTGGGCCGCGGTACGTTCGGCCAGCAGGATCGTCACCAGGTCGCCCACCTGCCGGGCCTTGAAGTCGGTGTACAGCGAGGTGTACCGGGGTTCGGCCTGGGCGGTGACGGGCGGGGTGCTCTGGGCCAGGGCCGTTTCCAGACCGGTCAGCAGGGCCAGGAGGGCAACAAGGGTTCTGGATGGCATAAGTGGTTGGGTAGGGTGTTAGCTGATGGTTATTTGGTGCTTGGTACTTGGAAAAATCCGAAATCCGAAATCACAGCGTTTCCACCCATTCTGCGCGGGTTGCGTCGAGGAGTCGGGCGCGGTAGGTGGTACCGGTGTCGCGGCTGTAGACGCGGATGATGGCGCCGGGGGTGCCAGGTTCCCGGGCGGTGCAGGTGAGGGTGAGGGTGAGGGTGCCACGGCGGTAGGACATCTGCACCGCCGTGCCGGTCTCGACGGTCCAGGCGGCGCGGACGTCTGTCTGGCGCAGGACTTGTCCGTCCCGCAGCAGCCGCGTGGCAATGAGCGGTGTTTCAAGCCTAGATACGTCCTGCCGTCGCAATGGGGTGCCTGCGAAGGTGGTGGTCTCGATCCAGGCGAAGTCGAGGTCTGCCGGGGTGATGGCCTCGTCCTTGTGCCGGGGGGTGCGTAACACCGCGACGGAGTCGAACTGGCTGATGTAGAGCATCGCCCAGCCGGTTTTGGTCCAGCCTGTCGCCGGGGTGTGTGTGAGCACGTCCGCCTGGATGTGGGCGCGAGGGAGGGCCTCCAGCCAGGGGAATGCCACCTGCAGAGCAGCTTCGGGTGGCAGGTCTCCCCCCGTCCGCACCACGCGCACCGCCAGGTGGGTCGCCTCGTTCGGGAAGCGGGTGGCCAGTGCTGCCTCGGCGGCCCGTTGCACCGCCCGGCCGTCCTGTGCCCACACCATCGGCGGCAACCCGCACAGCAGCAACACCAGGAGTCGGAAAGGCATCTTGGTACGGCCTGACGGCCTTTGGTACGGCCATTGGGCATTTGGTTAGGCGATCCCCCTCGTTGCACACGCGCCGGGCCCGAGGGGAGCGTGGCAACGGGTGGCCCACCAAACTTGTTGGGTGGGCCGGGGTGGTTGGAAGGCGACGTTGCCATCGACCACCCCCGACCCCTCCTGTCCAGGAGGGGCACTGGATTGGGCCTTTGGTAACATCGGTTTTCAACCAGACGGAGCGTCCTGTTTTAGCGTTTCAGCCCGTTGGCAATCGAGAGCATGTCGTCGCTGGTGGTGACCATCTTCGAGTTGATCTCGTAGGCCCGTTGGGCGGTGATGAGGTTCACCATCTCCTGTACCACATCCACGTTCGAGGCTTCGACATAGCCCTGGAAGATGAAGCCCATGCCATCCTGTCCGGGCGTGCCGACGGTGGGTTCGCCGCTGGCGGCATTCGGCTCGAACAGGTTGCCCCCGATGGGGTTGAGACCGCCGGGGTTGGCGAAGCGCACCAGTTCGAGCTGGCCCAGTTGCACGAGGTCGGGCTGGCCCTGGAGGCGGGCCGAGAGGAGACCGTCCTGGCTGATGTGGACCTCGATGGCCTCGGCGGGCACGGTGATGGACGGCTCGATGGGCAGGCCCGTCTGGGTGACGAGTGCTCCGTCGGCGCTGCGGGTGAGGGTGCCGTCGCGGGTGTAGGCCACCGAGCCGTCGGGCAGTTGCACCTGGAAGAACCCGTCGCCGTTGATGGCGAGGTCGAGCGGGTTGTCGGTCTGGGTGAGGCTGCCCTGCGTGAAGTTGCGCACGGTGGCGATGGCGGCAGCGCCGTGCCCCATCTGCAGCGAGGCCGGACGCGCCGTCCCGCCTGCCTCGCCCTGGCCCGCCGTCTGGAGCGTCTGGTAGAGCAGGTCGTGGAAGACGATGGAGGTGCGCTTGAACCCGGTAGTGTTGGCGTTGGACAGGTTGTTGGCGATGTTGTCCACGCCCTGCTGCTGGGCCGTCATGCCGAGGGCGGCGGTTCTCAAGGCTCGGAGCATGGGGGTAGCTGTTAGCCGTTAGCTATTTGGTACTTGGTGCTTGGAAAAATCTGCAAGAGATTGCCACGTCTTGGTCGATCTCATCAGGGTCGATCTCATGAGATGGACCCTGATCGACCCTGCTCCTCGCAATGACATGATCCGCAATCCTCAGAACCGCCCCAGGTCGCGGGTGACGAGGCCGAGGAGGTCGTCGGTGGTGCGGAGCGTCTTCTGGCTGGTCTCGAACAGGCGGTAGTGTTCGATCAGGTCGGTCATTTCCTCGACCGTGTTCACGTTGCTGTTTTCGAGGAACCCTTGCCGGACGTTGGGCTGGTCGAGGGGTTCAGGCGTCTGGTTCCCGGCGGCGAAGGTGGCCCCGTCGAGCCGGGGCAGTTGCTCCGGGCGGGCAAACGTCACCACGCGCAGGGTGCCGGCGAGTTGCCCGTCGGCGCGGACTTCCCCGAGGCCGTTGATCTCGATCTGACTGGCGTTCGGAGGGAGGACAAGAGGACCCCCGTCGCCGTCCACTGCAAACCCTTGCGGGGTGCGGAGGGTGCCTTCGGCGTCGAGGGTGAAGTGCCCGGCGCGGGTATAACGGGACTGACCGGTGGCCTCGTCGGTCAGGACAAAGAATCCCGTTCCCCCAAGGGCCGCGTCGAGCGGGCGATGGGTTTGTTCGAACGGACCAGGCAGGGCATCGGACCACTGGCCCTGGGTGCGTTCGCTGCGAGGGGCGCGCTCGGCGTCCGGCTGCTCGCGCAGCACTTCGAGGAACGTCCGTTCGCGCCGAAAGCCGACGGTGTTGGCATTGGCGAGGTTGTTGGCGGTGCGCTCCTGTTCGCGCACCATCGTGGTCATCGCCGCCACACTGTTTTGCAGGCGGAGGAGCATGTTCGTACAGGGGTGTCGGGGAGGGTCTGTCTCCCGTACCCTTCTGCTTCCTGCCGGGATACGGCGGGGGCACCGGTACGTCGGTGCCCGGGAAGGCCGAAGGGGGGTGTTTTCTGGAAACAGGTATCCACGCTGTTCGCAAACACCTTGCCATGCCACTATGCTGCGGGTTTTCCGGGATATGCCAGGGGAGACGGGCAGTTTTTTCCCGTTGGGCGGGCAGCTTTTACGGTTCGCAGCTCGGCATCCCCTGCAAAAAGTCCCCTCTCCAGAGGGGTGTCGCGCACGGCCTCAGCCGGGCGTGACGGGGTGTGTAGCGTCGCTCGGAGTCAAGCACAGCGTCTGCGTCAGGGGCAGTAACACACCCCGTCTCCCCGTTGCATCGCCTGCGCCAGCGCACCGGGGAGCCACCCCTCTCAAGAGGGGACTTTCGGGGTTGTGCGGTTACTCCAATCCCTCGCCAATGCCACCCCCCCACTACCGCCGCCGTCGCACATCAAAAAAGTCCCCTCTCCAGAGGGGTGTCGCGCACGGCCTCAGCCGGGCGTGACGGGGTGTGTAGCGCCGTATGTGGCGGGCACAAGCCCCCCCAGGCGTCCAGGATGAACCTGCGCGGGTTTCCGGCGTAGCAGGCGGTGCAACCTGCCCGTCCATGCCGTATGCGTACCATCACCGTCGAGGAAGCGAAGGCGCGCCTCTCCGAACTGCTCGAAGCCGCCCTGCAGGGCGAGGAACTGGTGATCACCGGGGATGGAGGCGCCTACCGGGTAATAGTCACGCCCGTTCCTGCCCCGCCCCGTGCCGGACATAGGATTGCCGGATTGGGAAAAGGTACCGTGTGGATGAGCGAGGATTTCAATGCCCCTCTTCCGGATACCTTCTGGCTGGGTGACGCATGAAGCTGCTGCTGGATACCCACGCCTTGCTGTGGTGGCATGAAGCGGATGATCGACTTTCCGCCCATGCACGGAACGCTATCGAGGATGTGACCCACACCGTTGCCATCAGCATGGTGTCGATCTGGGAAATGCAGATCAAGTTGCAGCTTGGAAAGCTGGTGTTGAAGGATTCGCTGCTACGGCTGGTGGCACAGCAACTGGAGATCAATCGGCTCTCATTGCTTCCGATCTCCCTGCCGCACATCCTGGCGCTGGAGCAACTGCCGCTGTATCACCGCGATCCCTTCGACCGGTTGCTGCTGGCCCAGGCCCTCGTCGAAGGGCTGACGCTGGTAAGTGCAGATGCACCGCTGGCGGCGTATCCTGTGCCGGTGTTGTGGTGAATCCCTGAGGCTAGTGGCCCCCATGCAGATACTCCGCCCGGCCAACATGATCTCTGGTGGCATCATCGTGGTGCTGCTGGCGGTGTTGCTGGCAGTAGTGGGTGCGAAGGCAACGCCCTGGGGAGGTTGGCCGGGACTGGTGCCGGTGCTCTTCGGCCTGTGGGGCCTGCGCAAGCCGCTGCGCCGGTGGCACCTGGCGCGGTCGTCGTTCCCGGCGGCGTGGCGCATCTGGCTGGAGGCACACGTCCCGTTCTACCGCCACCTCGACGCCACCGGGCGCATCCGCTTCGAGCGGGACGTCCGCTTCTTCCTCGACGACCAGCGCTTCGAAGCCGTCCAGGACGCCCCCGCCACCGAGCAGCACCGCCTGGCCGTGGCCGCCGGGGCCGCGCTGATGCTGCACGGACGGCCCGACTGGGAGCTGTCCCGCCGCCGGACGTTCCTCTTCTACCCCACCCGCTTCGACGAGGACTACTACGACACCGACACGGCAGACTTCGACGGGATGGTACATCCGCAAGGCCCGGTCATCCTCGCCGTCGATGCCATCGAGGAGGGCTGGCAACACCCCCACGACGGCAGCAATGTGGTGCTGCACGAACTGGCGCACCTGTTCGACTTCAACACCGACGGGGCGGACGGCTTCCCGGCGCTGATGGACCGTGCCTCGGCAGGGGCCTGGGTGGCGCTCGTCCGGCGCGAGATGCGGCAGGTGATCTTCGGGCGCTCGATGCTGCGGCGCTATGCCGCCAAAAACCCCGCCGAGTTCTTTGCCGTCGCCACCGAAAACTTCTTCGAACGCCCGGACGTGATGGCCGAGTACCATCCGGAGCTGTTCGAGGCCATGACCGCCTTCTACCACCTCGACCCCCGAATCGGGTGAGGTGGGAGATAGCGGTTGGCTGTTAGCCATTAGCTATTGGCTTTTTGGTACTTGGCGCTTGTTACTTGGAAAAATCCGCAATTCCCCTCCTGAGAACAGGAGGGGTTAGGGGAGGTAGACCGACCGGCAGCAACCTTCCCAAACGTGTCATCACGAGGAAGCCGTCTGGCGATCTCATGAGATCGCCAGGCTAGGGCCTGCCCCGAGGAACGAGGGGTCTTGATCTCGCCCTTGCCGCCTTGCAGGAACGTCGCAGCAGCGTCGAGGTAACGCATTCGCCCCAGCATGAATTATAGTCAAATTGACTATATTGCCAGCTCCAGCGTCGAGATTGCCATGTCTGACCGATCTCATGAGATCGGTCAAGCTCCTCGC
>CAZLRO010000209.1:0-6804 GCA_964561865.1 uncultured Rhodothermaceae bacterium | reverse complement strand
AGCTTCTTCTCCTTGGTGATGTTCACGTCGAGGTCGGCGTCGCGGGCATTCTCGCCCACGAGCATCCCGGCATAGACCTCGTCGCCGGGGGCGACGAACAGCTCGCCACGCTCCTGGAGGTTGACGATGGCGTAGCTGGTAACGCGCCCGGCACGGTCGGCCACGAGCGCCCCGGTCGAGCGGTGGACGACCTCGCCTGCCCAGGGCCGGTAGCCGTCGAAGAGGTGCGTCAGGATGCCCGTGCCTTTCGTGTCGGTGAGGAACTCGGTGCGGTAGCCAATGAGGCCACGGCTGGGCAGTTCGAAGGTGAGGCGGATGCGCCCGCTGCCGTGGTTGATCATCCGGGTCATCATCCCGCGGCGCATGCCCAGCTTCTGCACGACCACGCCCATGAACTCCTCCGGCACGTCGATCAGCGCCTGCTCGAACGGCTCGTGCAGCCGTCCGTTGACGCTGCGTGTGAGCACCTGCGGCTGCCCGACGGCGAATTCGTAGCCCTCGCGCCGCATCTGCTCGATGAGGATCGCCATCTGGAGTTCGCCCCGCCCATAGACCAGGAAGCGGTCGGCGCTGTCGGTCTCCTCGATGCGCATGGCGAGGTTATGCTCGCCCTCCTTCAGGAGCCGGTCGCGCAGGTTGCGGCTGGTCACATACTGCCCTTCGCGCCCGGCGAACGGCGCGTCGTTGATGCGGAACTCCATCGACATCGTCGGCTCGTCCACATGCAGCGGTGGGAGCGGGACGGGGTTCTCGGCGTCGGCGATGCTCTCGCCCAGCCCGATGCCTGCTACGCCGGCGATGGCAATGATGTCGCCCGGCCCGGCGGCCTCGATCTCCACCCGGCTCAGTCCCTCGAACCCGAAGAGGGCGGTGACGCCGACGGCCCGCTGCGTGCCATCCCGGGGGCAGAGCATCACGCGCTGGCGGTTCCGCAGGGTCCCCTGGATGACGCGCCCGACGGCGAGCGGCCCGCGGTAGTTGTCGGGCATGACGTTGGTGACGAGCACCTGGAGCGGGGCCTCGGGGTCGCCGACCGGGGCCGGGATGGCCTCCAGGATCGTGTCGAAGAGCGGACGCAGGTCGGCCAGCGGCTGGTCGAGGTCCGTCGTACACCGCCCGTCGCGGGCCACGGCATAGAGCACGGGGAACTCGATCTGCGCCTCGGTGGCGTCGAGGTCGATGAACAGGTCGTACACCTCGTCGAGCACCTGGCGGGGACGGGCGTCCTGCCGGTCGATCTTGTTGATGACGACGATGGCGGGCAGGCCCAGGGCGAGGGCCTTCGAGAGCACAAAGCGGGTCTGCGGCAACGGCCCCTCCGCCGCATCGACGAGCAGCATGATGCCATCTACCATGCGCAGCGTGCGCTCCACCTCACCGCCGAAGTCCGCGTGGCCGGGCGTGTCCACGATGTTGATCTTGACCCCTTCGTAGGTAATGGCGGTGTTCTTCGCCATGATGGTGATGCCCTTCTCGCGTTCGAGGTCCATCGAGTCCATCACGCGCTCCTGCACGTCCTGGTTGGCCCGAAAGGTGCCACTCTGCCACAGCAGCGCATCGACGAGGGTGGTCTTGCCGTGGTCGACGTGGGCGACGATGGCGATGTTACGGAGGTTCATACCGGTGGGATCAGGTGCAAGGGAACTGCCGCCTCTTTCGCCCAGCACGGGCCCGTAGTTCCATCCAGGGTCGGGGTTAACGGGAAATCCGCACCCGGCGTCGGCTTTTCAGTAGGCGATCACCTGTACCGTATCCACCTGCAACCGCGCCCGCAGGAACTGCTCGAAAACCCGAAGATCGACACGACGACCCTCGGTCCAGGACACGAGCACGGTGGGCAAGGTATCGGGCCGGAGGGTGGCCGCATCTATCCGGACGACCTCCTCGTAGGCCAACGCCGACAGGTTCGGGTAGAGGGTACGGAGTTCCCGTGTGATGTCGGTCACCGGCTTTGCACGGGCCTGGTAACGCAGCAGTTCCGCCTCCAGCAGCCGAATGCGGTCCTCCCGGCTTTGCAGGGCGGCCTCGTTCCGTTCATACAGATCTTCGAGCAGGCCCAGGCGCAGCTGCTCCCGCAGGTCCGGCGGGGTGCTCTGCCGGATCGTCAGGTGGGCAGCACCCAGCTGGTATGCCACCAGTCGTCCACGGAGCGCCTCTACCGTGTCCGGCGGCAGAGGCTCGCCCACGAGGGTGACTTCGATCCGCGAACCGGTACGCTGGTATTGCATCTCGCTTTCCACCACAATCCGGTTCTCATAGTTGAGGTTCTCCTCAATGAACCGTGTGGCCCGTCCCCGAAAGACGGCCTCCTGCACCACTCCCCAGGCGATGTAGACGCTAGGCAGGATCGTCAGGATGGCGACCCAGGTGACGACCTGCCGGGCGCGTCGCTCCTGGGCAGGGTCGAGGTACGGGTGTTTCGGGAAATGCAGGTAGCGGACGAAGACCAGCGTGGCGATGGCAATGAAGACGGAGTTGATGAGAAACAGGTAGAATGCCCCGAAGCAATAGGACCACTGGAACGTGGCAAGGCCATAGCCAGCGGTGCAGAGAGGGGGCATCAGGGCGGTGGCGATGGCAACACCAGGGATAGCATTGCCCCGCTCCTTGCGCGTCCCGGCCACGATGCCGGTCGCTCCGCCGAACAGGGCGATCAGGACGTCGTAGATGGTGGGTTGCGTACGGGCCAGCAGTTCCGACTGGGCTTCTTTCAGGGGGGTCGCCAGGAAATACAGGGCCGAGGTCAGCAGCCCGATCGCCACCATCACCGCAAGGCTGCGCAGGGAGCGCCGGAAGGTCTCGACATCGTTGGTGCCCAGGGCAAAGCCCACCCCGATGATCGGCCCCATCAGGGGAGAGATCAGCATCGCGCCGATAATCACGGCGGTGGAGTTGACGTTCAGCCCGATGGAGGCAATGAAAATGGCAAAGACCAGCGCCCAGACGTTCTCGCCCCGAAAGTCAATGCTGCGCTTGATACCGTCGATGGTGCCCTCGATATCGGTGTCGAGGTGCAGGCTGAACAGGGAACGTAGATACGCACGCAGGCGCACCAACACACGTTTGTGCCACATCGGCATACCCGTTTTGGATGGAGGGGCTTCGATTCGGGTCGGATGCAATATAATCTCTGGAACCATCACGCCCTCGCAATGAGAATGCCCGGCAGATGCTACTCCGGATGGGAGCAACCCTCGACAAATGCTGAACATCCCGCGCATCGGCGCGACAGGATGCCCGCAAGGCCCCGTCGCGCCGATGCGCATTGATACCCGGCTCAATACTGTACCATGCGGGGCAACTCTTTCGCCTGGTCGATCCAGTCGTTCACCTTGTCGAGCGAGGGGAGTTGCCGGACGAGGTGCTTCTCAGCATTCACCTCGCCCATCTTTGCGTGCAGGTTCTCGGCGTTGCGGCGGGCCAGTTCCACCACGGTGTCCACACCCGCACACTCGAGCAGGTCGCCATACTCCTCGCCGACGCCCCGGATGCGGCGCAGGTCCGCCTGGTTGACAAACCGCAGCAGGCGGATGCCGTCGATGCCGGTGGCGGCCTCCAGGTCTCGCCGTCCGCCGGGCGTTGCGCCCTGCTCCAGCAAGGCTTCTACCGTCGAGACCCCGGCGGCCCTCAGCTTTTCGGCCAGCACCGGGCCAATGCCTTCAATGGTTTCGATGTTGGGCATAATATCCTCAGATGTAGTTGGGAGGTTTGCAGACATGGGTAAGGTAAAGCAGCGGGGCGGTTCCGCCGTTATCAGAATATTCAATTCATCCGGCAGGGATTGATCTTTTGGATTTTCTGCCCGAAGTTGCAAGGGCGTGCCACCAGCAAAGGGTCGTGTGGCCGCTATACAAGGTTCATCATCACCATCTGAGGAGGATACACATATGGGTCTCTTTGATTTCATCAAAGGCATCGGGCGCAAACTGACCCCCGGAAAGGAAGCCGACGAAATTCAGCAGGACATCGTCCAGGCCCTCACAGGCAAGGTCGAAAACCTGAAAGTCACCTACGACGACAAGACCGACACGGCCATTCTGGAAGGCCAGGTGGACTCGCACGCCACGCGGGAGAAAGCGATCCTGCTGGCGGGCAATGTCGATAAGGTCGAGAAGGTGGACGACCGCCTCACGATCAAGGTCGCGCCTGCTGCCCCGCCGCCGCCGCCTCCGGCACCGGTGTTCTACACCATCGAAAAAGGGGATTCGCTCTCGAAGATCGCCCGCGAGCGCTACGGCGATGCCAACAAGTGGCCTGCCCTGTTTGAGGCCAACCGCGAAGTCATCAAGGATCCGGACAAGATTTACCCCGGCCAGCAGATCCGCATCCCCGTGCTCGATGCCTGACGGCAGCATACACCCGCAACGATTGGAAGGAGGTTTGGAGACAGGCCTCCTTTCTTGTTTTTCCAGATGCCCGAACGCGGAAACGTCACGAAAGCGTCAACTATCCTCAAACCTTCGTCACAGTCCTTGCCCGCTGCCTGAACGAGAGGTTATCCTGCAACCTGTACCCGCCCTTCTTGCCGCTGGGACGCAGTGGGCTGTAAGCCACCGGCGGTCTGTTGCGACCCCTCATGGGGTGTTGAGGGGCCTTCGTTTCATCTGGTTCAAACCGACTATGCGTAGCACATATCCGGTCATCGTGGTTTTGCTGGGATTGCTGGGAGGCTGTATCGGGACCGACTTCATCGACGAGCTACCCGATGAACCCATGCAGGAGGCCCGCATTGAGGTCAGTCCACCCAGCCAGGCGCTCCTGCAAGGCCAGACTGCTGCGTTCGAGGCGATCTTCTTCGGCACCAACGGCCAGGTGAGGACGGGCATCTCCTTCGCCTGGGCCAGCTCCAACCCGTCCATCGCCTCCGTCGATGCGGGCGGGATGGTGACGGCTCTCCAGGCTGGGCAGGCGTTCATCACGGCCACCGCCAGCGGGGTCTCCAGCCCCCCGGCCATGCTCACTGTCGTGGCCGACCCGAACCAGGTGGCCCAGGTGGTGGTGGTGCCGGATTCGGTGGAACTGGCGCTGGGCAGCAGCGAGCGGTTCACGGCGATGGCCCTGAACCTGTCCGGCGGCCCGGTCAGCAATGCCACGTTTACCTGGGAGAGCAGCGCCCCCGACGTGGCCTCCATCGACGGACAGGGGCTGGCGCGGGCGCTCAAGGCCGGGACGACCGAGGTCACCGCGACCACCGGCGGCGTCCGCAGCTTGCCTGCCGTCCTGCGGGTGCCAGGGCAGCGCCGGACGGGCCTCTTTGCCGCACGCGGTGGCACCAACTATACCGTCCGGGGCACGGCTATTCTCGAAGAACAGGAAGACGGCGCCCTGGTCGTCCGTTTCGAGGACAACTTCGCTACCAGCAGCGGGCCGGGCCTGGAAGTCTTCCTCTCCTCCACCAGTGTCGTCAACGCTGGCAGCCTCAACCTGGGGACGCTCCAGAGCACCCGCGGTGCACAGTCCTACCGCGTCGGCGACCGCAGCGTGGCGCTGGACACCTACGACTTCGTCGTCATCCACTGCGTGCCGTTCAACGTCACCTTCGGCGCGGCCCAACTGGGGCAGTGACAGGGGCGGGTTGTGCATCAATCAGTTGTATATACAACTATTATGAATCCGATACGTATTTTCTGCTGGCTGTTGCTGACCGGGGTGCTGCTCGTCCCGACTGCGTTGGCCGATGGCTGGCCGCAGAAACGCGGGCACGGCTATTACCAGGCGGGCTTCCGCCTCGTCCATGCCACGCGCTTCTACGAGCCGGGCGGCAACCGCATCGCCATTCCCACCCTGCGTGACTACACGGCCAGCCTCTACGGCGAATACGGGGTTACGGACCGTCTTACGGCCACGGCCTATGTGCCCTTTCTGCGGCGCGTCACCCTCAACCGGCAAGTTGGGCGCACGAGCGGGGCCGAGTTCTTCGAGGGCGATGCCGTGACGGGCGTCTCGGACGCGGAAGCGGGCCTGCGCTACGGGCTGTGGACGGGCGGCCCGACGGTGCTCAGTGTGGGGTTGAAGGTGGGTCTCCCGATCGGGCAGGACATGCAGGACAACGGACTGCTCACGGGTGACGGAGAGATCAACCAGCAACTCAGCCTCGAAGCGGGGCATTCGTTCTACCCGTCTCCTGCCTACATCACAGCCTCGGCGGGGTTCAACAACCGGGTAAAGGGCTATTCGGATGAGGTGGTCTATGGGCTAGAGGGTGGCTATGGCCTCACCCCGTCGTTCATGCTCGTCGGGCGCGTTCGGGGAGTGGCTTCGCGCAAGAACGGGGAAAGCGGTCTCGGCGGGATGGGGGGGCTGTTTGCGAACAACCAGCAGTACCTGGCCTACGGAATGGAATTGCGGTACACGCGCCGCGAAGCGATGGGCGTGGCCCTCGGCGTGGAGGGTGCGACGCTGGCCGAGAACGTGCTCTCCGCCCCGGCCTTTCATCTGGGGCTGTTCGTGAAGCGGTAGCGCTACGACGCCGGTTCGAGCCGGTAGCCGCCCTCGATCTCCACGAGGTGGGCCGAGAGCGTTGCGGCCAGGGCCGTGAGGATCTCCTCCAGCGGCTGGCCTCGCTCGAAGGTGCCCGTCACGGCCTGGGGTGCCAGGGTGGGGGTACAGGCGAGTGCGACGCCGTAGTGGGTTTGCAGCCGTGTGAGGATGTCCGAGAGGGGATGGGCTTGGAAGATGAACAGCCCCGTCCAGTCCAGCGCGGCGGCCAGATCGACGGTGGCGGGGGAGGAAGGTGTGCCGGTGGCGGCCATGCGACCCTGCTGGCCGGGCACGAGGGTCACCGTCTGGTCGGGGTGCTGTCTG
>CAZLRO010000208.1:0-6810 GCA_964561865.1 uncultured Rhodothermaceae bacterium | reverse complement strand
CGGACCCCGGAAGCGGAGTTCCCCGTGAGGAACACGTATCCGGTGATGAGGGTGAGGGTGATCATGGCACGGGTCCAGGTCATCGTGTTCCAGCGGAGGCCCAACCGCAGCAGCAGCGGCCCCAGCAGGTGGTACAGCACCATCCCGACCAGCAGGATGTGCAAGCCGGACACCGCCAGCAGGTGTACCAGTCCCGTCTCGATGAAGGCGTCCTCGATGTCCGTTGCCAGCGTGTTCCGCTCCCCCAGCAGCAGGGCCATGAGTATGTCGCGGGCCGCCGCGTCCGGGACGTGCCGCTCCAGGTGGGCCTGCACCCGGGCACGGGTTGCCATGACCATCTGGTCGGGGTGTGAACGTTGTCCGAGGATCGTCACCTGGGTGGGCACGTAGAGGGTCATACGGGCGTGGATGCCCCGATGCCGCAGCCACGCGGCATAGTCGAAGTCTGCCGGGTTGCGGCGGGGGGAGAGGGCACGCAGGGAACCGTGCACTCCCAGTGTCATGCCGGGCAGCAGCGCGGGAAACGGTGGCGCGTCCAGGTTTCGGGAACGGTTTAGCATGACCAGCACCTTCCCGGTGGCGTCCAGCGTGTCATGTGCCAGCGCGACCCGGTGTACGGCCAGGGTTAGCCGGGTGCCGAAGGCCGTCGTCTCTGGGATTCCATCCACCGTGCCCGTGAGCGTCACCACAGCCTCCTCGGCACCTGCACGGAACAGTTGTCCCACGTGGTGGGCCGGGAGCGACCGTTCAAGCGCGTACCGGGCACCCCCGGTGGCAACGACCAGTAACGCCAGTGCCCAGAGACGCCAGCGGTACCAGGGCTGCACCATCCGCGCTGGGGGCATATACAGGGTCGCCAGGGCCATTCCGATCCCCAGGCCGATGCCCGTCCCCCACATCCACAAGGGCACTGACGGGGAATAGCAGGCCAGCCCAATACCCAGCACCAGCCCTGCGGCGACCAGCAAGGCCGGACAGGTGTTCCAGGGAAAAGGCGTGTTGAGACGCATGGAGGGAGGCGGCAGAAAGGAGGCGACAAGGCCAGATACAAGGCGGTAGACGTATCCTCTCAGGCTTGCACAACCTGCCCGTGCAAGAATTTTTTGGCGCATCCTTGCAGACAGAGGGGCTTCAATTGTAAACATGCAGGCGTATATTCAGGTAGCTGTACGCATCTCCTGCATATTTTTCCACTATCTGCCCCTGGCCTTTCAAAGCATCAAATCTTTGGAGCAGGAAAAGCATGAGCAGCCGACGGGAAGCACGGGAACGGGTCATGCAAGCCCTCTACGCCTTCGAACTGGGGGGCGGGGAGGCCTCGCACATCATCGACACCGTCCTCAAGCCTCAGTTGGGTACGGAGGCATTGGAGTTGCATTTTGCCACCAGCCTGTTCCTGCGTACCCTCGACCATACCGAGCAGGCCGATCGTATCATTGCCCGCCATGCCGAGAACTGGGACCTCTCCCGCATCGCCCTCATCGACCGGTTGCTGCTGCGCATGGCAATCTGCGAACTGATGACCTGCGAGGACATCCCACCCAAGGTCTCCATCAACGAAGCCATTGAGGTTGCCAAACGCTACAGCACAGCCCGCAGTGGGCAGTTCATCAACGGCATTCTGGATGCCGCGCTCCTGGAACTCCATGCGAGCGGACAACTGAAGAAATCCGGACGTGGCCTCGTCGGTCTCGACACCCTCCGGGATCGTATTACCTCCTGACCGTTCTGCCCGCTTTAGAGGTCTGTGCTACATGGGACTGATTGCCATTGGAGATATACACGGCTGTGCGCTCACCCTGGATGCACTCCTCGACCAGCTTGCCCCCACCGCAGACGACCACCTGGTCTTTATGGGGGACTACATCGACCGGGGGCCGGATTCCAAAGGGGTGATTGAACGGCTAATGGCGCTCCAGAAGACCCACCCCTGTACGTTCCTGCGGGGCAACCACGAAGCCCTCATGCTGGCCTGCCTCGACCAGTATGAATATGAACTCTGGGCCGTCAACGGGGGCAATGATACCCTCCGAAGCTATGGTATCTGGGAGTTCCGGTTCCACGACCTGCCGGAAGACCATGTGGCCTTTGTCCGCGCCACCGAGTTCTACTACGAGACCCCGACGTTTTTCTTCGTCCACGCGGGCCTCAAGCCCCACCTGACGGTGGAACAGAACAAGCAGGCGGCCAACGAGGAGGTGTACCTGTGGGAGCGTAGCCACCTGCATGCGCCGTCGCTGGCGTGGGAAAAGACCGTCGTGTGCGGGCATACGCCCCAACATGAACCCATCAACCGTGAGCAACTCATCCTGATCGACACGGGCTGCGTCTACAAGCATCCCCGGCTGGGGCGGCTCACCGCCGTTCGTCTGCCAGAACGGGCATTCGTCGTGGTGAACTACGTGGGATAGTCCAGCGACGGCGGCCTGCTTCAATCCACACATTATCCACAGGTTTTGCACAGCGTGGATAACCTGGTGAACGAACTTCTGCGAGGGTTCATCAGGGGAGGTGGAACAATCAGGGGCCTGCGCCATAAGCGGCGCGAGATGTTTGAACGCCCACCCGATCGTGCATCATGGGGTTACGCTGCGGCATTGTCGGATTGCCAAACGTTGGCAAGTCTACCCTCTTTAACGCCCTGAGCAATGCCGGGGCGGCGTCGGCCAACTACCCGTTCTGCACCATCGAACCCAACGTGGGGGTGGTGCCCGTGCCCGATGTCCGCCTCGACCGGCTGGCCCAGCTCAACCGCTCGGCCCGCACCGTCCCGGCTACCATCGAGTTCGTGGACATCGCCGGGCTGGTGGAAGGGGCCTCGAAAGGCGAGGGCCTGGGCAACCAGTTCCTGGCCCACATCCGCGAGGTGGACGCCCTTGTCCACGTGGTACGCTGCTTCGACGATCCGAACATCGTGCATGTGGCAGGCCGGGTCGATCCTGCCCGCGACATCGAGGTGATCGAGACGGAACTGCTGCTCAAGGACCTGGAGACGCTCGAAAAGCGCATCGACCGGACGGCGAAGCAGGCCAAGGGCGGCGACCGGAAGCTGCGCGACGAACTGGGCTTCTACGAAGGGCTGATGGCCGCTCTCGGTGCTGGAACCCCGGCCCGCCGCTTCGAGGTGCCGGAGGAGGCCCAGCCCTGGTTCCGAGACTTGTTTCTGCTCACCGGCAAGCCCGTGCTGTACGCAGCCAACGTGTCCGAGGGCGACCTGCCCGATGGCAATGTCTGGGTGGAAGCGGTACGGGCCATTGCCGGGCAGGAGGCCGCCCGTGTGATCGTGGTCTGTGCCGACCTCGAAGCCCAGATCGCCGAACTCGACCCGTCCGAGCGGGCGGCCTTCCTCGATGCTGCGGGGCTGGCAGGGTCGGGGCTGGACCGGCTCATCCGCGAGGCCTACGACCTGCTGGGCCTGATTACCTACTTCACCGCCGGGCCGAAAGAAACCCGTGCCTGGACGATCCACTGGCACACCAGGGCGCCCCAGGCCGCCGGTGAGATCCACACCGACTTCGAGCGGGGCTTTATCCGGGCCGAGACCATCAAGTACGACGACTACGTGAAGTACGGCACCGAGGCGGCGGCCCGCGAGGCCGGGGCCATGCGCGCCGAAGGCAAGGACTACCTGGTGGAAGACGGCGACGTGATCCTGTTCCGCTTCAATGTGTGAAGGATTTCAGAACAGCCGCCCGAAGAAGACGCTGATAGACGGGGTACCGAAGAAGTGCTGGGGTTCCCGGACCTGCGGTTCGAGCAACTGGATGCCGTCGAAGAAGTAGGTGAACGTATAGCCGAAGCGCACGCCCTGGGTGGCCTTGCGGCTGAACCCGAAGTGGGCACCGAAGGCCACCGTGCCGCCGAGGCCCGTGCGGAGGCGCCCTTTGGGGATGGCCCCGATGGAGTCGTAGATGCGCTCGCCCTCCTCGGTTTGCAGGGTACCGTCGCCGTTGCAGTCCGTGTTGGGGTCGTATTGCAGGTCGCCGTTGCAGTCCTCGAAGTACGGGTACTCCCACCCCAGCGTCGGGCCGGTGGAGACCTGCACGTAAGGCCGGAAGTTGTCTTCGATATGGGCACGGAAGAGGCGGCGGTGCAGCCCGAACTGGACTGGCAGCATCAGCAGGTAATGGGCCTTGTTGGGCACGTCCTTGCGCCCGAACCGATCGAAGAAGGCCACCTCGCGTTCATCCTTGCCTGCGCCGAGGGCGACCTCGGTCATAAACGACGTTCGCTCCCCCAGCCCTACCCGCAGCAGTCCCCCCAGGCCAAACCCGCTGTTGGTGAGCACGACCTGGGCACCGAGGCTGGAGCCGTAGGCGTTCTGCGTCTCCTGGGCCGGCGCATCCTCCAGTGCCTCGTCGTCGGTTTGGGCATGGGCAGGCACGGCCAGCAGCAGGCTGCCCGCCAGAAACCAGAACGTCATCCGGCACGAAAAAGCAAAGCAGGTCATGTTCACCGCCTCTCCTGTCCTGATGCGGGGGCTAACCTGCCGGGTGGCGGATTGTTCTCCGATGTCCTATTTTGCAGTCCCTGCTACAACGGAGGTTTCCCATGTTGCGTCTGAATGCGCCGAAACAGGTCTGGGGGGTGCTGTTGCTCCTGCTGGTTGGTCCGATGTCCCTGGCCCAGGCGCAGCCCTCCCGCCAGGACCTGCCCCCCTTGCGCACCCGTGCCGACTCGGTGGCCCTGCGCGTCTACGAAGCGATGGGGGGGCCAGAAGCCTGGAGTGCAGCACGCTACTTGCAGTTCCAGTTCGGGCGCGAAAGCGACGGCACGCGGCAGATCTTCCGGAAACATGCCTGGGATCGCTGGACGGGGCAGTACCGGGTGGAATGGCAGCAGGGTCCAGACTCGGCCTACGTGGTGCTCTTCAACGTGAACACCCGGCAGGGACGGGCCTACCTCAACGGCGGGGCCGTGCCGACGTCGGCAGAGGCTGCCCTGCTGGCTGATGCCTACGAAGGCTTCATCAACGACACCTACTGGCTGCTCATGCCCATCAAGCTGCTCGATCCGGGCGTATACCGCACCTACGTCCCGGACTCGTCGAATGCGGTGCAGGAGGTGATTGAACTCGCCTTCGGGCCGGTAGGGCTGACACCCGGAGATCGCTACTGGGTATATGTCAACCGGGCGACGGGGCTGGTAGACCGCTGGGCGATGGTGCTCCAGGGCAACCCCACCGCCGCACCCCGTGTCAACCATTGGACGGACTATCGGACGTTCGAGACCCCGGCTGGGCCCCTGCGCCTGGCTGTGCGCAAGCAGGGGGCACGCTCGGCGCTGATGACCGACGGCCTCGTCGTTTCGGTGACCGTCCCTCCGGACCTGTTTACAGACCCCCGACCCCGCCTCTGAGGAACGACCTCCGATGGATTACCGCTGGCTCATCGCACGGCGCTACCTGGTCAGCCGTCGGCAGGTCTCGCTGATCTCCGTCATTACCGGCCTCTCGGTCGTTGGCGTCACCATCGGCGTGGCCGCCCTCATCGTGGTCCTCTCGGTGATGAACGGGTTCTTCGACTTCGTGCGCGACCTGCTCGTCTCCTTCGACCCCCACGTCCGCATCGTCAGCGCCGAGGGGCGGGGGCTGGACCGGGCGGACACGCTGCTGGCCCTGGCACGCACGGTGCCCCACGTCACCCACGCCGCGCTCTATGTGGAAGGCAAGGTGTTGCTGGTGCATGACGGGGGCGCCGAGGTCAACAAGGTCGTCGTCGTGCGGGGCGTGGACCCGGCCACCTTCACCGGGGTGAGCCGGGTGACGGAGCAGACGGGCTTCGGCTCGTTCGATCTGGCCCGGCGCAACGGGCGGCCCGGCATTGTCCTGGGCATGGGCCTGGGGCAGCGGCTGCGGCTGCTGCCCGCCACCGCCGGGGAACCGGCCAGCGAGGTGGCCCTGCTCTCGGCCCCAGCGCTCGAACGCACCTTCACCCAGGTCTTCGGCGGGGCGGGCCTCTACCCGTTCGAGGTGCGCGGGCTGTACGAACTCGAAGCCGTCTACGACGAAAGCCACGTGTTCATCGGCCTCGACGAAGCCCAGCGGCTCTTTCGCATGACCGGGCGCGTCTCCGGCATCGAGATTCGCCTCGACGACCTCGACCGGGCCACCGCCGTCAAGGCCGATCTGCAACACCGCCTCGACCCCCGGCAGTTTACCGTGCAGACCTGGTACGACCTGCAAAAGGCGCTCTACGAGGTGATGCAGCTCGAAAAGTGGGGGGCCTCGCTCATCCTGGCCCTTATCATCGTGGTGGCCGCCTTCAACATCATCGGGTCGTTGACGATGGTGGTGATCGAGAAACGGCAAGATGTGGGGGTGTTGCAGGCGATGGGGGTTTCACGCCGCAACATCCGTCGTATCTTCCTGGTGGAAGGCTTTCTCATCGGCGGGATCGGAACCGGCCTCGGCCTGGCGCTGGGACTGGCGTTGGCCCTGCTCCAGCAGTATTTTCAACTGGTCCCGCTCGCCAATGCCGAGTCATTCCTGATCGATGCCTATCCCGTCGCCATCCGGTGGCTGGATGTGCTGCTGATCGGGGGCGTCTCCACGCTGCTGTGTGTGCTGGCTGCCCTATACCCCGCCCTCCGCGCCGCCGCCATCGAACCCGCCCACGCCGTGCAGATGGAAGGATGAATGGGGGGTTTCGGATTGCGGATTTGGGCAGCCCGTTCCTCCGTGTCGTTGCGAGGAGCATGGTCGATCTCATGAGATCGGTCAGACGTGGCAATCTCTTGGGGATTGGGAATGCCACCCGCCTCCCTCCCAAAAGTGTCATTGCGAGGAGCGCAGCGACGTGGCAATCTCAA
>CAZLRO010000207.1:0-6832 GCA_964561865.1 uncultured Rhodothermaceae bacterium | reverse complement strand
GTACGGGTTGCGAGTACGAGTACGGGTTGCGAGTACGAGTACGGGTTGCGAGTACCTCACCCCCACGACGGGTAGACCGGTCTCTTTATTAAGATTCGCCCAGGAAATATAGTCATTTTGACGATATTATAGTCATTTTGACGATATTTCATTGCCTGGTTACCGCCCGCCTCCGAAGAGAGGATTTATTTCAGAACGGGACGACCACCACGAGAGCGGGCGTGCCCTGGACCAAATCGTGCACCAGCAACCCGTTTTCCTCCGATCAAGAACCTCGCCGGGACGATTGCCATACTTTTGTGACGATTAAAAGACGCTTTCGCCAAAAAAAGTGCGATCTTTTTATGCGGAGGGCATTGGGCAATAGGTATTGACACACTAAATTCCTGTAATCAGGCCCTGAAATCCGTCCAGACTTCAGGAAACCATCCCTTGAAGATCATGTGTGCCCGATAGATAAAGTCTTGGAACCATCGTCCCGTTCAGGGCTGGTGGTTATCAAGGTTTGGGGGCGGAAGCTGCGCTGGCACTCCATCACATAACACACAGAAACCTGTTTCACCCGGTATTTCACAGAGGTACTTCCTATGAGGACACGTTACCATATCGCTTCTTTGCTGGTTGCCCTGCTCTTGCTGGGGGTACGCCCAGCCCTGGCCGACGGGACGGAAAATTTTGACGATGAGACGATTGGGGACAACAACGTCACAAACGATATCGCCACGTTTCAGGCAACTACGGGCGTGGTGTCGATCAGCGACCTGACCCGGTTCTCGGACGCCAACTCCTTCCGGGCATCGACGGGCAACTCGTTCCAGGTAACCTTCAGTACGGCTGTTGCTTCGGTCACGTTCTGGTTCAGCGCAGCCTCCACGCAGACAGCCCAGGCGTTCTCGGACGTCGGGTGCTCGGTTGCCATTACGGGCGCTACGGCCAACAGCGTGGTAGCGGATTCCGATGCCGACCCTGATCCCTTTGTGACGATTGACCCGGCCAGCGACGACATCCTGTGCGTCCGTGTGGCCTCGGTCACGGGCAACACGTTCATCGATGACTTCTCGTGGGTCGAGACAGTGCTGCCGGTGGAACTGGCCTCCTTCGATGCTACATCCAGCGGCGACGATGTGACGCTGCGCTGGCGGACGGCCTCGGAGACGGCCAACGCCGGTTTTGAGGTGCAGCAGAAGGTGAACGACACCTTCCAGAAGGTTGGCTTCGTGGAAGGCCGCGGCACCACCACCCAGGCACAGAGCTACAGCTACCAGCTCAACGGCCTCGTGCCCGGCATGCACGCCTTCCGGCTGAAGCAGATCGACTTCGACGGCTCCGTCCACTTCAGCCCGGTGGTGGAGACGGCGGTGGAACTGCCCGGCGCGTACTTCCTCTCGCCTGCCTATCCGAACCCCTTCAACCCGCAGACGCAGTTCACCCTCACGGTGGCCCGCGAGCAGCGGGTGCAGGTGGCGGTCTATGACATGCTGGGGCGCCAGGTGGCGGTGCTGCACAACGGGGTGCTCTCGGCCAACGAAGCCCGCACGTTCCGCTTCGAGGGCGGCAACCTCCAGAGCGGCCTCTACCTGATCCGTGCCACCGGCCAGTACTTCTCGGCGGCTCGCCAGATCACGCTGCTGAAGTAACCGCTTCGGTCGTATCTTCGGAAGGCCCGGTCGGTGCGATCGGGCCTTCTTTATTTTACCTCCCTGTGTCATGGAATGGCAGGGCAAGCGGGTCTGGATCACCGGGGCCTCCTCCGGCATCGGGGAGGCGCTGGCCTACGGGCTGGCCCGTCGCGGGGCGCGCCTGGTCCTCTCCGCCCGGAACGCCGAGCGGCTGGAAGACGTCCGCCGCGCCTGTTCCCACCCGGAACAGCACCAGGTGGTGCCGCTGGACCTGTCCCGCCCGGAGACTGTGGCGGCGGCGGTAGCCCTGGTGATGGCAGACGGCTACGGAGTCGATATGCTCCTCAACAACGGCGGGTTGAGCCAGCGGGGCACGGTGGCCGAGACCGCCCTTTCGGTGGACCGCTACCTGATGGAGGTCAACTACTTCGCGGCTGTTGCCCTCACGAAGGCGGTGCTGCCCGCGATGCAGGCACGTCGGGCCGGACACATCGTAGCCGTCAGCAGTGTCGTCGGGTTCTTCGGGACGCCGCGCCGCTCCTCGTATGCGGCCTCGAAACACGCCCTGCACGGGTTTTGCGACGCCTTGCGGGCCGAAGTATGGCATGACGGCGTGCGGGTGACCGTAGCATGCCCTGGCTACATCCGCACCAACATCAGCCGGAATGCCCTCACCGCCGACGGCTCGCTCCACGGGCAGCTCGATCCGGGCCAGGCCAAAGGACTCTCCGCTGAAGCCTGCGCCGAACGGATCATCCGGGCCGTCGAACAGGGGAAACCGGAAGTCGTCATCGCCCGCCTGCGCGAACGCACTGGTGTGTACCTGCGGCGGTTTGTCCCAGCACTGTTCTTCCGTATCATTCGCCGTACCCGGGTGACATGAAGGGGATGGGAAATTGCGGATTGCGGATTTTTCCAAGCCCCTGAAGGGTGAAGGCCCGCTTCGCCCTCCAAGTTCCAAGTACCAAATAGCTAACAGCCAACAGCTAATGGCTAACGGCTAACGGCGCTCTCCATGAAACTGCTCTTTACCCTGTTGGGGCTGGCGGTGCCGATGATGCCCGTGCTGGCCCAGGTGTTCACGGAGGGCAACCGTCCGACGGGTGCCCCGTTCGCCACACGCAGCCCGGTCATGGCCCGACACGGCATGGCTGCGACCAGCCACCCCCTGGCCTCCCAGGTAGCGATTGACGTGCTGAAACAGGGCGGAAACGCCGTCGATGCGGCCATTGCCGCCAACGCGACGCTGGGCCTGATGGAGCCGACCGGATGCGGGGTGGGCGGCGACCTGTTCGCGCTGGTCTGGGATCCGAAAACGGCGCGGCTCTACGGCCTCAACGCGAGTGGGCGCGCCCCGCAGGGACTGACGCTGGAAATGCTGCGGACCCGGGTGCAGGCCCTCGGTGCCGACGCCATCCCGTACTGGGGGCCGCTGCCCGTCTCGGTGCCGGGGGCTGTCGATGGCTGGTTCACCCTGCACGGGCGCTTCGGGCACCTGCCCATGTCCGACGTGCTGGCCCCGGCCATCCGCTATGCCCATGAGGGCTTCCCCGTAACCCCGGTGATTGCGGCAGGCTGGGCGGCCAACCTCCGGCGCTTCGAACAGGTGCAGCACCTGATCGGGGACGACAACTGGCGGCGGACGTACCTGCTGGACGGGCGTGCCCCGCAGGAAGGGGCGGTATTTCGCAACCCGGACCTGGCCCGCACCTACGAACACCTGGCCCGCGTAGGCCGCGACGGGTTCTACAAGGGCACGCTTGCCGACGTGATGGAGGCATACATGCGGCGCATCGGGGGGTACCTGCGCAAGGAAGACCTGGCCGCCCACACCAGCACGTGGGTGGAGCCGCTCCACACCACCTACCGGGGCTACCAGGTCTATGAGCTGCCGCCGAACGGCCAGGGCCTCTCGGTCCTGCAGATGCTCAACCTGCTGGAAGGTTGGGACCTGAAGGCGGCGGGGTTTGGCAGCGCCGACCACCTGCACCTGATGGCCGAGGCGAAGAAGGTGGCCTTCGAGGACCGTGCCCGCTTCTACGCTGACCCCACCTTCGCCGACGTCCCGGTGGCTGAGCTGCTCTCCGACGCCTACACTGCCGAACGGCGGGCGCTCATACGCAGGGACCAGGCGTTGCAGACGGTGGCACACGGCGATCCGGAACGCCTCCGCGCTGGCGACACCATCTACCTCACCGTCGCCGACAGCACCGGGATGATGGTCTCACTCATCCAGAGCAACTACCAGGGGCTGGGCAGCGGCCTCGTGCCCGACGGCCTCGGCTTCATGTTCCAGGACCGAGGGGCCGGGTTCACCCTCACCGAGGGGCATCCCAACGTCTATGCCCCCGGCAAACGACCGTTTCACACCATCATCCCCGCCTTCGTCACCAGGGACGGGGTGCCCTTCCTGAGCTTCGGCGTCATGGGCGGCGACATGCAGCCGCAGGGGCACGTCCAGATCCTCGTCAACCTGCTCGACTTCGGGATGAATGTGCAGGAGGCGGGAGATGCCCCGCGCTGGCGACACGACGGCAGCAGCAGCCCCTTCGGAGGCGCGCCCATGACCGACGGTGGGACGTTGCACCTCGAACACGGCTTCTCACCTGCGGCCATCGCCGACCTCGAACGGCGCGGCCACCGCGTGCGGATCGGCCAGGGCGACTACGGCGGCTACCAGGCCATCCTGTGGGACCCTGTCCACCGCGTCTATCATGGCGCGTCCGAGATGCGCAAGGACGGCCAGGTGGTGGGCTACTGACCCTTGACCCCGGATTCAATGATCCCATCTGCATCCATGACGGCGTCGCTGAACCCGTGGAAAACCGTCTGGTGGGAACCCCGACGCACCATCCGCTACCTGACGGCGTACCGCATTGACCGCTGGATGCTGGCCCTGGCAATGATGGCCGGTGCCGTCCGGACCCTGTTCCGCCTGAAAGACCCCGGCTTCGCAGGGCTACTGGTCAACCCGCTGTTGGGCGCTTTCGGGGGGATCCTCAGCATGTACGTTACGGCCCTGCTGTTGCGGTGGGTGGGCACCTGGTTTGGCGGCCGGGCCAGGACGTGGGACATCGCGCGTGCCTGGGCCTGGTCGAACGTGCCCATCGTGCCCGTGTTCGCCCTGCTGCTCCTGATACGCATCGGGCTGGCGACAGCCCTGATCACCGACTCGGAAGACCTGCTGAACCCGTTCCGCCTGGAAAGTGTGGTGTGGGGACTGGTGGCGCTGGGAATAGTCGCGTTGCACCTGTGGTCGCTGGTGATCTTTGTGGTGATGTTGTCGGAAGTGCAGCAATGGCCCCTCTCGCGCACTCTTGCCAGCCTGCTGACCCCGATCCTGATCCTGTCCATTCTGGTGATAATGGTGCTCCTGGTAATAGAGGCGGGAAAATGAAGCTGGGGGTTGTGGGCACGGATGCGCGGGCGCAGCGACGGGCGGCGGCCCTCCGGACGTGGCCGGGGGCCGAGCTGGTCGGGCTGCTGGACGTGGACAGCGTCTGGCACGGCACAGATGACGTGCTGGCGGCGTTTCTGGGTTCGGTCGAGGTGGTCTTTGTGGCAACCCCGCCTGCCGTGGCGTTTCAGGTCACTGCCGCCGCCGCCCAGCAGGGCGTCCATGTCCTGCTCGAATGGCCGCCGGTGGCCTCGTTGCAAGAGGCGGAGGGCGTGGTGAAGCTCGCCGAAGAAGCCGGGATCGAAGTCGGCGTCAGCCGTCCGCTGCGCTGGCACCCGGCCCTGGCCCCCTGGGCGGGATCGAAAGCGGAACTCGTGCTGTTTCAACAGACCCTCACTGGTCTGGAAGCCCCCGGCTGGCCGCGCCTCCTGGCCGATGCCGCCGACCTGTGTATCGCCCTTGCGGGTAGCAGCAGCGTGCAACGGGTGGAGGCCGAGGCCGTGCGCGGGGCGATGCCCTGGCCTGATGCACTCGCGTGCAGCCTGCGGTTTCACAGCGGGGCCTATGCCCAAATCGGCATCCGCCGGGCCGCCACCGCTGCCTGCACCGTGTTCGCCGCCCGGCCCGGACAGCAGCACGAGGCGCACCTGGTCCCGTTGACCCCGGAACAGACGCCCCCGGAGGTACAGGAAACCCACGCTTTCCTCACCGCCATCGCCCAGCAACAGCCTTTGCCCGTCTCCATCCTCGACGGGCTGGCAACCCTGCGACTGGTTGAACACCTGATGGCGAAGCTGCGATAACCCCTCCGCCGACCCGCCCTGCACCCATGACGGCCCTCACTCATCTCCTCCACGACCACCCCCAGGCCCCGATCCTGCGGGCGGTGGGCACGGTGGCCCAGCACCTCGACCTGGACGTCTGGGCCGTCGGGGGGATGGTGCGCGACCTGCTCCTGGGCCGGAAGACCACCGACCTGGACTTTGTGACGGTGGGGGCCGGGACGGGCATCCGCCTGGCCGAAGCGGTGGCACAAACCCTCGGCGGCGTCACGGTGCATGTGTACCCGAATTTCGGCACCGCGGCCATCCGCCTCCCCTCCCCAGACGACCCCGGCGTGCCTCCGGACGGACTTGTGCTGGAGTTCGTGGCGGCCCGACGCGAGAGCTACCGCCGAGACTCGCGCAAGCCCCTTGTCGAGACGGGCACACTGGAAGAGGACCTGGCCCGCCGCGACTTCACGATCAACGCGATGGCGGTGGCCCTGCACGGCACAGCGTTCGGCACGCTGCACGACCCTTTCGGCGGGCAGGCCGACCTGGCCCGCAAACGCCTCATCACCCCGCTGGACCCCCATCGCACCTTCGAAGACGACCCGCTGCGGATGATCCGGGCCGCCCGGTTTGCCACCCAGCTCGGGTTTGCCATCGACCCTGCCACCCTGTCGGCCATGCACGCCCAGGCCGAGCGGGCACGGATGCTCTCGCAGGAACGCATCAGCGACGAGTTCAACAAGCTGCTGTGTGCCCCCTTCCCCTCAGTGGGGCTGAAAATCCTGTTCGAAACCCGCCTCCTGAACACGTTCTTCCCCGAACTGGTGGCCCTGCTCGGCGTCAGCACCATCGGCGGCTACCAGCACTAGGACAACTTCTTCCACACGCTCCAGGTGGTGGACAACCTGGCCGCGATGGTGGCCGACCAGCCGCCGGAACAGACCCTGTGGCTGCGCTGGGCTGCGCTGCTGCACGACATCGCCAAGCCCCTCACCCGCCGCTTCCTGCCCGGAGAAGGCTGGAGCTTTCACGGACACGAAGAG
>CAZLRO010000206.1:0-6933 GCA_964561865.1 uncultured Rhodothermaceae bacterium | reverse complement strand
TCCAGGGTGAAGTCCACGACGAGACGGCCTGGATTCTGGGGGGCACCTCCGGGCACGCCGGGCTGTTCTCCACCGCCGAAGACCTGAGCCGGTTCGCCCTGATGATGGTCCACGAAGGCCGGGTGGGAGACCGGGTGTTCCTCAAGCCGGAGACGATCCGCCTCTTCACCACACGGGTCTCCCCGGACCCGGAGCGCACACGGGCGCTGGGATGGGACACCCGGAGTCCGGAAAACTCCTCCGCCGGGCAGTATTTCGGCCCGCGCAGCTACGGGCACACCGGCTTCACCGGCACCTCCATCTGGATCGACCCGGAGGCCAAGCTGTTCGTCATTCTGCTGAGCAACCGCGTCTATCCCACCCGGGACAACCCCCGGATTGTGTCGCTGCGCCCGCAGTTGGCCGACCTCGTTTACCAGGCACTCGTGCCGACACGATAGGAACGGTTCCCGGCTTGCAGGGAGGCCGCCCATGCCCTAGATTGGCGGCGTATCCCGCATCCCCGCTTGTCGCGTCTGCCCATGAAAACGCCCCGGTTGCTCCTCCTGGTGTTGCTCGGCTGTACCACCCTCTCCGCCGGGGAATGGCGGGTGCTCTTCAACGGCACGTCGCTCGATGGCTGGCAGCGCAAGGCAGTCCACGGCGGACAGGGCGGGGTCTGGACCGTGGAGGACGGGGCGCTCGTCGCCAACCAGGAGGCCGGCCACACCGGCGGGCTGCTGGGCACCCTCGAAGCGTTCGATGACTTCGAGGTCGAGCTGGAGTTCCAGGCCAACTATCCGGTGGATTCCGGGCTGTTCCTGCGCACACGCGAGGATGGCATGGGCTATCAGATCACCCTCGACTACCGGGACGGCGGGTTCGTCGGAAGCCTTTATGCCCCGGCCGCAGGGGATTTCCTGGTCCAGTACCCCGAATGGCGGGCGGCCTACCGCACGGAAGGCTGGAACCAGGTGCGGGTGCGGATCGAGGGCCAGCCCGCACGCATCACCGCCTGGCTCAACGGCGTCCAGACGCTCGACTTCGCCGACACGCAGGCGCGCTACCCGCACAGCGGCTATATCGGGTTGCAGGTACACGGCGGGGAAGGGGCCTGGGGAGCCGACAGCCGCGCACGGTTCCGCAACATCCGCCTCCGCCCGCTGGACTGAGACGTTGCCCCCCTCTTGTAGCCGCTGGCATGGCTCATCGAGGGTTTCGCCCTGGGAATGAGCGTCGGGAAAGCCGAGTGCTACCTAATGATCGAGCTCAGCGGCGCAAGGCTGTCTGCGAGTGCTGTGTCCAAGGCGGAACCGTTGCTCAGCATTACGTTGATTGGAACGCGCAGTTATACGCACTCATCGCGGTGGCGCAAGCTCCGCTTCGATTTTCACTGACGCGCAACCTTCGGTTTCCGTTTCGGGAAACAGCGTTTTCTCCTCCCGTTGGCCGTCGGAATGACAGGGGAGTCGAGGGCGGGGTTTTTCGATGTGCCCCTCCGCTTACGCTTTCCGTTGGTCGGGTTTTCGTGGCGGTTGGCAGGGCAGCAGACAGGGGCGCAGGAGAACAGATGTAGGCACGGTTGTGTATCCTGATATAGTCAAATTGACGATATTATAGTCAAATTGACGATATTTTTAGCCTTGTCTGGACGGGGCAGTCGGGCGCGGTCTTGGTGCTGGGCGCTCGAACGGTCTGGAAAAAATTTTCGTGACCGCCCCGCCCGGCTTAAGGTTAAGCCGCACCTCGCCGATACCGAAGCTGTGTAGAAGGAGGGCTTTCAGGCCCGGATGGTTCGTTCCTTAATCTCCCGACGGCCTTGTACCAGACGTTGCTTGCCTTTATTGCCCTGATGGTAGTGATGCTGCTGACGATCAACCAGCAGCGGGCGCTGATGCAACTGAACGCCGGACGCAGCGACCAGGAGGTGCAGTCCCTCGCCGTCAGCGCCGGGCAGGACGTGCTCGACTTCATCGGGGCCAAGCCCTTCGATGCCGCCACCATCACCGGCTCCGTCACAGATGCCAGCGAACTGACAGCCTCACCTTTCGCGTCGGGGGGGGACTTCGAGACGGCCCAGGACATCGACGACTTCCACCAGATCGACCCCTATACCTACGTCTCCGAGGTCGAGGATATCTCCTACACGCTGAACATCGAGGTCCACTACGTCGAGGACGACGACCCTTCGACGCAGTCCTCGGTGCAGACCTTTTCGAAAGAGGTTGTGATCACCCTGAGCAACCCCGACATGTTGAACGACATCCAGCTTTCCCGCGTCTACACCTATCCCTGAAACCGGGGGAGCAAGTCAGGAGGAGTTCATGCAGTTTCTGCTTGATCATGTGGGTGCGATCCTGGTCGGCATGACCGTTTTTCTGATCATGATCGCCCTTCAGTTCCAGGCGGGCGAGGCCATGGTCGACCACACCCAGTACTATGCGGCCCGGCAGCAGTTGCTCAGCTTCACCGAAGGGCTGGAAGCCGACCTGCAAAACATCGGCCTGGGTGCCCCCGACTCCACGTCCATCAACACGGTAGACAGCACGGTGATCGAGTTCGTCCGGCTCCTCGACCTGGACGATACGGTGCTTTCGACCATCCGCTATGAACTCGTCGCCAGCGATACGGTCGAGATCGACGGGGCGGACGTGACCCTGTACGAGATCCAGCGCTTCGAGGACGGTGTCCTGTCGGGCATGAGTCCCGCTTATATCTCGGATTTCACGCTGGAGTTGCGGGACGAGGATGGCGCTGTGGTGACCGATCCTGACGCGGCGGCAGCCGTGCATGTGGCCCTGACGATGATTTCCCCGTTCAAACGCGACAATTACCTCGACGAGCTGCACTGGGCGCGTACCATCTATGCGCCCAACATGTGATCGCCGTCTTATCCCTGACCATACGGGTTTCCTGAACGGGAGGCAGACCACCCCTGGGTCGCGTAGTGCAGGCCTCTCTTTTCATTCACCATCGGGGGGCTTCTACCAAGGGGGCAGGGCACCGGTAAAACTGCTGGTGAGGCCTATGGGCAAGTCAACCTTTCTTACCATTACCCTAATCACCGTTGTCCTGGCGGCGGTGCTCTATCAGGTACTGTCTACGTCATTCGAATCCAGGAAGGCCGAAGCTGAGAGTGGTGAGGTGGTGCTGGCGCGGGAACTGGCCCGCTCTGGCCTCAACGCCACGATCAGCCAGGTCAAGCGGGACTTTGACGCCTGGCGGAGTGGGTTCACCGGGGCGGTGCTGCGCGATGGCACCTTCGATAGAGCAGCCCTCGCGTGACTGCCGACTGCCTGCAGGGGGCGCGGGGATAAGCATCAGGCACCCGTGAGTGTTGTGGTAGCCGGGGGTGGCTGCACGCCCTGGCCTAGGCGGGGCTTTTCGGGGACGATCGGCAGGGTATCCTTACCAGGGACGGCCTGAAGGCCGGTGCAAGACGATCATCCAGATGTCTTTCGTCCGCAAACTCAATGGCTGGCCCATTCGCGGGAACTAATCAGGGTCAGACCATCCGACTCCTCCTCGACGGCTTGCGGCCAGAACGGCTGTGTCAGGGCCGACGAGGCAGGGCGGTAGGTGGCGTTGAATTGCTTGTTGAACTCCAGATTGCCCCAGTTGGTGATCGTCCCGGTGAAGTTGGTCGATCCGTCGAGCGTCACATTGCCATTGAGGTACCACTGCCCGGCCGTGTTCAGGTTCGCCTTCTTGACCAGGATGTTCCCGTTCGTGTAAAAGCCGAGCGTGCTCTCGGTGGTAGCGCCGGACAGCGTCACATTATGGTAAATCTCGATGTTGCCGGCTACCAGCATCACCCCGTAGCCATTGAAGGTCACATTGCCCGTAGTGATGAGGTTCCCGCCGATGTACCAGATGGCCGGGCTTGCTTTCGTGCCCAGGTTGATCGTCCCGGAAATATTCTTGTTACTGCCCGTAGACCAGGTTGCCAGGCTCGACATCGTGGTGACATCCAGGTAAGGGATGGACATCTGCGCCACCTGCTGCGTGCTCGGCAGGCCATCCGGGTTGACGTAAGGGTTAAAGATAGTGCTCAGGGACTGTCCATTGGTGGACCAGGCGTTGCCCTTGTGGTAGCCAAACCCTCGGATGCTGACCGATCCGCTTTTGATCTCGATGTTACCGTTGGCCCGGACGTTGGCATTCTGCGACACGTCGGAGGACAACAAACTCATGTTGCTGTCCACGATGAAATTGCCATTGGTGGTCATGGCGGCTTCCATGAACTCCGGCACCGGTGGCTCACTGCCAGAGGTCGTATTGACCACGTAGGTCCGGAACACCGTGTGGCTTTCCGTACCAAAGGTCCCTACCGACTTGAGTTGCACGGTATCGCCCGAGATGGTAACGTCTACCGTATAGTCTCCATTCTGGTAGGTGCCGGAACTGGTCGACTCGCCGGTATACGCTCCTGCGGTAGCGTAGTCGGCAAAGACCGCGCCCTCGGCGGCACTCATGCCGGTGTAGGCAATCTCGCGGGCCAGCACGTCGGACTGTTGGCTCCGCAACTGGGTTTGCGCCATGCGCTGGCCCTGGCCGACGTTGTTGAACAAGACCAGGGTCGTGGTGAGGATGGCCCCGGCGATCAGCAGCAAAAGTGGCTTTCCCATGTTAGTGCTTGGTTGGGGATGTCTGCGGCGCTCCCTGCTGGTTAGCTGGTCAAGGTCAGGTTCAGGGGGCGGAATCGGGTTCTCCAGTAGATGCGGCCGACGGCTTCGTCCTGGCCCAGAGACGAGAGCATCTCCAGTTCGACCTCAATGATGCGGGTTTCGTCCAGGTCAATCGAAACCGCCGTCTCATCGTCCTTGAGCAGACGAAGGTCGAGGTCGAGGATGGTGCTGC
This sequence comes from uncultured Rhodothermaceae bacterium, assembly GCA_964561865.1. Lineage (GTDB taxonomy): Bacteria > Bacteroidota > Rhodothermia > Rhodothermales > CAZLRO01 > CAZLRO01. The sequence goes on along the minus strand of CAZLRO010000206.1, from coordinate 2,094 downwards.
TGCTGGCCCCGGTCAGGACGTAGGTACCGCCGGATTCGACCAGCCGCTGGAGGGTGTAGGCAGGCAGGGTTTCGGTAACCCCGTCGCTTTCCACCTCCACACTGTCGGCTGCCACGAGTTGGTAACGGATCGTTTGCGGCGTCGCCGTCGTGCTCGTGTCGGTGGTGGCCTGAAAGGTGAAGGTGCCCCCGGTCTCGCTCCACGAATAGTCCACGATGGCGTCGTCGGCGGCATCGACGCCCGCCCCGACGTTGGGCAAATCCCCTTGCATCATCGTAACCAGGCTAGTGGCCTGGGCACGGCCTGCGTAGTGCTGCACCAGGTCTACGGAAGCCTCCTGCCCCTGCACCATCACCTGAAACAACACCAGGAGCAGCACACTGCCGATGATGATGCTGCTTAGATGATCCTGGATGAACCACATGGCCTTGTTCAGAGAGGCTTGTAGGAAAAGATCCGCGAGATGGTCGCCACCGTCCCTTCGTCGTCGGAGAAGTTGAGGGTTACCTGCTTGTAATACGTCTGGGTGTTGGAGGACTCGAATGTGGTGCCGGAGACGTATTCGACGGTTGCTTCTACAGTAAATTCGATGGCCCCCGACTCGGTGTTGACGGTGACGGTGTCGGTCTTGTCATGGTAATCGTCGATGTCGGCGGCCTCGTCCCAGGTGGAAGTGCCCGCCCCAAAATCATTGGCCGGTGTCAGTTCCGAAGCACTGGAGACGTCGGCCTCGGCATCAAAAGACCGGGTTGCAATCAGGTCGAACTGCTCTGAAATGACGCCTGTTGCGATAAAGTCTATCTCATCCTCAATCATGTCGAGCTGTGTCCGGATGATCGAACGCTGCTGCTGAAAGCTGAACAGTGCCAGGATCAGGATAGCTCCTATGATGTAGATCGTCTGCTGCATGGCACTTCCGATAATGCTCCTGTTTGTAAAGTAGGCTGCAACGCCGCACGAATCCCCGGATGATCTCCCACAGGTCGTTTGAGCCCACTACCGGCGCGGTGGAGGCAGTATTCCGTACCACATCCACACTACATATCGGTTGCGCAAGGGCAAACTAAAGAGATCGGAAAGAAAAAATCTTGCAGCAGGCTTAAGTCTACTCCCACGAGTGTCGATATCCCAAGATCAATACTGGACAGGGAGAGCCATGCTCCTGCAAGTATCATCCGGGGGCAGGAGCAGGCGGATACAGCTTTCACGGTTGATCTCTTCATCTCAACGGGAGAAACAATATGGGCAAGGCAACCCTCATCATGGTAGCGGTGTCAGTCCTGGTCTTTGGGGGCATGATTTACCAGGTACAGCAGTCCTCCTTCGAGGCCAGGGCCGCCGAGGCGGAAAATGGCGAAATGGTGCTGGCACGCGAGGTAGCTCGCTCTGGCCTGAACGCGGTGATCAGCCAGGTCAAGCGCGACTTCGACAGTTGGCGGAGTGGATACCTGGGCGCGATGGTGCGCGACGGCAGCTTCGACGCCAGCGTCAGTGGCACCGCCGCTGGTCCGGTGGAGGTGACCGTCGATGCCTATCAGAACGAGGAGATGTACCGCATCCGGACGCGCCTCGCCCGCCTCAGTTCGGCGGCGGCAGCGGTGATCGTCGATGCGGACTCGGTGGAGGTGAGCTACGATGGGTCCGACTTCGTCCTCACCGGCAAGGACACCCGCCCGGCCAGTTCAGGCATTCCCTTCTCCGAAGGCAGTGGCAAGGGCAGTTTTGTCAACGCCGTGATGACCAACGCCAACGGCTCCTGGCTGGCCTTCACCGGTGCCCTCAACAGCACGACCGACGACAACGTTCGCGGCAAGGCCAGCGAAACCGACGTGGTCAACGCCACGCTGCCCGTCGATCCGGAAGACCTGTATGATGAGGCCGTGGCCCATGCCACCCAGACGTATACCAGCAGCCAGACGTTCTCCGGCTCCACCACCATCGGTGCGGCCAGTGCACCCGCCATCGTGGTCGTCCAGGGCGACGCCACGCTCAGCGGAGACGTCAAGGGCTACGGGATGCTGGTGGTGGAAGGCGACTTGACCATGACCGACAACGCGCTATGGGAAGGCATCATCCTGACGCTCGACGCCGATG
>CAZLRO010000205.1:6494-6945 GCA_964561865.1 uncultured Rhodothermaceae bacterium | reverse complement strand
AGTACGGTGTCTTCCGGGGGCTGGACCCGAAGTCGGTTGTCAAGGCACGGGAAGAACTTAAAGCTGCGAAGCCGAAGCTCTGATGCACCAGCCATCCTGACGGCCATGAACCTGTCTACGCCCCCCCGGATCACAGACCCGCAGTACCTGGCGGCTTTCCGTGCGGCCCTCGTGCAGCAGGACATCCCGCTGGAAGCCCGCTGGCAGGCCTTCTGCCAACGCGACCGCCTCCCTACGGTCTCCTTCGCGTTTCAGGTCTCGGCGGTCTACTCGTCGAATATCGAAGGAAACCGCATGGACCTGAACAGCTTCCTGCGTTCCAGGACGCGGGGAGAGGATCATCCGCGTGCCCGGGAGCAGGCCGAGATCGAAGCACTGGCGGGAGCCTATGCCTTTGCCCGCCGGCGGGTGCCTTCCGAGCCTAACGCGCTGGCGGCCCACCGGTTGCTGA
>CAZLRO010000205.1:0-6484 GCA_964561865.1 uncultured Rhodothermaceae bacterium | reverse complement strand
TGAGCCGGCTGCTGCTGGCGGCGTCGCAGCAGGGAAGCTACCGGACCGGGCGCATGTTCGTCTACGACCGCGAAGGCATCCGCTACGCCGCCGTCGAGCCGGAGTACGTCCCCGCGCACATGCGCACCTTCTTCGAGGACCTGGCAACCCTGCGCAGGCAGCCGCTTCCCCTGGAGTCGGTGTTCTACCACGCCGCGCTCCTCCACCTTGTCTTTGTTCATATCCACCCGTTTGAGGACGGCAACGGACGCATGGCGCGGCTGCTGGAGAAGTGGTTCCTCACCAGCCACCTGGGCCGCTGCGGCTGGATGCTCCCTTCGGAAGCATACTACTGGCACCACCGCCCCGCCTATTACGAGGCCCTCCACCTGGGGCCAAACTTTTACCTGCTCGACTACGCCCGCTGCATCCCTTTTCTCACCCTGCTGCCCCAGGCACTGTCAACCTGAGCACATGCTATGAACAAACCGCCGCGAAACGCTATCCTCGACTGGTGGACCGACCTCGACAACCACCGCGGCGAACGGGCCGCCCTGCGCCGCTGCCGCACCCTGAAGGCGGCCCAGGACCAGCCCGGCACAAGCCGCCTGCTGCGTGCCCTTCAGCACCACAAACCGACGCCCGGCACAGAACAGGCCGGGGCCATGGCTGGACTCCTCTCGCACGTCCGCGAAGATTGGGAGGAAGCCGGTTCGCTTGGGCAACAGATGGCCCAGTCGGACGCCGAGACGGGCCGCCCGGCGGTAAGCCTGCTCCGCTTCGAACGGCTGCTCCGGCACCAGACCCGTCAGGAACTCTACCACCCGCTGATCCGCATCCTGCACCTGCTGGACGGCAAGGCTTCGGTGGGCAAGCTCGCCAATGACCTCTGGGACTGGGGCGACGGGGTCCGGCAGCAATGGGCAAGGGACTACTACCGCCAGCACTTCGCTGCCGAAGAAGTCCCCGATAGCACGGACGTCAAAGTCCTGGCCCGGGCCTGGTGGCAGCGCCTGGAAGAACACAAGGACGAACGGGCCGCCCTGCGCCGCTGTGCCAGCCTGGAGGAGATCCAATGGCAACGCGGCTATCACCGGCTGCTTCGATATGTGGAGGGGCAAAAAATTTACTGTGCTCGAATTGCCCTGGTTGCGGGCATCCTGGCCCATGTCAAGACCGACCGGGTTGCTGCCGAGGATTCACCAACGTCGGAGGCTCCGGTACCGAAGAAAGGCAAGCGCGAAAAGTCAACGGCCAAGGAAGACCAGCCGCCCTCACTTGCCCGGCAGATGGCCGGTGAAACCGGGGCCAGCCGGGCAGTGGTGAGCGGACTACGTTTCCGCCGCCTGATCGCCCTCGAAGACGCAGACGACCTGTACCGCCCGCTGGTCCGCATCGTGCAGCAGCTAGGGCGCAAGGCCGACGTAAAGATCGACGTAGCCGGGCTCGCCGAAGACCTGTTCTACTGGAGCAAAGAGATGTGCCAGCAATGGGCAGAAGACTACTTCCTGAATGCACCTGATAAAGAACCCTGAACCAACCTTGTCAACGATCCACTCATTCTACCCATCTAAACCTACAAGCACCTATGGAACGCTTTGTACAACTCCACCTGCTCACCTCGTACCCGCCAGCAAACCTGAACCGGGACGACCTGGGCCGCCCCAAGACGGCGTATTTCGGCGGCTCCCAGCGGCTCCGCATCTCCTCGCAGTGCCTCAAGCGCAACTGGCGCACGTCCGAGACCTTCCGCAACGCCCTCGGCAACGAGGCCTCCCCAGCGCTGTCCGAAGGCTTTCTCAAGGCCCTCGAAGGCGTGAACATCGTCCTTCACCCCCACATCGGCGTCCGTACCAAAGACCTCGGCATCGCCCTCTACCAGTGGATCCGCGAGGCCAGGACGTTCGAGGAAACGGAGGATACCAAGGAGAAGGCGAAAAAGATCAAGGAGTGGGAGGCCAAAGCCGCAAAGTGGGCACAGGACATCGCCGGGCAGTTCGGAAAACTCCAAGGAGAACACAAGCCCAAGAAAGATGAACCCAAGAAGGAGTTCCAGATCTATCAGATCGAGCAACTCGTGCACCTGAGTCCGGATGAACTGATGGGCATCGACCAGGTGGTCCAGGACCTCCTCTCCGGAACCCGCACGGATGTGAAAGATGAACTCTTGCGCAAGGAGCATCAGGCGGTTGATATCGCCATGTTCGGGCGGATGCTGGCGGAAAAGTCGGCTTTCAACGGTGAAGCGGCGGTGCAGGTGGCCCATGCCATCACCGTACACGAAGTCGCGCCCGAAGACGACTACTTCACGGCAGTGGACGACCTCAACCTCTCACCGATCACCGGCACGCCCGATGCCGACAAGGGCGCAGGCCACATCGGCGAGAACGAGTTCGGGGCCGGACTCTTCTACCTGTACGTCTGCATCGACCGCGAGGAGCTGAAGCGCAACCTGAAGGGCGACGAGGTCCTCACGCAAAGGGCCCTCCGTGGCCTGACCGAAGCGGCCATCAAGGTCACGCCCGGCGGCAAGCGCAACAGCTATGCCCACCACACCTATGCGCACCATGTGCTGGCCGAACGGGGTTCGCAGCAGCCGCGCTCCCTGGCTGTGGCTTTCCTGAAGCCGGTGGAAGGCAAAGAAAACTGGCTGGAGACGGCCCGGACGGCTCTGGAGGATACCTACGAGAAGATGGACAAGGTCTACGGTGCTTGTGCCGATGCCCGGTGCGTGCTCGACTTCGAATCAGAGAAGGGGAGCCTGGCCCAGTTGCTGGACTTCGTCGCCGGGGTTGCCAATGGCCTGAACAAGCCGGATGAGGGTTCCAACGCATGAAACCGTACCTGCTCTACCAACTCTTCGGGCCGCTGGCTTCGTGGGGCGACATCGCCGTGGGGGAGGTCCGCCCCTCCTTCGACCGCCCCTCGAAGTCGGCGGTGCTGGGGCTGGTGGCCGCGGCCCTCGGATACACCCGCGACCAGACGGCCGAACACCAGGCGCTGGCCTCGAACCTCCGGTTCGCCGTGCGCCTCGAACACGCGGGCACGTACCTGCACGACTACCACACGGTGCAGTCGCCCGAGGGCAAGCAGCCCGCCCGGACGCGCCGCGACGAAGTGGTCTTCCAGGAAACCGGCACCGTGCTCACCTACCGCGACTACTACGCCGATATGCTCGCGCTGGTCTGCCTGTGGAAAAGCGGAGACGACGGGCCATCGCTGGAGTGCATCGCCCACCACCTGCGGCAGCCGAAGTTCACCCTGTACCTCGGGCGCAAGTCGTGCCCCCCGGCGCTTCCTTTGGCCCCGCAGGTGGTCGAAGCTGGCTCGATCCAGGAAGCCTTCAACCAGTTTGGAGACTTCTGGCCCCACTTCCCGCGCCCTCAACAGGTGCGGGTCTTCTGGGAAGGCACGCCTGAAGCGTACGGCGATCCCGGTGCAACCTTGATGGAGGTGCAGCGCTGGGATCAACCAGACAGCCGGGTCAGCACCGAATGGCAGTTCCGTCCGCGCACCGAGTATGCCCTAACGCTCAAAAAACCCGATGACACCAACCCTTGACCCCTTGCTCCGGGAACTCCGGCAATCGCTGGAATCCCTCTACGGAGACCGACTTGTTCAGGTAGTGCTCTATGGCTCCCAGGCCCGGGGAGATGCTGGTCCTGAGAGCGATATCGACGTGCTCGTGGTACTCTGCGAACCCGTCGAGGTGATTACCGAGATGAAACGGCTGGCATCGCTCCAGATAACCTTGCTGGAACGGTACGACCGGCTCGTTTCCCTCCAGCCGTATGGGGCCGACGAGTACCGGCAGCGACAAAGCCCCTTCCTGATCAACGTCCGTGCCGAGGCCATCCCGCTATGACACCGGAACAGCAACTGTTGCAGCAGAAGGCCCGGCGGGCACTGGAAGCGGCACAAGCCAGCCTCGTCCGTCGCGATGCCGAGACTGCCGTCAACCGGGCCTATTACGCTGCGTTCTACGTGGCGACCGCCTGGGCACACCAGATGGGTGAAACGCCACGGACCCATAAAGGCTTGCACCTGCTCTGGAACCGGCATCTGCGGGACCAGCTTCCTCCTCACCTCGCAACCTTCCTGTCCTATGCCTTTCAAATTCGCCAACGCGCCGACTACGATGCCGCCACCGTCTTCGACCTGGGGGCAGCAGCCGACCTCGTTCGTGATGCCGTGCAGTTCGTCGAAGCCGTCGAAAACCTGCTTACTTGACATGTACCTCTCCCGCCTACTCCTCAACCCCCGGAACCCTGCCGTCCGCCGCGACCTGCACTGCCCGTATGACCTGCATCGGACGCTGATGCGTAGCCTCACCGGCGAACGCAGTCCTGAACGCCTCCTGTTCCGGGTAGAAGACCTGCAACCGCCCACGGTGCTGGTTCAGCACACGGTACCGCCCGACTGGTCGGCCCTGCTACAGAACGGCTACCTGCGGACGGTGGAGGGGCCGAAAGCTTTCCAGCCAGCCCTGCTGGCCGGGCAACACCTGCGATTCCGGCTGCTCGCCAACCCGGTCAAGAAACGCCAGGGGCAACGCATTCCTCTCCGGCACCGGGTCCGGCAACATGAAGAGGACACGAACTACTTCGACTGGCTCGACCGACAAGCCTGTGACCACGGATTTGCAGTCGTACAAGTGGATGGGGTTCCCCTGGCTCCGGACATCCCACCGAAACCGCTGACAGGGAAAGCCGCCATCCCCCACTTCGGTGTGCGTTTCGACGGGGTGCTGCGGGTGACGGACGCAGCGCGGCTGGTCGAGGCGGTGCGCAGTGGGATTGGCCCGGCGAAAGCCTTCGGGTTCGGGCTGTTGTCGCTCAGGCGCATGTGAAGAGGGCACGTCGTTCTTTGACATGCTGTTTTTTTTCGAAGTCGGGGTCTTAATGTCCGCCAAAGGCCGCAATAAGGTCCGACTGGCGCAAAGGCGGGTGGTACCATGGGGCGTATTGAGGCCTTCTTCTTTATCGAACCATAGCTGTCGGGGCCAGTACGCCCTATTACCACCATGCAAAGCCACGTCCGTCCGCACTCGTTCCGCGACCTGCCCAAGCTGCGGGACAGCCTCTCCTACCTCTATGTCGAACATGTGCGCATAGAACAGACTGACCTGGGTGTTGAGTTTCTGGACAAGCACGGCCACACCCTTATCCCCATTGCCAACCTGACCTGCCTGTTGCTGGGGCCGGGGTCGGCCATCACCCATGCGGCGGTGCAGGCCATTGTCAAGGCCGGATGTCTCATCGTCTGGTGTGGCGAGGAGGGGGTGCGGTGCTATGCCCAGGGCCTCGGCGAGACGCACCAGGCGTACAAGCTCATGCGACAGGCCGAGCTGGCGTCGAACCCGGAAACGCGGCTCCAGGTGGTGGAGCGCATGTACCGGGCGCGGTTTCGGGAGCCTTTGCCCGCCGGATTAACGCTCCAGCAGATCCGCGGCCTCGAAGGGCAGCGCGTGCGCCAGGGGTATGCGGAAGCGGCCCGGAAGTACGGTATCCGATGGGAAGGCCGGAACTACGATCGCGGCAACTGGGGCGCTTCCGACCCGGTAAACCGCGCCCTTTCGGCGGCCAATGCCTGCCTGCATGGCATCTGCCACGCGGCGGTGCTGACGGCGGGCTACAGCCCCGGCCTCGGCTTCATCCACCAGGGCAAGCAACTGGCTTTCGTCTACGACATCGCCGACTTGTACAAGATGCGGCTGACGGTGCCCGTAGCGTTTGCCACGGCGGCCGAAGACCCACCCCGGCTCGAAACGGAAGTACGCAAGCGGCTCCGGCAGGCGTTTCGGAACATGAAGCTGCTGGCCCGCATCCTGCCCGACATCGAACGGCTGCTGCAACTGGACCCGGAAGCGGCCCTGCCCGATGGCTTCGATCCGGACCTCGACCCGGCCCTGCCCACACCCTGGTGGACGCCACCCGAAGGGGCCGACACCCGCCTGGATGGTGCGGAGGAGGGAGACGACCCACCCACCTTCATCCCGGAGGATTTGCCATGACGATCATGCTGCTGGAACGGGTACGGGCCTCGGTACGGGGTGACCTGAGCCGCTGGCTCATTGAGGTATCGACGGGGGTGTTTGTCGGGCACGTCTCGGCGCTGGTGCGGGATGCCCTCTGGGAACGCTGTACGCGCCATGCCGAGGAGGGCACCGTGCTGCAACTATGGTCCACCAACAACGAACAGGGCTTCGACCTGCGCTATCACCAGCCAAAAGGACGGATTCCGGTTCAGATGGAAGGCATATGGCTGATACAAGAGATCAAGCCGAATCCCCGTTTCAAGCTCTGACCACCCCAGAAACCTCCCTGGATACTGACGGGACTGATCCAGTTGGAAATCGACCCTGATGAGGGTATTTTTTAGTCTATTCCCCACGCCTGTGGGGGTGAACCGACCTGGACTGTAGACGACACCAGCCTGTTCAACTATTCCCCACGCCTGTGGGGGTGAACCGCGCTCTTGCAGAAGCCTGTCTGTAAGCCCCTCC
>CAZLRO010000204.1:0-6955 GCA_964561865.1 uncultured Rhodothermaceae bacterium | reverse complement strand
GGCATGGCAGGCTCCGTTATACAGGGTGAAGTGCAAATCCAGCAGCCCGGTGCAGGTGCAGCACGGCTGTGGCAAAAAACGAGGACACCCCCCCCAGCGTCTTACCGGTTTAAAAACGTTGGAAGTGCCTTCTTCCCAAACACGCGCTCCCAAGCTCCTGAAGAACCTCCCCTGGCCTGGCCCTCCTCAAAAGCGGGGAAAGCCCAACATCCACGCCTGCATACACATACATCACTGGCAGGCGGAGCATCGCAAAAAACTCCTGGGTGATACTGATAGAGGCGTAATTCGACGCCTGAACCGGTCATCCGTCCGTAAAAACTTCTGCATCGGGTACGCCGGACGGCCTTGGGTGATGTCGGCCCGTTCAGGAAGCGTTTCCGGTCGTGGGCAAGCCGAGCCGACGAGGCCATTCTACGGATTGCCTGTGCAGGCTGCAAGGGTCAGTTGTAACGATTTGATGGTAAAAAAAGGGTGATGCCCCTCGGCACCACCCTGTGCAGGCCGCAGGCGGAAACGGCTCAGAAGAACTTGTCCGAGAGGAAGTAGGGCAGCATCTTGCGCCAGGTCGGCCAGTCGTGCGGCATGTCGTAGCCCCAGAGGTCGAGCAGGTGCGGGATGCCCTTGGCGTTGAGGATGTGCGAGAAGTTGACCGACGCCTCCGGGCTTTCATAGTTGCCCTGCCCGGTGGCGATGATGATCTTCTTCTCGCGCAGCATCCCCAGAATCTGCTCGTCGTTCAGGTTCGAGACGTAGTCCATCGGGGAGTTGAAGTACACATCCTCGTCGTAGTAGCCGTCGGTATAGACCTTCAGGTCGTACACCCCGCTCATGGCGATGGTGCCGGCGAAGAGGTCCGGGCGGCGGAACAGGGTGTTGAGGGCGTTCAGCGCCCCGAGCGAGGCCCCACTGGTGATGATGGGGGTGTGGCCGCCCGCGTCGTTGAAGATGAAGGGCACCACTTCCTCGGCAATGTAGCCGTTGTATTGCTGGTGCCGGATGGCCTTGTGGCGCGGGTGCATCCGGTCGTTGAGCCAGCTCTCCCGGTTGATACTGTTGATCGAGAACACCTTGAACCGTCCGGCCTCGATCTGCGGGGCCAGCATGTCGAGCATCAGGAAGCGCTCGTACTCCAGGTAGTCCGCTGCCGCCGTCGGCAACAGGAGCACGGAGAAGCCAAAGTGTCCGTAGACCACGGTCTCCATGTCCTTGTTCAGGCGTGGACTCCACCATTTATGAATTTCCCTGCGCATGGAAGTTTCGGGTTGCGTGAGATCATCGGGGACGACCTGCCCTCCTGCGAAGACAGGCCGTCAATATAAGCCCGCAGCACAACGGGGAAATCCCGAAAAATCAAATAAACGGCGAGTACGACCCCCGACGCGGTATCCCTGGCAAGTTTTCCGGAGTGGGGTCGGATGCAGCATCGGGCGGTTGTGCCGGGAAGGTAGGGTAGCGGGGCAGGTTTTTCAGTTATAGTCAAATTGACTATAATCCAGCCCGGCTGTACGATGTCCGTTCTCCCAGTCTGGAGGGAAGCGGTTTCGGGTGGGTGGGTTTCAGAACGGCTTCAGCTTCTGTGGGAACGTCTCGCGGATGAGGGCACGGGCGAGGGCGACGGCCGGGTCGATCATGGGCAGGCCGTTGATTTCGGCCTCCGGGATCGCCAGCGGCAGTTCGGTACAGCCCAGGATGACAGCTTCTGCGCCTTTCTCCTTTAGGTGGTTGAGGGCATCGAGCAAGCTTTGCCGGGCGATCTTGGAGGGCGGGTTCGCCTGGGCCTTGAGGCCATAACCTGTGTCGAAGATGGTGCGGTTGACGATGTGCTCGACGGCCTCATCGGGCAGGACGGCCGTCAGGCCCGCCGCCTCCAGGGGAGTCTGGTACAGCCTCAACTGGTAGGTCGCCAGGGTCGAGAGCACGCCAATCCGGCGGTACTGCGGCCAGTGTTCCATGACGAACCGCACGGTCTCCTCGATCAGGTGCAGGATGCGGATCGGGTAGCCCTGCCGTGCGATCTCAGCCTCGATCACGTCGTAGATGCAGGGGCCATGCGCGGTGTTGCAGGGGATGCCCGCCACCGTTGCTCCCAGTGCTGCCAGGGTGCCCGCGATGTCGGCCAGGGCATAGGCGGGGTTTTCGTCGGTCTCGCCAAAGAGAAAGGGGCTGCGGTCGGGAATCTCGCCCGGATAGGAGAGCAGGGCGATGGGCAGGTGTGCGAAGTCCGTGTTTGCCTGGGTCTGGTCGAGGAGTTTCAGCACCAGGTCGAGGCCCGCATGGGGACCCATGCCCCCGATCACACCGATCGTTCGGTCCGGTTTCATCAGCGTCAGGAGGTCGCCTGCCCGGTCATGCTGGTGGTGGTGGGGAGGTGTTGGGGCAGGCGGGTGCAAGTATAGCACACCGGGGCCGGGTCGTCAAGGCAGGCAGGGGAGAGGGCACAGATGAAGCCTGGCATGGGGCGAAGCGCCACACGTGACCAGGCACTGCTCCAACCGGCAGCCTGCGGATGATGGAGCACGCACAACAACCACCCATGGCCCTGCCTGACCGACACAGGGCCGTCGGCTCTGTAAATCCTTGACGAATCCGACGGTATCCGGGTTACTCCTGGGGTTATCACCGGGTCGATTCGTTGCGTTGGAAATCATCCTGTCCGTACTTTCAACTTTCTGATAAAGCCCTCTAGGGCCTTTTCAGAGGTTTCTTGCCCGGTCGTCTAATGGCAGGACAGCGGCCTTTGGAGCCGTATGTGGAGGTTCGAATCCTCCCCGGGCAACCGTGGGAAGATAGCTGTTAGCTGTTAGCTATTGGCTATTTGGTACTTGGTACTTGAGAAAATCTGCAATCCGCAATCCGAGATCTACTATCCGAAATCTGCCTCCGTCGATCCATGATGTCGTACCCTCCGAAGGAACATCCGCCGATCAGCCTGTTTGCCGGGCGTTCCAATCCTGAGCTGGCCCGTGCCATTGCGGAGGCCTACGGGCAGCCGTTGGGGAAGGTCGAGATCAAGGAATTTTCCGACGGGGAGATTTACGTCCACTACCAGGAGTCGATCCGGGGGGCAGACGTGTACATCATCCAGAGCACGCCGCCGCGGGGGGACAACTGGATCGAACTGTTCTTGCTCATCGATGCGGCCCGCCGGGCATCGGCGGCGCGGATCACGGCGGTAATCCCGTACTTCGGCTATGCCCGACAGGAGCGCAAGGACCAGCCCCGCGTCTCTATCGCCGCCAAGCTGATGGCGAACATGCTCACTACGGCGGGGATCGACCGGGTGCTGACGATGGACCTGCATGCGCCGCAGATCCAGGGCTTCTTCGACACCCCCGTGGATCACCTCTACGGCTCGGCGGTGTTTGTGGACTACTTCCGCAAGTTCGACCTGCCCAACCTGGTAGTGGTAGCCCCGGACGTAGGGGCGAGCAAGGTAGCCCGGGCCTATGCCAAGCACCTGGGCGCCGACCTGGCCCTGATCGACAAGCGCCGCCCGCGCCAGAACGAGGCCGAAGTGATGAACATCATCGGCGAGGTCCGGGGCAAGAACGCTATTCTCATCGACGATATCATCGACACGGCGGGCACGCTCACCAATGCGGCGGCGGCGCTGCGGCAGGCCGGGGCGCTGGAGATCATGGCGGCCTGCACCCATGCCCTGCTCTCCGGTAAGGCCTATGAACGCATCGAAAACTCCGAGCTGACCCGCCTCGTCACCACCGACACCATCCCGCTCCGGGTCCCGTCCGACCGGATCGAGGTCGTCAGCGTCGCCCCCCATTTTGCACAGGCCATTCGGGAGATCAACCTTGACGGGTCGGTTTCGACCCTCTTCCAGGTGGATAACCGCTAACCCGTGCTGCCAACCCTTGCATCAACTGCGAAACCGAGGACCTAGATCATGGATGTGATTACCTTGCAAGCCCAGACCCGCCTGACAGGCAAGAAAGCCGCCCGCGCCACGCGCCGAGGCGGTCAAGTGCCGTGCGTGCTCTACGGGCATCACGTAGAACCGGTGGTGTTTCAGGTGCCGGAAATGAGCCTGAAGCCGCTCATCTTTACCGACGAGTTTCACCGCGTCGCCGTGGAAATGGACGGGCAGTCGTGGGACTGCATTGTCAAGCATATCGACTTCCACCCCGTCACCGACCACCCGATCCACGTGGACTTCCAGGTGCTCCGTGCCGACGAGCAGGTGACGCTGATGGTGCCGGTTCAGTTCAAGGGCGTTGCTGCCGGTCAACGGGTAGGCGGCCATGTGGAATATTTCCTCCACGAGATCGAGATCACCTGCCTGCCGGCCGACCTGCCCGACCACATCGAGGTGGACATCTCGCCCATCGGGCTGGGGCAGACGCTGCACGTCTCCGACCTGAAGGCCCCTGGCATCACGTTCGGTCTGGCCCTGGACCAGCCGGTGGTGAGCGTCCAGACCCCGCGCAAGGGCAGCGAGGAGGAGGCCGCGGCCTGATCGTCGAGCAGATGAGAACGACGAGGGCGGCAGGATGGCGGGCATGGGAGGCTCAAGGGATGGCAGCCCCTGGTGTTGCCGGGCATCCCGTTTTAGGCACCAAACAGCCAACCCCTCCATGTCCCAAACAGACCGGCTGATCGTTGGCCTTGGCAACCCGGAAGCCCGCTACGAGGGCACGCGGCATAACATCGGTTTTGCCGTCCTCGACGCCCTCGCCTCGAAGACGGGTGTAGCCCTGACCAGCCAGAAAGGCCAGGCGCTGCTCGGCTGGGGGCGCTGGCGGGGCCGAGGCTTCGGCCTGATGAAGCCGCTGACCTACATGAACCGCAGCGGCCTGGCCGTGGAGGCGGTGGTACGGCGGTATCAACTTCCCCACCAGGCGCTGCTCGTCATCGCCGACGACCTCCACCTCCCGACCGGGGCCATCCGGCTGCGCCCTTGGGGGGGCGCCGGGGGGCACAACGGCTTGCAGGACATCATCGACTGGCTCGACGCCGACGACTTCCCCCGGATGCGCCTCGGCGTGGGTAACCAGTTCGCACGCGGACGGCAGGCCGAATACGTCCTCTCTCCCTTCTCCCTCGCCGAACGTCCGGTCATGGACGAGGCCGTCGCCTTCGCCGTCGAGGCTGCCCTCACCTTCGTCACCGAAGGCATCACGGCGGCCATGAACCGCTTCAACCGCAAGGGCTGACGTGGCATTCCCGGTATTGTTGGAACTAACCCGCTGGATGCAGATACTCCCGGTGGTTCATCAGCTTGATCCGGCAATGCGTCTTAGCCTCGCCCTGTTTTTGACCCTTGTGATAACCCTGCCAACCCTGGCCCACCCGGGCATGGGGATCGTCCGGGATAGCCGGGGGAATGTGTTCTACACCGACCTGACACATGTCTGGAAGATCCGTCCGGATGGGCGCAAAAGTATCGCTGTACGGAACGTACATACGCATGAGCTGTACCTTGATGCCCAGGACAATCTCTACGGCGAGCATCTCTGGTATGAGAGTGGGCGTGACCGCTGGAGCCACCGGGTCTGGTGCCTGCGGGCCAACGGGCAGTTGGTGGACGTGATCCCGTCCCGCGAAGGTTTCCTCTATAACTACCACGATTTCAGCTTTGTGCGCGATGCGGCAGGCAACCTGTACTTTCGGGACTCGCCCGGCAACGACCGCGTCCGCAAGCGCCTCTCAAACGGGCAGGTGGTGCTGGCAACGCCCACCCGTTTCTCCAACCTCCGGTCGATGACCACAGCGCCAGACGGCACGCTCTACCTGCTCGACGGCCCCGACCTGAAGCGCCTTGATCCCAACGGACAGGTGCATACCCTGGCCCGCAACCTGCGCGAACAGGTGGCCGCCTTGTCCTTCGCCGGGGACGCACACAACCTCATGGGCCTGTGGCTGGACCGCTTGCATAATGTGTACGTGGCGGTTTACGGCGGGGCGATGGTGAAAAAGATCACACCAAACGGGATGGTCAGTGTTGTGGCCCGCACCAGCCTGCCCTGGTCCCCCACGGGCGGCCTCGTAGCCCCGAACGGTGACCTCTGGCTGCTCGAATATTCGCTTACCAACGCCGCCCGCGTCCGACGCATCCTCACTAACGGCACCGAGCTGGTATACTGACTTTCAGGAGCGTTCTATACGGCTGGCGTCGGCCGTCAGCAGGTCGCTGTACGAATGGGTGAGGAGGTCGGCATCGGTGATGCCGAAGAGGTGCTGGTAGTGGGCACATTGGGTGTGCAGGTACGCCGCGCCCAGGGTGCCGTCCTGGTCGATGGCCTCGATCTCGACAAACGTACCCAGGTGGGCCACGCGGTCGAGGTGGAACTTGACGTTGTCGATGAAAAAGATGTCCCGGCGTTTGTCCACTATCTGCCGGATGCCCAGTGCGGCAGTGAGCAAGGACTTCAGGGCCGGGTCCGGGGTTGGATGGTAGAGGTATACGTCGGAGCGTTTCGGCCCGGCTGCATCTTCCCGCTCGTAGTAGATCAGGGCGTGCTCGACCATGCCTTCGCGCAGCTTCAGCCGGCCCTGGGGAACGTGGAAGTAAGTATCGACCTGGTGGTCCTCGCCGACGAAGCGGGCGGCATGGGCCTCGAGCAACGCCCGGACGGCCTCCAGGTCCGCACACCGGGCCTTGATTTCAATGTTCAGGTGGGGCATTTCGGATTGCGGATTTGGGATTGCGAATTTGGGGGTTGCGGATTTGGGATTTCGGATTGAGTGGCCCTTCCCTTTCGTGTCATTGCGAGGAGCATGGTTGATCTCATGAGATCGGTCAGACGTGGCAATCTAAATGATGAGGCTGCTGCAACATTGCTAATCGGTAGAAATGGAGGGGCTTGCGGATCATGTCATTGCGAGGAGCGCAGCGACGTGGCAATCTTTTTCGGATTGCTCCGAAAAAAGCGCTGTAAACCTTTGAAGGGACGGAATCCTGGGAACGCTAGCGGGGTATCAACAAGAGTAGCTCTGG
>CAZLRO010000203.1:0-7037 GCA_964561865.1 uncultured Rhodothermaceae bacterium | reverse complement strand
CAGAAGTGGCGCATCACACCATCCTGCTCGGACCGCGCTACCGCGAGCTGCTCGACGACATCTTCGAGCGCAAGGTGCTGGCCGACGATTTCAGCCTGTACCTGCACCGCCCCACCGCCACCGACCCATCAATGGCCCCGCCGGGGTGCGATGCGTTCTACGTGCTCTCCCCCGTGCCCCACCTCGACAGCGGAGTGGACTGGCGCAGCCGTGCCGAAGCGTACCGGGCGGCGATCATGCAGGCGTTGGGCAACTCGCTGTTGCCGGACCTAGGACGCCACCTCGTCACCTCCCACGTGCTCACCCCCCAGGGGTTCCTCGACGACTACTGTGCCTTCAAGGGGGCGGCCTTCTCGGTGGAGCCGGTGTTGACGCAGAGTGCCTGGTTCCGCCCGCACAACCGGAGTGAGGACATCGAACACCTGTACTTCGTGGGGGCGGGCACCCATCCCGGCGCCGGGTTGCCAGGGGTGCTCTCGACGGCGCGGGTGCTCGATACCATTGTGCCCGACCTGGACTATTTCTGCCAACGCACAGCATTTTTCCAGACACCCGACGGGACACCCGGCAGGCCCTAAAAATTCCCAATTCCAGCAAAAAAAAGGTTTACGCTCGTTAAGAACCATCAGGGGCATGACGATATACCCTCTGATAGACCTCTCATCCAGTTGGAAATGCTGATGCAACCGGTGGTTCCTCCTGCCTCGCCCCGTCTTGCGGACAACCTCTCCGAAGACCTCCGCGCAGGAGATGGGTATACGCGCCCCCTGGCTTCATCATCGATGTTCGTCCATACCCCGCCGGGCTATGCCGACCGGCCTGCCCTGCCGTCGGTGTACCTGCACGCCAGCGGAGACGGGCATGGAGGTTCCAATGCCCCTGTTTTTGTCACCGTTCCCTCGGTGCCGACGAACCTCGCTTCGGCCTATGCGGTGCCGCAGGCGTCGAACGGCCCGACCCGGCCTGAGAACTGGAAGCTGGTGGGCCTGGTGGTTACGTTCCTGGTCTGGGTGGCCGGGGCTGCCGTGTTGCTGTTCTCGTACATGGACCGCTACATGTTCCCCTGACCGATTTTGCGGCCACATCCATGGCAACCCGGTACTGCTTTGGCAGGCCGGGTTTTTTCATGGACCTCCTCTCGCATCGACAGTTTTCAGCCGGGTTTCCGGGAACCGCAGTTGCGATACAATTGTGCAATTTCGATGACATCTCCCTGCTATCTGGCTGGATATATTACAGAAAGTCATCGGAACAGCGCCCGACAACCGGCGTCTTCCCTCCACCCGCAATGTGCCTCCCGATCGTTATCAAAGCCGGATCGTCCGATCCCCAAGCGTCATGAAAACAAGGCCCACCTCCCCTGTTCTCCTGCTGGGTCTCCTGGGCTGGTTTTTCGGTGTACTGCCGCAAGCGTCCAGTCAGCCCCTTTCGGCGTTGCAACTAACGGTCTGCGCCACTGACACCCGGACCAGCCTGCCAGTGGCCGATGCCGTTGTACAGGCCTCCTATCCGGGCCTAACGCCCGTACAGGACACCACCGACACAACGGGCTGCGTAGACTTGAACGTGGAAGTCTCGGTTGGCGTCGAGGAAGACCCGACACTGCCCTACCACCTCGTGGCGGGGGTGCCCTTCCCCCACCCGGCCTCGGACCAGGTGAATGTGCCGTTCCAGGTCAGCCAGCCCCAGGCGGTGACGTTTTCGCTGTATGACCTCCAGGGGCGAGAGGTGCTGGCCCCGGTGCAGCAGTGGGTCAGTGGTCCGGCACAGGTGGCCCTGTCGTTGTCGGGCCTGGCACAGGGGGTATACCTGTATCGGATACAAGGGGCTGGCCCTGCGGTGACAGGCAAGCTGGTGAAGCAAGGCCAGGGGACTGGCACGGGGGCTACGGCCCAGATGATGCCGCAGCCGTTTACCCCGGCGGCAGGCAAGGCCGGGGCCACCGGCGCGTTCCTCGTGCATGTAGACGTGACCAAGGACACCTACAACCTCTTCTCCGCCGATTATGACGTGGCCGATGGGCAGACCGTCTCCCTGGGCATGGTCCACTACTCGACCCCGCTCCCACTCATCGACATGAGGGCAGGCGATACTTACTATGGCTTTGAGGGAGGGCTGTATCCGGGCGGAAGCAACGACATCCCCGAAGCCCATCTGAACGAGGGGGTAGCCCGCGCCCTTGCCATGGCCCCGCTCGACGCCAACGGCAACCCCAGCACCACCGACAAGGTGCTGTTCCTCTCCGTCGGCTATTCGAACGTCTGGCAGGAGTTCTGGGCTACCCGGCCCGATATGTGCCGCGTGGAACAGGGGAGCTGGGCGTGTGAGACGCAGGGACAGTCATGGTCGTTCATGGGACGGGCACAGGCCGATCCGCTGCTGCACCCCGACTTGGAGTTTCTCAACGGGGCCAAGTCCGGCGAAGCTTCGGTCAGTTGGGACAGCCCGATGGACCAGAACTACGACCGCGTGCTGGACAACGTGCTCACCCCCCTTGGCTATACAGAAAAACAAGTTCAGATCATTTGGACTAAACCGGGGTTCCAGATAGATAAGGACTCTCTTCAGAACATCCTCTCGAAATCCCTGCCTGATCCGGAAGCAGAAGTGTACTCGGAGGTGGTGGTCATGGGCAACCTGGTGCGCTCGCTCAAGACGCGCTATCCCAACCTGAAGCTGGTGTTCCTCTCCAGCCGTATCTATGGCGGCTACGACAACCAGTCGGTCAATCCGGAACCCTGGGCCTACGAGACCAGCTTTACCGTCAAGTGGCTGATTGAGGCCCAGATCCGGCAGATGGAGACGGGAGAGGTGGATTCGCTGGCCGGGGACCTGAACTACAACACGGTCGCGCCCTGGATCGCCTGGGGGCCGTACATCTGGGCGGATACCGATACGCCCCGCAGCGATGGACTGCAATGGTTCGAAGACGACTTTGAAGATGATGGCCGCCATCCCGACCGCAGCGGCGAGAGCAAGGTCGGGCGGTTCCTGTATGAGTTCTTCCAGACCTCGCCCGTTACGGCCTGCTGGTTCCTGGAAGGAGGTGTATGCGGATAGTTGGATGGATGGCTGGGTCCTAGAGAATCGGATGCGGTATTGTAGATTGCAGGCGCGCCGAGGGGCGTCTGGACGACGACCCCGTTCCCCGTTTCATCCCCGGTTCTCGCCTCCATGTTGCAACTCGACCTTGTGCAGTCCGTCGCCTTTGCCGGACTGGTGCTCTTTCTGGGCTATGGCCTCAAGAAGCTGATCCCGCTGCTCTCGCGCTACAACCTGCCAGCACCGGTCATCGGGGGGCTGGTGGCGGCGGTGGGGTTACTGCTGGCCCACAACCAGGGGCACACGCTGGTGGCGTTCGACAAGACGCTGCAAAGCCCGCTGATGATCGCCTTCTTCGCGAGCATCGGCTTCGGGGCGTCGCTCTCGTTGCTGAAGGTGGGTGGGCCACAGGTGCTGATCTTCTTCCTGTTTGCCACAGTATTGGCAGTGGCGCAGAACCTGCTGGGGGTACTGCTGGCCTGGCCGCTGG
The DNA here is from genome assembly GCA_964561865.1 of uncultured Rhodothermaceae bacterium. Lineage (GTDB taxonomy): Bacteria > Bacteroidota > Rhodothermia > Rhodothermales > CAZLRO01 > CAZLRO01. The sequence continues at coordinate 3,505 of CAZLRO010000203.1, read as the reverse complement.
GCGTACATCCGCTCTTCGGCGTGCTGGCAGGGTCGGTCACGCTCACGGGTGGCCCAGCCACCGGACTGGCGTTTGCGCCGCTGTTCGAGGAGGCCGGCGTCCCCGCAGCAGCCACAGTGGCGACGGCGGCGGCGATGGTGGGCATCATCTCGGGCGGGGTCATCGGCGGGCCGATCGGCACCTGGCTCATCGAGAAATACCGGCTGCGCGCCCGGTCGAAGGCCGTCGTGGAGACGGGGCACCCGATGGCCGAGATCGTGGAGGAACAGATGCACGAGCGCCCGGCGCAACCACCGACGGGCGAGGACAAGGAGTCGTATGTGCTGCTCAAGAGTCTGGTGGCGCTGCTGGTGGCGCTCTGGGCCGGCAGCTACGTGAGTCAGGGCTTCGAGGCCATCGGCGTGACGCTGCCCGCCTACATCGGCGCGATGCTCGTGGCCGCGCTCCTGCGCAACCTCGACGACGTAACGCGGTGGTTCGGCTTCTCGCAGAAAGTGATCGACGACCTGGGCAACGCCGCCCTCTCGCTCTTCATCGTGATGGCCCTCATGTCCCTGGAGCTGTGGAAGCTGGTGGACCTGGCACTGCCGCTGGTGGTGATCCTCCTTGCCCAAGTGGCCCTCATCGCGCTCGTGTGCTGGCCGGTATACCGCCTCATGGGCCGCGACTACGACGCCGCCGTGATGGGCAGCGGCATGGCCGGCTTTATGCTGGGTACCACCGCCAACGCCATGGCGAACATGGACGCGCTCGTGGAGAAGTACGGCCCCGCCCCCCGCGCCTACCTCGTCGTCCCGATGGTGGGCGCCTTCTTTATCGACTTCACCAACGCGCTCATCATCACCGGCTTCCTCAATGTGCTGAAGTGAGCCAGGCACGGGGTAATTCTGATGAATTATAGTCAAATTGACGATATCGTCAATTTGACTATAATGCCGTTTCGTACGTGCAGCGACAGGCTGTATCTTGCGGTATCTGTGCTACCAATCCTCCGGGAATTGCCATGAGAACGTTGCTGGTCTGTGCCCTGCTGCTCGTCGGGTTGTGGCCCGCCCAGGCCCAGCAGACGGACTATCCGATCCGCCCCGTCCCCTTCTCCGACGTCCAGATCAAGGACACGTTCTGGGCACCGCGCATCCGGACGGACATCGACAAGACGATCCCTTTTGCGTTCCTGACGAGCGAGGAGACCGGACGTGTCAAGAATTTCGAGATCGCAGGCGGGCTGGCGACGGGGGCGTTCTGCACCCAGTACCCGTTCGACGACTCGGACGTGTACAAGGTGATGGAGGGGGCCTCGTATGCGCTGCAAGTTCAGCCCGATCCCCGGCTCGATGCGTACCTGGATACGCTCATCTACAAGATCGGGCGGGCGCAGGAACCCGACGGCTACCTGTATACGAACCGTACCATCGACCCGGAGCACCCGCACCCGTGGGCAGGGCTGAACCGGTGGGAACATGAAGAGGAGCACAGCCACGAACTCTACAACGTGGGGCATCTGTACGAGGCGGCGGCGGCGCATTACCAGGCCACCGGCAAGCGCACCCTGCTCGACATTGCCCTTCGCAGCGCCGACCTCGTCGATCAGTCTTTCGGGTGGGACAAGATCGTCAAGGGGCCGGGGCACCAGGGCATCGAGATGGGGCTGGTGAAGCTCTACCGCGTCACGGGCGACCGGCGCTACCTCGAACTGGCGAAGTTCTTCCTCGATGCCCGTGGACACTACGCAAAGGGTGCTCCCTACAGCCAGTCGCACCTCCCGGTGGTCGAGCAGACCGTGGCTGTCGGCCATGCAGTGCGGGCGGCCTACATGTACGCCGGCATGGCCGATGTCGCCGCGCTGACGAACGACGAGGCCTATGTGACAGCCATCGACCGCATCTGGGAAGACGTGGTGCGGCACAAGTACTACCTCACCGGTGGCATCGGCAGCATGGGGCACAACGAGGGATTCGGCAGGGCCTACGAACTGCCCAATATGTCGGCCTACTGCGAGACCTGTGCGTCCATTGCCAACGTGATGTGGAACCACCGGCTGTTCCTCTGGCGTGGCGACGCCAAATACGTGGATGTGCTGGAGCGGACGCTCTACAACGCACTGCTGGCGGGGGTCTCGCTCTCCGGCGACCGTTTCTTCTACCCGAACCCGCTCGAATCCGAGGGCCAGCACGAGCGCAAGCCCTGGTTCGGCGTGGCCTGCTGTCCGTCGAACATCAGCCGGTTCCTGCCCTCGATGCCGGGGTATCTCTACGGGCACAACGAGGAAGGGCTGTATGTGAACCTGTATGTCTCCAGCGAAGCCACGATCCAGCGGCTGACGGGCAACGCGGTAGTCCTCCGGCAGGCGGGTAACTACCCGTGGGAAGGGCGGATCGCCGTGCAGGTGGAGCCGGCGCGGGAAGAGGCGTTCACGCTGTTCCTGCGCATCCCCGGCTGGGCGCGGAACGAGGCCGTCCCCAGCGACCTCTACCGGTTTGCCGACACCCGGCACGACCCGGTGGTGCTGACGGTGAACGGCGTGCCGACGCCGCTGGACCTGGACAAGGGCTATGCCCGCCTCCACCGCACCTGGCGCAAGGGCGACGTGGTGCTGCTGGAGTTGCCGATGCCCGTCCGCAAGGTGCTGGCGCACGCGCAGGTGGTCCACGATGCCGGGCGGTTTGCCCTGCAGAAAGGCCCGCTCGTCTATGCCGTTGAGGGCAAGGACCAGGCCGATCCGAACGTGCTGCACCTGCTGGTCTCGCCGGAGGTCGCGGTCGAAACCCGCCACATGCCGGACCTGCTCAACGGGGTGGACGTGCTCACGTTCACCGCCGACGGTGCCCGGCGGACGGTGGACGGGGGGGTAGAGCGGCTGGACGCTCCGCGCCTCGTCACAGCCATCCCCTACTATGCCTGGGCGAACCGGGGGCCGGGGCAGATGCTCGTCTGGCTGCCCTACGACCTGGCCCACACCCGCCCGTTGCCCGCCCCCACCATCGCCTGGACCAGCCGGGCCTCGGCCTCGCAGGATCTGACGTCGGTGGGTGCCCTGGCCGACCAGTTGCTGCCCGCCCGCTCCGACGACCACAGCTACCGGTTCCTGCACTGGTGGCCGCGCAAGGGCACGACAGAATGGGTACAGTACGACTTCGCCCAGGTGCAGACCGTCTCCCGCGTAAAGGTCTACTGGTTCGACGACACCGGTATCGGGGAATGCCGTGTGCCCACGGCCTGGCGGCTGTTCTACCGCGACGGCGACACCTGGCAGCCCGTGCGCAACCGCACGCCCTACACCGTCCGCAAGGATGCGTTCGACGAGTTGCACTTCGACCCGGTAGAGACCACCGCCCTGCGCCTGGAGGTAGACCTGCCTCCGGACTTCTCGGCGGGCCTGCACGAGTGGCAGGTCGAGTGAGCCGGCCTACCGGAACGGGCGCTCGCGCCGGAGCGTGGCGACGAGGTCGGTCACGCCAATCGGCCCCTGGTAGTAGAGGAACGGCTCGCCGTAGGTAGCCCCGAT
>CAZLRO010000202.1:2151-7066 GCA_964561865.1 uncultured Rhodothermaceae bacterium | reverse complement strand
GTGTCCCATCACACCCACCCGGCCGAGGTCGAGACGTCCGCGCATCCGGGGATGGGTGGCTTGCCATTGCTCGGCCTGGTCGAGGGCGAAGTGGACATCGCGGGGCCGGCCGAGCACCTCCTGCGCATCGCGGGTCATCGCCTCCAGGTTCTCGCCGAACCGGAGCGAGCTTCTCAGCACGTCGGTGTTGCTGCCTACATGCTCCAGGGCCAGCACCACATACCCGTGCGAGGCCAGGTGTTGTGCCTGGGCAAAGTGGGCATCCCAGTGACCACCCCCGCCGTGCGACACCACCACAACGGGGTATGGACCTCCGCTGGCGGGCAGGTGGACCTTGATGGGCACACGCCGCCCCCGGGCCACATCGACGAGATCAGCAAAGGCGATGACCTCGACGCGGAGTGGGCCGCTGGCCGCAAAGCCGCTATAGTCAGCAGCCCGCTGTTGCACACGCGGCGCACAGGCAACGTTCCCCAATAGAATACCGACCAGGAACAGTATATAACCTATCTGTGTGCGCATCTCTCCTCGGTGTTTGCGGGAGACGGGAATTCCCGGTTTTTACCTCAGCCATCCGACCACTCGCCGCCACGCTAGTTCCCATGCTTCCCTGGCCGTCGGATCGAGGGGTGCGGGTGGCGGATGGGCACGCGCCTGGGCGATCACCTCGGCCAGGGGCGGCAGGCCCAGGTCGCGCCGCCGGGCCCCCACGCCTGCCGCATCGTCCAGGGGATAGGGTTCTGGCCCGTCCGGACCGTCACGGAACTGGGTCCCATACCGCTGCGGAAGCCCTTCAAAGACCCGGATTCGGTCGTCGAGGTAGGCGAACTGCCAACGGGGGGCGTCGGCTTGCCGGCTGGCGGCATCGAGCAGGTCGCGGCATCGGCGCATGAATGGCGGGGCGCTGATGGCATGCTGGGCGATACGCCACGCCGCAAACACCCCCTCCGCACCAACAAGCGCAACCCCCGGCCAGCCGTGGCGGACGATGATGTCCTTTAGCCGCGCCGCATGTTCGAGATGCACCGCTTCCATGCGCGGATGATAGCCTTCAAACAGCGATCCGTCGGATGCCAGCTCCGCGCGCACGGCCTGGTCGTAGCCGTCGAGGGCCACCAACTCGACCCGCAAGGCAGCATTCAAAGGTACCATTCATGCGTCTCGGTCAGCCTCACTGGTCAACAGCCCCTGATGCCCGTTCGCAGGGGGGGCCTTCATCTTCATCACGATCAGCGTCAGGTCATCCTCTGGGGCCGTGCCCTCACACCACGCCTTTGCTACCTCCAGCACGCACGCGATGACCTCCTCCGCCCGCAGCCCCCCCATCCCCGCCAGCAGCTCCGGCATCCGTTCATACCCCAGCAACTCGCCCGTCACACTCCGCAACTCCGGCAACCCGTCGCTCATCAGCAACACCGTGTCCCCTGCCGAGAGCGACACCCCCTGTACCCGGTAGGGGTAGCGGCTCGGACTGCCCAGCGGCATCCCCTTCAGCGGCACAACGTCGATGCCCCCCGTCGCTGCCCGGTACACCATCGCCGGGGGCATCCCCGCCCCGGCCACCTCCAGCGTATGCCCGCGCAGCCGCACCAGCGCCAACGCCATGTAGAGCCGGGGCAGCCGCATCCGACGCACCGCCTCGCTGGCCGTCTGCAACACCTGCCCCAGGTCGTCCTGCCGGGCGAGTGCCCCCAGGATGCCCTTCGTGGCGGTGACCATCGTCCCGGCGGGCAGGCCGTGCCCGGTGGCATCCCCGATGACCAGCGTGAGCGTGCCGTCCTCGGCCAGGTCTGCGTCGTAGTAGTCGCCGCCAACCTCGGTGGCCGTTTTCATGTAGGCGGCCAGTTCCACCGTCGGGTGGATGGGTAAGATCCGGGGCAGCATCGAGAGCTGGAGTTGGCGGGCCTGTTCCAGTTCCTGCGTCTGGCGCTTGTTCTCGGCCTGGAGGTAGTTCGCCAGGTGCTCGGCGGCTTCGGTACGGAGTTCTTTCTCGCGCAGGGAGGCCCGCTCGCGCTCCTTGCGGAGCAGGCGGCGGCGCTGGACGCGGTCGACGGCGAAGACGGCCCCTCCCAGGAGCAGTCCGTAGAGGGTGTAGGCCCACCAGGTGCGCCACCAGGGCGGCAGGATGGTGAAGGCGAAGACCGCCTCCTGGCTGAGGTGGTCGTACCCGTTCCTGGCCCGCACCCGAAAACGATACTCCCCCTCCGGCAGGTTGGTGTAGTCCTTGCGGGTTTCAGCGGTCCAGGCCGACCAGTCCTGGTCGAAGCCTTCGAGCAACACCTGGTACCGATTGGCGGAGAGGTTGTCGTAACTGGGCGCGGCAAACTCGAAGCGCAGGGCGTTGTGGGCATAGGGTAACCGGGGAGGTGAAGGCGCGGCTTTCTCGCCCTCGGCCCACATACCCTCATAAAGCACGCCATGCTCGCCTGCCCCCTGACGGTTCACGGTCACCTTACGAATCAGGGCTGGAAAATCCACACGGTAATTCTTCTCCACCGCCGGGTCGTACCGCAGGACGCTTTGTTCGCTGCCAAACCAGAACATGCCTGGATAGACAGGGTCGGCATAGACGGCCCCGATAGGCTCGTGCTCCGCGAACCTGCGGAACGGGAAGGTGCTCCAGGCATAGGTGCTATCTTCCTGCGGTACTCCTATCCCGATGACGACGCGGCTCTGATCGGAGAGGCGCGCCAGGAGCTGGCCTTGCAGATCTTCCACAAAGTGCCCGATGGTGGCGGTCGTGTCGGCCAGGATCGTTCCCAGAGATGCATCCAGATGGAACGTCTGGCGTTGGGGGTCGAAGGTGTACAGTCCACGGCTTGTGGCAAAACGAAGCCGCTGTCTCACGAAATACACGTACACATATCCCGGCGGCAAGCCCTGCGTCCAAGCATACCGGGCAACCTCCGGAACGGACAGTCCCTCGTCGATGGGATGTCCCGGTGGGCGAGTTGGAAATTTTACCCGCTGCACCCCCTGTAGTTCGGTCCCCAGCCACAGGGCCCCCTCACCATCCTCCACGATGCTGCGTACCACCCCGGAAGTGCCCGGCACAGGGCCTGAAAAACGCCACCGGCCCTGCGTCTTCACCAGCATCCCCACCCCCGCCTCCAATCCGACATAGACCCGACTGGCATCCATCCGCGAACGATAGAGGTAGAAGGCACTCAAGTCGGCCAGTTGCTGTGTGGCCCGGTCTCCCGCAATGGTGAAAACGCCGTTGTTGGTGGCGACCAGCAGGAGGTTATCCAGCGAGAGGAACGCCCAAGCCTGGGTTGCAATCCCGGCAACGGGTTGAAAAGTCGGGAACTGGCCGGATGCGAAGGACAGGCGGTAGACCCCCTGCGCAGTGGCGGCATACACCTGCCCCTGGTGCCGTACCAGGTCTTCCACAGCCCCCTGCGGACCAAACGGTTCTGTAAAGAGGGACAGCGGGGACGGCGTTTCCAGGCGGGCAAGCCCGTTGTCCATCCCCAGCCAAAGCCCCCCTTCACGGTCTGGGTACACATAACCGATGGTGTCGTTGTGCAGACCCGCCGCCTTGTTCACCCGCTGCACCAGGCGGCCCTGTGCGTCGATGATGGCGAGGCCACCCCGAAGCGTGGCAAAGGCGAACGTCCCATCGGTTAGCACAGCCCCATGATAGAGCTGGCTTGCCTGAAGAAAGGCGTCGGCCTGCGTTCGGAAAGGCTGGAAGGCAACGCCGTCGTACAGGAACAGCCCCTGGGTGAAGGTGCCGATCAGGAGGTGCGCACGGTCGAAGGGCAGCATGGCATAGACCCCTTCATCGGCAAACCGTTCGCCATCGGGTACCAGCTGCAGAGAATCGCCCACCAGCGCTGTCAACCCGATGCCCCGCTGCCGCACGTACAACCGATCCCGGACCAGAAAGGCCCGGTGAAACGAGGTCGTCGGGTGTATGACGTGCAAATCCCCTTGCCCCGGAGTATCCGGGCGGCTTCGCCAGCGGAAAAGATACTTGTCCGAGCGAAAAAAGACGCCGTCGCGGGTAGCCAGGGTGTTGCTGACCGTATTGAAGTCACGGTACGGTACGGGAACGTGCGCCATCAGCGAGACATACTGCATCGTCCCGGCGGTATCCGGCCACAAATACCCGATCTCATTTTCCGCCCCTACAAAAACCCGTCCTTGCTGGTCAATGGCAAGCGAACGCACCGCCGACTGGTTAGGCAAGATCGCAAGCCGCCAGTTCACCCCGTCGTATTCCAGCAGTCCGCGTTCGTTGCCGATATACATTACCCCGTGCTGGTCTTGCACCACCGCCCAGTTCTGGCTATCGGCCCTGTAGTCTTTTGGCGACCAATACGTGAAGAACGGAATCCCCTGTTCGCTGGCTGGTTGGGCCAGTAGCCGCATCCCCGACCATGCGACCAGCAGGAGGCAATACAAGAGGCTTCTGCAAAACAACCACATGATATCCCGCTTCCGAAACGGAAGGCCCGCGGATTGAGACGCCCCAAACGTCGGAAACACCCGAACCGCCCGTGTGGCGCTGCCATGCAACGGGCGGTTCAGATGATGCTGCACCATTCAAGATAAAGCCTTATTTCATGGCGGACAAAGTCCGTCCCGTCACTGCTTTTCCAGGGCCGCCTGTCCCAGCCCTGCCTTCGCTTGCAGGTAGCGGTAGAAATCCACCTGCGCCCGCACGGGGGCCGCAGGGTGGGCAGGCACATAGGCGTTGGCCTGCCGGGCATCGAGCAGGCGGGCGTGGGTATTGTCGGCCAGTTGGAAGGCCAGGAAGTCGTTGATCTCCTGGCGCAGGCGCGGGTCGTAGACTGGGAAGGCCACCTCCACACGGCGGCTGAGGTTGCGCCCCATCCAGTCCGCTGAGGCGAGGTACAGGTGCTCCTGGCCGCCGTGGTGGAAACGGAACACCCGTGCATGTTCCAGA
>CAZLRO010000202.1:0-2141 GCA_964561865.1 uncultured Rhodothermaceae bacterium | reverse complement strand
AGAAACCGGTCCACGATGCTGGTGGCGGTGATGTGGGTGCTGCGGCCCGGCACGCCGGGTTGCAGACAGCAGATGCCCCGGATGATGATGTGGGTCCGCACGCCGGCTTCTGACGCCTCGTAGAGCTGTTCAACCATCTTCAGGTCTTCCAGGCTGTTCATCTTGAGCAGCATCTCGGCCTTCTCACCCGCCCGTGCCTGTGCCATCTCGGTCTCGATGAGGCGGTAGAAGCCCCGCCGCAGGTGGTGCGGGGCCACGAGCAGGTGTTCAAAGACGGGATGGGGCACTTCCCCGGCAAGCAGGGCGAAGACCTGCCGGACCTCGGCAGTCAGGCGCGGGTCGGCGGTGAACAGGCCGATGTCGGCATAGAGGCGGGCAGTCTTCTCGTTGAAGTTGCCGGTCGAAAGGTAGACGTAGTCCCGCTCTGTCTGGCCCTCCTTCCGGGTGACGAGCAGGAGCTTGGCGTGGACCTTCAGCCCCGGCAGGCTGTAGATGACCTGCACCCCGGCTGCTTCCATACGCTGCGCCCATTCCAGGTTCGTCTCCTCGTCAAACCGGGCCTTGACCTCGACGAAGGCCGTCACCTGCTTGCCAGCGGCACGGGCGCGGATGAGCGCCTGGGCTACCTGCGAGTCCGCAGCCACGCGGTAGAGGGTGATGCGCAGCGTGGTGACCTGCGGGTCGTCGGCGGCCTCGTGGAGGAAGCGCAGCACTTCGCCGAATGACTGGTAGGGCAGGTGCAGCAGGTGGTCCTGTCCGGCGATGGCCGCGAATAGCGAGGGCGCATGTGCGAGCGCGGGATGGGGCAGCGGCGGCAAGGGCGGATGTTGCAGGTCGGCGCGGTCGAACGTCGGGAAGGCGAAGAAGTCGCTGAAGTTGTGGTAGCGCCCCCCGGCCACGAGGTCTTCGTCGGCCAGGCCGAGCCACTGCTTCAGCCGCGAGACTGCCGGGTACGGGGCCTGCTGGTCGTAGAGGAACCGCGTGGGCAACCCCGTCTCCCGCTTCGACAGGCTTTGGCGGATCATCTCGACGAGGTTGCCCGCGAACTCGTCTTCCAGATACAACTCGGCATCGCGCGAGAGCTTGACGGCATAGGCATTACCCACGTCGAAGTGCGGGAAGAGGGCATGCAGGTTAACCCGCAGCACGTCGTCGAGGAAGAGCACTTCCTGGCTGGTACCCTCGGTGGGCAGGGTGATGAACCGGGGTAATACCTGTGTTGGGATCTCCAGCAGGGCATAGCGAGGCACACCGCCCCACCCCCGCATCCCCGACGGCCACAGTTCGATCACCAGATACAGCACCCGGTTCCGCAGGAACGGCACGGGGGTGTCGGCCTCCAGCGGCATCGGGTGCAGGTGCGGGCGAACGGCTTCCTCGAAGTACGAGGCCAGCCAGGACCGTTGTGCCGCCGTAACGGTCTGGTCATTGAGCAGGACGATGCCCTCTGCGGCCAGGGACGGCAGGAGTTGCTTACGGAAGACCTCCCCGAACAACTCCTGCTGGGCATGTACCTGCCTGTGAATCTCCCTCAGCAATCGATCCGGGGAATACCCCAGGTCCCGGAGCAGGTCCTTGCGGTCTTTCTTTCGGAGACGGAGCAGGCTGCGCAGCGAGGCCACCCGCACCCGGAAGAACTCGTCCAGGTTCGACGAATAGATCGCCAGAAACCGGAGGCGTTCCAGAAGGGGGACCGACGAATCCTGGGCTTCCTGCAGAACGCGGGCGTTGAAAGAGAGCCAGCTCAGCTCCCGGTTCAGGATGTGGTTCGCCATTCGCCGGGACATAGGGATGGGGCTTGGATTGGTACGGTCTACAACCTTTTGGGACGGCTTGACGGCTATTGGGGCGGCCTACGGCCTTGGGTGACCCTTCGACAACCAAAACGAACACCGCGAGCGCCCCAAGTACCAAACACCAAGTCCCAGGTACCACGCACTTTCCCACCGCCTTACTCCTGTTCACCCCCTTCAAACAGGGTATGGATTTCAGCAATCAGGTGGTCAATCCCAAGCCGCGCGAGTCCTGCATAGGCAAGGATCAGTGCATCAATACCCTGCGTGCGCATGGTGCGGATGCGCGTTTCGATGTTGCCGCGTACCGGAACAACAATAATATCCGGTCGCACTATATGGAGCAGC
>CAZLRO010000201.1:0-7162 GCA_964561865.1 uncultured Rhodothermaceae bacterium | reverse complement strand
CGCCCATCCAATGAATTAGCCAGGGCGCCGGTATCCGCTCCTGCTATCCGAATCCAACCTCGAACGATGCTGCGTAATTACCTCATCATCGCCCTGCGGAACCTGCGGCGACAGCCCTTCTCCACGCTGATCAATGTGGTGGGGCTGGGGGCAGCGATGACGGTGAGCCTGCTGGTGCTGCTGCTCATCGAGGATCAGCGGAGCTACGACCGCTTCCATGAGAACGCCGACCGGATCGTCCGGGTGATCTCGGCCCGACAGGACGCCCAGATGTCCCCGATTGCGTCTCTGGCGGCGACCCCGGCCTATCTGGGGCCTGCCCTTCAGGTGGAGGTGCCGGAGGTGGAGCAGACGCTGCGCTTCGGGCAGATCCGCTCCGACGCCGAGGCCAATGCGAAGGCACTGTACGTGGAGGGCCTGCACGCCGAACCGGCGTTCTTCTCGCTGTTCGACTTTCGGTTGCTGCGCGGAGACCCCACCTCAGCCCTCACAGGGCCACACCGCATCATCCTGTCCGAAGAAACGGCCCGCAAGTTTTTCGGCGAGGCCGACCCCATAGGACAACCATTCTCGCTGGCCGAGTTCGGCGACTACACCGTGACGGGCGTGATCCAGACCGAGGAGGTGAAATCGCACCTCCGGTTCGACGTTCTGGCCTCGTTCGAGACCCTGGGCACCGTCGCATCGACACGGACGGAGCTGGAAGACGCGGACAACTTCTGGCGTTTCGCTACCTACGTGCTGCTGCGGCAGGGGTCGTCTCCCGACGTGCTGCAACCGCACCTGAACCGCCTCGCACAACGGTATGACGGGGCGTACGTCCTGACCCCGCAACGGCTGACGGACATCATGCTCGGCCCTGCCCTCAGCAATGAGATTGCTGCCTACAACCTGCCGGGGTTCATCGTGTGGGTTCTGCTGGGGCTGGGGATCACGGTGGTGCTGGCCGCGGTGTTCAACTACATCGGGCTGGCCGTAGCGCAGGCTACCCGGCGTGCCCGCGAGGTGGGTATTCGCAAGGCCCTGGGTGCCCATCCGGTACAGCTGCGGGCGCAGTTTCTGGTCGAGTCCGTGCTGACGGCGCTGGGGGCACTGGGGGTGGGCATGGTCTTGCAGTTGCTCCTCATCCCGGCCTTCAACAAGCTCGCCCTCCTCTCCCGGTTCGAGATCCAGGTGAACCTGTCGCTGCTCTATGATCCGGGGCTGTTAGGGCTGTACTTCGGGTTCACGCTGCTCATGGGCCTGCTGGCGGGTGGCTTCCCCGCCTTGCAGTTGTCCCGGTTCCAGCCCTCGCTGGTGCTGCGGGGCAGCGTGGGAGACGGGGGAGGATCGGCGTCCCGGCTGCGGCGTGGGCTGGCCTTCGTGCAACTGACGCTTGCGTTCTTCTTTGTGGTGACCACCGTCCTGCTCGTCCGGCAATTCGCGTACATGCAGGCCGACCACTTCGGTTTCCACGTTCGGGACCAACTCACCGTCCTGCTACAGGGAAATGACCCGGATGTGCTCGGCCAGGAATTATTGCGGCTTCCCGATGTAGTGGGGGTGGGGGTGACGTCGCGCCTGCCCGCCGCCGACGGGGGGACCTCCGCCCGGATGGCGCATGAGACCGACACCCTCGACGCCAACTACTTCAGTGCCAGCGCGGGCTTTCTCCGGAACCTGGAGCTGCATTTCGTGGCCGGGCGCAATTTCGAGGACGCTTCTGCCGGACAGCCGGGGGTAGTGCTGAATGAGACGGCGACCGAGCGGCTGGGCTTCGCGCGTCCGGAGGAGGCCCTGGGTGCCCCGATCTGGTTCTTCGGCCAGTTCCGCCCGGTCATCGGGGTCGTGCGAAATTTCCAGGTGGATGCCCTCTCGCTACCACTGGAGCCGCTGGTCATCTTCAACGACCCCACGTTTTTCCGAACCATGATCGTGCGGGTTCATCCCGGACGAGAAGCGGCGGTGCTGACGGCCTTGCAGAGCACCTGGGCGCGCATTGACACGCGGCACACGCTGGAGTACGGTTTCTACTTGCAGCGGGTGCAGGAGAACGAGGCCATCCGAGTCTTCCAGGATGGGGTACGCATCATCGGGCTACTGGCGACACTCGCCCTGATGATTGCGTGCCTGGGGCTGTTGAGCATCGTCGCCTATGTGGCGGCACGCCGCACCAAGGAGATCGGCATCCGGAAGGTGATGGGGGCGAGTGTGCCCAACGTGGTGTGGCTGCTGTCCCGCGAGTTCCTGGTGTTGACCGTCGTTGCGGCGCTGGTGGCCCTGCCCCTGGCGTATTTCGCCAACCGGCTGTGGCTCGACAACTTCTATGACCGGGTAGCCTTCGGCGGGGGTATCCTGCTCACCGGCGCCGTCATTGTCCTGGCGCTGGTGTTGCTGACGGTGGGCACCCAGGCCCTGCGCGCCGCGCTCGCCGACCCGGTGAAGAGCCTGCGGTATGAGTGAGGAGGGGGCTTGGTACTTGGAGCCTGGGGTGCCGCACCTTTGGTACAACTCTTTAAGAACAGGTATGCAAGCTCAATCCCCCCTCCTAGGGCAATCGCATAACCTTGGTGTTAGGTATCTTGCGCCTGTCCTGTGCCGCTCACACGCCATTGAGCTAACCCATGACGACACCCTCCCCTGCTTCGATCGCCACGCACTTCAGCCAACTCGAAGACCCCCGGCGCGATCATCTCAAGCTCCATAGCCTCCACGACATTCTCGTGCTCTCGATCTGTGGCACGATCTGTGGCACGATCTGTGGCACTGACGGCTTCACGGCCATCGAAGAGTATGGCCATGCTAAAGAAGACTGGCTCAGCACCTTCCTTGACCTGAAGAACGGTATCCCCTCCCACGATACGATTGGCCGCGTTTTCTCGCTGATCGAGACCGAACAGTTTGAGCGTTGCTTTCTGGCTTGGATGCAGAGCATCTTCGAGACGACCGAGGGCGAGGTGGTCGTCCTCGACGGCAAGCGGCTCCGAGGCAGTTACGACCGCGCCTCGAATCAGGCCGCCTTGCATATGGTCGGAGCCTGGGCTACGGAGAACTGCCTGCTTTTGGGAGGGATCCAGACCGAAGACAAGTCGAATGAGATCAAGGCGATACCGGAGTTGATCAGGCTTCTGGATTTGCACGGCTGCATCGTAACGATCGACGCGGTGGGCTGCCAACGGGAGATTGCCCAGGCGATTCTTGAGCGGGGAGCCGATTATGTGCTCTCGCTCAAGGCAAACCAGGGGGGCCTCTGCGCCGACGTCGAGGCGCTCTTCGATCGGGTACGCTTGCCCGTAGCGCCGACCGAGGGGGTGGTCGAGCGGGGGCTGGCCTTTGCCAAGGCGGTCGATGGTGCCCATGGCAGGATCGAGCAGCGCCGCTGCTGGGCGCTGCCGGTTGCCGGGCAGGGGTTGCTCGACCTCGATCGATGGCCGGGGTTGCGTACGGTGGTCTTGCTGGAGCGCATCCGTGAAGTGGGGTCGTGTACTTCAGTGGAGAGGCACTACTACATCAGCAGTTTGCCAGCCGAGGCGGGGCACTTGCTGCGGGTGATTCGTCGGCATTGGCATGTAGAGAACCGGTTGCACTGGGTCTTGGATGTGGCCTTCGAGGAAGATCAAAGTCGGATCCGGAGCGGGCATGCGGCAGCGAATTTGGCGCTGGTTCGTCGTTTAGCCGTCTCGGCCTTGCAACGAGAGCGAAGTTTGAAGCGGGGTATCGCCATCAAACGGCTTCGCGCCGGGTGGGATCAAGCCTATCTCTTCGACGTCTTACAACTGGTCTAGGTCGTGTGGACAAATGGGATCTTCACTTGCCTTTACCGCAGCCATGCCATAATCGAGACCACATGCAGAAACGAGACGTAGTTCTGCACTGACTTCTCGTAGCGCGTAGCCACGCGACGGTAGTGCTTGATCCGATTGAAAAAACGCTCCACCAGGTTGCGTTCTTTGTATAACTCCTTGTCATAGTCGCGGGGTGCTTTGCGCCCTTTTCGGCTCGGAATCACTGGCTGAGCCTCCAAAGCAACGATCGCCTCGATAAAGGCATCGCTGTCGTAGCCCTTGTCGGCCAAGACCGCTTCAATGCTCGATCTCGTGACCGCAGGCAGCGCCTTGAGTAGGGGCTCAGCCGCTGTGATGTCATGGCGCTGACCCGCTGTTACACCGAAGGCAAGCGGAAGGCCCAGCGCATCGGTTACCACATGAACCTTGCTGGAGAAACCGCCCCGTGAGCGCCCGAGTGCCTCCCTCTCGGCATCGCTTTTTTTTGGCCCGCTGCCTGTTGGTGCGCTCGAACGACCGTCGAATCAAGCATCAACCACTGCAGATCGGGATCTTGCAAGGCATGATGAATCTCCTGCCAGAGGCCACGCTTGCCCCAGCGGGTGAAGCGTTTGTAGATCGTGTTGAGTTTGCCGAAGCGCTCGGGCAGGTCTTGCCAGGGTGCTCCGGTGCGAGCAATCCAGAGAAGGGCATCAATGAAAAGGCGGTTGTCCTGGGCATTGCGGCCCGGTTTGCCTGCCTGTCCGGGCAACAGGGGGGCGATGCGTTCGAAGTCTTTGTTCGAAGTCTTTGTCGGAGATCGCGTAGCGGTGCATAGGCGTGGGTTGGAATCGTCCAAGAACGACATGAACGTGGTGAAGGTGTCCTCGTACTTGAACTTTTCATTTGTCCATACGACCTAATGCGATTGCCCTAGGGTGTACCCTGAAGATAAAGTCATCCCCGGCCGGGCAGGTGTGTTGTTGCAAGCGCCTGGTGCTGATGCGGACGTTGGGGCACACCCCGTCCCGCCCGGCGGGTGCCGTGCGGGCCACCCCTCTCGCAGAGGGGACTTTCGGGGCTGCGTCATCGCTCAGGCAAAAGCCTCGCTGGGACACGGAGGCGGCAGGTCGTCCCAGGCATCAAACCCCACCCTCAAAGCCAACCCAGCGCGTGCCGGTACGTATTCCTGAGCAGGGACTGGAAATGGTGGACGCCGGTCTCCATCTCGGGCGAGAACCGTCCTCGGTCGTAGGCATCGGATTGCAGGCCGCGCTGCACGGCCTCGCAGATCTCGCCGTCCTGCTGCTGCACGAGGTCGCTGAAGGCGAGGTCATCCGCGATCCGCCTTGCATCCGACGGGTCGTCATAGTAGTAGTCGAACAGCACCCGGCATCGGTCGGCAGCGAGCGGGAGCACCAGGTTCATCTGTAACCGCCCCGGCAGGATGTTGAACATCATGTTGGGATAGACGAAATAGTAGAACGCCTCACCGTCGGCAATGCCGTAGGGGTTTTCGTCGGTCTTGAACGGGCTGTATTGCAGCGAATAGTGGGGATACGTCTCGGTGACGTAGGCGCGGTAGTCCAGCACGTCGTTCAGTTCAGGATGGACGAGCGGGATGTGGTAACCTTCCAGATAATTGTCCACATATACCTTCCAGTTGCAGCCGATGTCGTAGGCGTCGCGGCGGATGAACTGCTTCGTGTCGAGGCGCATGGGTGCGATGCGCCCAGCGATGCCGTCGAGCAAGGTCTCCAGCGTGTCGGGGGCAGGTTTAAGGCGCACGAACACGAGTTCCTGCCAGAGGGCCACCTCGAGGGGTACGAGGCCGTAGTCTTTCTTGTCGAAGAGTTCGCTGCGACCAAAGCGGGGGACGCCCCGCAGCGAGCCGTCGAGCAGGTAGGTCCAGCCGTGGTACTGGCACTGGAGCACCTTCGCCGTGCCACAGGCCTCCATCACCAGCGGCCCGCCCCGGTGGCGGCAGACGTTGTAGAAGGCCCGCAACCCTCCATCCCGGTCGCGGACGACCAGCACCGGGCTGCCCGCCAGGTCGAGTGCGAGATAGTCGCCGGGCTGTTGCAGGCGGCAGGTGTGGCCCACATACTGCCAGCTCCGGGCAAAGAGGGTGTCGCGTTCGAGGGTGTGAAAGCCGGGATGCGTGTACCAGGACGACGGGATCGTCTCGGCCCGTTCGACTGGCATGTCGGCGAGGGTCTCGGCAGTGAGGTCGGGCAGGGTGTGCAGGTCCATGGTGCGACCGTAACAGGAAATATGGCCGCAATCTAGCCGACACCCCTCGGTCAGATCAAGGCATCCACGTAGGTGTCGAGTTGGCTACGGCTTGCCAGGACCGTCCGCAGGAGGCTTTGCTTGTGCGGGTAGGCCAGCATCCGCCCGGAAATCAGTTGGCCCCACACCGGATGCATACAGCACTGATCGATGGTGACCAGGTGGTGTGAGGGGTAGCCCAGGGCTGCGGCGGTCAGGTTGGCGGCCCGGATGGTGGTGACCAGACGAAGGGTGGCGGGATCGGGCGGTGCCTTCTGGCGGCAGGGGTGGTGCAGGGCGATGGCTTTGACCAGCACCTCCGGGAAATGCATCTTTTCGGCCAGGTAGCCTCCTGCTTCCACGTGGTCATGACCCAGCCGTTCCTTCTCCCGTTGCAGCAGCTCGGCTTCGGAAAGCTGGTCGTTGGCGGAAGCATGGTAAAAGGCCGCTGCCTTCTCCGGATAGTTGTACAGCAGCAGCAATTTCCCGAAGTCATGCAACAAGGCCCCGGTGAAGACATCGGCCATCTGCTCGGCCTTGTCCAGCAAGTTGACCTCCTGGATCGCTTCGTGCTGAAGCATCTGCCGCGCCAGAAATGCGGTGGCGATGCTGTGCCGGACGATCTTGAAAAAGGGCACCGAGGCCCGTGCATCTACCGACCGGTGCATCTCCTGCATCCCCATGCCGATGATGATGCCCGTCGCCGAGGCAGTTCCCAGGACCATCACCGCCCGCGAGACGTTCTGGATGCCGCCTTTCTGCCCATAATAGGCCGAGTTGGCCACCCGCAGCAGCCGGGCCACCACGCCCGGATCATGCTGGATGAGGTCGACCACCTGATCGACCTCCGGGCCTTCCGGCAGGTTCATCAGGTCGAGGGCTTTCACCATCGTCTGGGGCAAGGGGGGGATCTTGAACTCGAGGCTGTTAGAAGCCTGACGTGTGCCAGAGGGGCGGGGTGCTGCAGCAGTCATGGATAGCAGAGACAGGGGAAACATCCACGCAAGGTATCGACCTGTTGCCCCCTGGTCATAAGGGCAGCGGAAGAGGATTTGGTACGGCCTGTCGGCCTTTGGGTAATACAATTCAATTCTCCCTCCGTGTCATTGCGAGGAGCATGGTCGATCAGGGTCAATCTCATGAGATCG
>CAZLRO010000200.1:0-7237 GCA_964561865.1 uncultured Rhodothermaceae bacterium | reverse complement strand
TCACCGCCCTCGTCGGCCCCAACGGCGCGGGCAAGACGGGCGTGTTGCAGGCGCTGGAGGTGATGATCGACCTGGCAAATCACGCGATTTTAGACGTGTTTGAGGACGGCGCGCTATTTAACGAATATCTGCGTCGTGAACAACAGAAGCTGGAGCTTGAACTGAGAGGAAAAACGCAAGGCCCAGATTCAAAGGAATGGCTGGCCTGGTTTGAACGTTCTAACCAAGGCGACAAGTGGCAATATTATGGAAATGCCCATTGGGGACTCAATAAACAGCCCGGTTTTGAACCTGTTGCCTTTCAGGATATCCCATTCTGGGATTTCCGCCAGACATTAGGGGATATCGCACTGATGAAGATGTTTGGTAAACATCTCCATTTGCCTTCCTATCGATCAGAAACTCCTCCCCGTCTCGATGCCGATGGTACTGGCCTGGCCTCGGTAGTGAGCTACCTCAAAGGCAACGACCGGTTCGAGCCGGTGCTGGCGGCGTTGCAGGCCATCGTCCCGGCGGTCAAAGCGGTGCGGATCGAACCGGCGAAGGTCCGCGTCAAGGAAAACCGCTCCATCAAGATCGACGACAAGGACATCTCCTACGAATCCGACCGCGAGATGAGCGGGCAGGCGCTCGTGTTCGACTTCGTACACGCCCGGAACATCTCGGCCTCGCAGGTGAGCGAGGGCACGCTCATGGCCCTGGCACTCCTGACGCTGCTCCACAGCCCGGAATGCCCCAGCCTTGTCCTCATCGACGACATCGAGACGGCCCTGCACCCGAAGGCGCAGCGCGAACTCGTCGTGCAACTCCGCAAACTGCTCGACCTGCGCCCGGAACTGCAAATCCTCTTCACCACGCACTCGGTGTATATGGTGGACGGCCTGCAGCCAGAAGAGGTGTGGGGGCTGGCAATCGATGAGCAAGGGATTTCGCACGTAGCCCGCCTGAGCGAAGCGCCCAACCTCGACCGGTGGCGCGGTGTGCTCTCGACGGGCGAACTCTGGGATGCCGAAGGCGAAGACTGGATCATCACGCATGGTACCCAGCAGTCCGCCTGAGTTCATCGTCGTCTGCGAAGCACAGGCCGATGCCACGATTGCGTGTAGCCTGGCTGACCGGGTCCTGTGCGAGGACGAACAAAGCCCGGAATGGCTCGAACCCGAAATATGGGACGCGCTGCGCAAGTGGTCCGGCTTTGGCCCAAACGAGTCATTCACTACCTGGAGCTCGCTACCGGGTATAGTCAATGACCCTGCTCTCCGTATCCCGCGTTTCCTGCGCCGTGAAAGCCCGGATCGTCGGAACCAGTACGATTACCCGGTGGCCCGCAAAGCCATCTTGATGGCGATTATGCTTCAAGAAAAGCGCCCTTCTATCCGGGGGTTGCTGCTCATCCGGGATATGGACCAGCAGGAAGAGGAACGCAAAGACAGCCTGATCAAGGCACGGGTTGACGCACCATTCTCCAAGTTGACGGTGGTGCTGGGTATGGCAAGCCCCAAGCGCGAGGCGTGGGTGCTGAACGGGTTCCTTTGCCAGTCGGATGAAGAGCGAGAACGGCTGATAGCGGAGAAGGAAAAACTGAAGTTCGATCCTTGCATCGAGCCTCATAGGTTGCGTGGAAAACCAGGAACAAATCGTGACATCAAGCGCGTCCTCAATGAATTGACGAATCACGACAAAAACCGCGAACGGGACTGCTGGGAGCAGACCCCACTGCCAACCCTGCGCCAGAACGGCGAGCATACCGGCCTGACGGCGTATCTTGACGAAGTCCGCAACCGCCTCCTGCCCTTGCTGTCCAGCCACTAGCCATGATCTCCGTCACCCTCGCCCGGCTCTACGACGACCTTGCCCGCAGCCTGGCGGCGCTGCGGCAGGATGCGGCGCGGGTGCGGGCGTCGCGGTGGATCGTCGCGGCGGCGCTGGCGGACGGCGGGGCGTACTACGGCCTCAACACCGGCTTCGGCAAGCTGGCCTCGGTGCGCGTGGCCGACGACCAGGTGGAGACGCTGCAACGCAACCTCTTGCTCAGCCATGCCGTGGGCGTGGGCGACCCCGTGCCGAAGCCCATCGCCCGGCTGATGCTGCACCTGAAAATCCACGCCCTCGGCCTCGGCTATTCGGGCGTCTCGGAGGCCACGTTTGCACGCCTGCTGCTCTTTGCCGAACGCGACTGGGTGCCGGTGGTGCCCAGCCGGGGCAGTGTCGGCGCGTCGGGCGACCTCGCACCGCTGGCCCACCTGTCGCTGCCGCTGATCGGCCTGGGGGCGTTCTGGGATGCCAGTGGCACCGGCACGCAGCCTGCCGCCGACGTGCTGGCCGCCCACGGGCTGGCCCCGCTCACCCTCGCGGCGAAGGACGGCCTCGCGCTCATCAACGGCACGCAGCTCATGGCGGCCTATGGCGCGTATGTGCTGGAGAAGGCGCAGCACCTCGCCCGCGCTGCGGACCTGCTCGCGGCCATGAGCCTGGAGGCGCTCCAGGGCAGCCTCACCCCGTTCGACGCCCGCATCCACGCCGTCCGTCCCCACGCAGGCCAGGCCCAGGTGGCCGCCAACGTCCGGCGGCTGCTCGTGCAGAGCGAGATCCTGGAGTCCCACCGGCACTGCGGCAAGGTGCAGGACCCGTACTGCCTGCGCTGTGTGCCGCAGGTCCACGGGGCCAGCCGTGACGCCCTGGCCTATGCCAGCGCCGTCGTCGAGACCGAGGTCAACAGCGTGACGGACAACCCGCTGGTGTTCGAGAACGGCGACATCCTCAGCGGCGGCAACTTCCACGGGCAGCCGCTGGCGCTGGCCCTCGACTTCGCGGCGCTCGCCCTGGCCGAGCTGGCCTCGATCTCCGAACGCCGCCTCTACCTGCTCCTCGAAGGCCACGACGGGCTGCCCCGGCTGCTCATGCGCGAGACGGGCCTCAACTCCGGCTTCATGATCCCGCAGTACACCGCCGCCGCGCTCGTCTCCGAGAACAAGGTGCTCTGCCACCCCGCCAGCGTCGATTCCATCCCCACGAGCCTCGGCCAGGAAGACCACGTGAGCATGGGGTCGATCAGCGCACTCAAGTTGCTGCCCGTGCTGCACAACGTCGAGCATGTGCTTGCCATCGAACTGCTCACCGCCGCCCAGGCGCTCGACTACCGGCTGCCGCTCCGGCCCGGCCGGGGCGTCGAACTGGCCCATCGGTACGTCCGCCAGATCATCCCCCACCGTGAGGCCGACTACTTCTTCCACGAAGACCTCACCCCCTGCCTCGACCTCATCCGCTCCACTGCCCTGCAAGACCACGTCGCTGCCGAACTGGGGCCGATCGGGTGATGGGGGCCTGAAAGGCTTACACGTTGTACAACGCCCCGTACTTCTCGCGGATATAGGTGAGCCAGGGTCGGGCGTCGAGGCCGGTGCCGGTGGTGGCCGTGAGGAGTTCGGTAGCGGTGCGGGCGCGTCCGTGCTGGTGGATGTGTCGGCGCAGCCATTCCCGCAGGTCAGCGAACTGTCCACGGGCGATCTGGTCTGGGAGGTCGGGGAGGTCCCGCCCAGCCTGGTCGAATAGCTGGGCAGACATGAGGTTGCCGAGGGCGTAGGTGGGGAAATACGCCAGCGTGCCCATCGACCAGTGAATGTCCTGGAGCACCCCGTCGGCATCCGTGGCCGGGCGCACCCCCAGGTACGCCTCCATCTTCTCGTTCCAGGCGTCGGGCAGGTCGGCCACGGCGAGGCGGCCTTCGAGCAGGTCGTTCTCCAGTTCGAAACGCAGCATGATGTGCAGGTTGTACGTCACTTCGTCCGCCTCCACGCGGATACACGAGGGCTGCACCTTGTTGATGGCACGGTAGAAGCCGTCGAGCGGCACATCGCCGAGGGCATTGGGGAAGCGTTGCTGAAGCTGCGGGTAGTAGTGCGTCCAGAACGGACGGCTGCGTCCGACGAGGTTCTCCCATAGCCGTGACTGCGACTCGTGCATCCCGAACGAGGTGCCCGAAGCCAGCGGGGTGCGGTCGAGGGCCAGGTCGATGCCCTGCTCGTACAGCCCGTGCCCGGCCTCGTGCAGCGTGCCGAAGAATGCCGTGTTGAAGAAGCGCGGATCGACGCGGGTGGTGAGCCGCACGTCGGTGATGGAGAAGGTGATGGTGAACGGATGGGCAGAACGGTCCTGCCGCCCCCGGATGAAGTCGTAGCCGAAGGCACGGATCACGTCCAGCCCGAAGTCCCACTGTACCGCTTCGTCGAAGGGGCGTGACAGGAACGTGTCGTCCGGGGCGGGGCATTCGGCGATGGCGTGGACGAGCGGCACCAGCGCAGCCCGCAGGTCGGCGAAGACGCGGGCTACGGTGGCCGTGGGCATGTCCGGCTCGAACACGTCCAGCAGCGCGTCGTAGGGGCACCCGGTATAGCCATAGGCCGATGCCATCTCGCGGTTGAGTTCGACGATCCGGGCCAGGTGCGGCGCGAAGGTGGGAAAGTGGTTCGTCTCCCGTGCCCTGCGCCACGTCTCCTTCGCCTGTGCGGACACCCGCGCCAGTTCGGCCACGAGCGCTGCGGGTAGCTTCACCGCCTTGTCGTAGTCGCGCCGGGCGATGCGCACCAGCGCGGCGTCGGTACCTGTTATCCCCGCTTCGCGCTCGATCCGGTCGAGCAGTGTGCCCAAGGCGTCGTCGGTGAGGTGTTCGTGCGCCAGCTCGCGGAGCGTGGCGATCTGGTGGGCACGGGCCTCGTTCGCCCCGTCGGGCATGTACGTTTCCTGGTCCCACTCCAGCACCGACGCAGCAGCGTTCAGGTCGGCGATGCGGGCGAGACGGGCCTTGAGGTCGTCGAGCAACATGGCGGGGAGGTCGGATTAGGGATTGCGGATGTCGGATTGGGCTGCGCCTTTCCGTTGTCATGCCGAACGGAGTGAGAAACCGCGGGTTGCCGGAACGGAAATCTCACCCCTCACTCACAGCCGCAGACCTTTCGGGATGACCAGCCGTTCGAGCAAGGTAAACACGCCTTGCACGACGAGCGCGAGGACGGCGGCAGGGACGGCCCCCTCCAGGATCAGGGCGTGGTCGTCCAGCCGGATGCCGGTGAGGATGGGCTGCCCGTAGCCGCCCGCGCCAACGAGCGCCCCCAGCGTGGCCGTCCCCACATTCAGCACCGCCGAGGTCTGGATGCCCGCCAGTAGCGACGGCGAGGCCAGCGGCATGTCGATCTGCCACAGCCGCACCCGCGCCGACAGCCCCAGCGCCTCGGCGGACTCGCGCAGCGGGGCCGGGATCGTCGTCAGGCCCGTGTGGACGCCGCGCACGATGGGCAACAGGCTGTACAGGAACAGGGCCACGAGTGCCGGTGGCCCGCCGATGCCCAGCAGCGGGATCATCAGCACCAGCAGCGCCAGCGACGGCACCGTGTAGAGCACCCCGACGACGCCGAGGATCACCTGCCCCAGCGCCGGGTAGCGGGCCGCCGCAATGCCCAGCAGCACGGCCACCAGCACCGCCGCCAGTAGCGAGACCAGCACCAGCGCCAGGTGCTCCCCCGTCGTGCGCACGAGCCTATCCACCCGCGTCTCTTCCGCGACGGCCTGCGAGACTGTGCCCAGGGCATCCCGCAGGAAGTCGGCGGCGACCTGGGCTTCGGGTACCCGTTCCTGCTTGGCGCGGGCGTTCAGGCGCACCATCGTCGCCGCGTCGAGGCGGCCTTCGAGCACTTGCAAGGCAGTCGCAGCCCCCGGTGGGAGGTCGGCGCGGTAGAGCAGCACCGCCTGGTATTCGGGGAAATGCCGCAAGTCGTCTTCCAGCACCGTCAGGCCGTAGTAGGCAATCTCCGCATCGGTCGAATACAGGTCTTTGGCATCCAGCGCCCCGCTTTCGAGGCCCCGGTAGCCGAGGTCGTGGTCCACACCGCGCACGTCTGCTTGCGGCAGCCGGTAGCGGTCGCGCAGGGCGGGCCAGCCATCGCCCCGGTCCATGAACTCGTTGCTGAAGCCGAACCGCAGGCCCGGATGCTGCCGCAGGTCGCTGAGGGTGCGGATGCCCAGAGTTGCCGCCCGTTCCGCCTTCATCCCCACCGCATAGGTGTTATTGAAGCCGAGCGGACGGGTACGCCGCAGCCCCTGCGCCGCCAGCGCCGTGTCGAGGTCGGCTACCGCTTGCCCGGCGAAGATCTCCTCGGTAAGCGTGCCCGTGTATTCGGCGTACACATCGATCTCCCCGGCCACGAGGGCATTCCAGAGGATGCGCGTGCCGCCGAGTTCCGCGCGGTGGGTGGCCTCGAAGCCTGCGGCGCGCAACTGCTGCGTGGCGACCTCACCCAGGATCACCCCCTCGGTGAACTTCTTCGAGCCGACCGTCAGGGACTGGGCCTGCGCGGCGGCGGAGAGGCAGAGCAGCAGCCAGAGGAGGGTGTGGGCGTAGCAGAAACCGCCGCTTCTGCTGTTGCCAAAAGGCTTGTTTTTATAATGCTCGATGCAACGACCGATCAGCCGCTGCCGCACCGCCCCCTCCTTCATGCCATACCTCCGAGCGTTTCCAGCGGCGACCGCTGTGCGTTGATGAAGGCGGTGACGAAGGGGTCTGCGGGTCGGTGGACAAGGTCGGCGAGGGTGCCTTGCTGGACGATGCACCCGTCCCGCAGCAGCACGAGCCGGTCGCCGAAGAATCCGGCCTCGGCCAGGTCGTGCGTCACGAGGACGACCGTCTTGCCGAGTTGCCGGAAGATGGCCCGCAGGTCCTGCTGCAGGTCGGCGCGGATCATCGGGTCGAGGGCGCCGAGCGGCTCGTCGAGCAGGAGCACGTCGGGGTCGGGCAGAAGCGCCCGCAGCAGTGCCACCCGCTGACGCTGTCCGCCGGAGAGTTGCAGTGGGTAGCGGTCCAGCACCGCCGGCGGCAGGTGGGCCAGTGGGAGCAGCACGTCCAGCCGCGCGGCGATGCGGGCGGGCGGCCAGCCGAGGTGCCGGGCCAGCAGGGTGATATTGGCGCGGGCCGTCAGGTGCGGGAACAGGCCGCCTTCCTGGATCACATAGCCCATCTGGTGGCGCAGCGCCTGCACGGTATCCGGCGTCAGCAGCGTCTCGCCGATGCGCACCGTGCCCGCGTCCGCCGGCAGCAGCCCCATGATCAGCCGCAGCAGCGTGGTCTTGCCACAGCCGCTGGGGCCGAGTAGCACCGTCGTCTGCCCGGCCGGGAGGTGAAGGGTGGTCGGATGCAGCGCCGTCGCCGCGCCGTAGCGCCGGGTGAGGCCGTCGAGGGTGATCATGC
>CAZLRO010000199.1:0-7250 GCA_964561865.1 uncultured Rhodothermaceae bacterium | reverse complement strand
ATGGCACAGAGGATGATGGCGGGCCGGTGGAACCGCTCGACGATGCGGCTGGCGACAATGCCGATGACGCCCAGGTGCCAGTCCGGGTCGTAAAGCACGATGCTGCGGCGGTCGCGGATCAGCAGTTGCCGCTCGGCCATGCGGATGGCCTGTTCCTGGGTGCCAAGGTCGAGGGCGCGGCGCTGAAAATTGGCTTGCTCCAGTTCGAGCGCCCGCTGATGGGCCGTACCAGGGTCTTCGGTGAGCAACAGTTCGACGGCACGCCCGGCGTCGCCCACGCGCCCGGCGGCGTTGATGCGGGGGCCGATGGTGAAGACGAGGTTGTGTGTGTCGCAGGTATGCAGGTCCAGCCCTGCCTGGTTCGCCAGGGCCTGCAACCCCAGGCGCGGCAGGGTCTGAATCCGTTCCAACCCTTCGCGCAACAGCACCCGGTTCTCCCCGCTGGCCGACACAATATCGGCTGCCGTGGCGATGGCGACGAGGTCGAGGTAGGGCCAGGCCTGGTCTGGTGGTTCGCCCAGGCGGGCTAGCACGGCCTGCATCAGCTTGAACCCGACCCCGCAGCCACACAGATCCTTGAACGGATAGGCACAGTCGGCCCGCTTGGGGTTGAGCACGGCCAGGGCCTCGGGGAGCGTCTCGCCGGGGGTGTGGTGGTCGCAGATGATCAGGTCCAGCCCCAGGGCACGGGCATAGGCCGCCTCGTCCAGGGCCGTGATGCCGCAGTCGAGCGTGAGCACGAGGCTGGCCCCACGGGCCACCGCCTCGTCCAGCCCCACCCGGTTGAGGCCGTATCCATGCCGGAACCGGTCCGGGATGAAGAACTCCACCGCTGCGCCATAGGTCCGGAGGAAACGGGTCATCAGCGCCACGGCGGTGGTGCCGTCTACATCGTAATCGCCATACACCAGCACCCGCTCTCGTTGACGCACCGCCGAGACCAGCCGGTCGGCGGCAACGTCCATGTCCTGCATGAGGAACGGATCGTGCAGGTCCCCGAGCGACGGGCGGAAGAAGTGACGGGCGTCGTCGAGGGTGGTTATTCCCCGCAGGGCCAGGGCACGGGCCAGGGGTTCGGGCAGGTTGTTGAGGGTTCGTTGCAGGTGCGGTATCAGCTCCGGCGACTCCACCGCCCGCATTACCCATCGCTTTTGCATCACAGATCCTCTTTTGGTTGACCATGCCAGGGGCGGCCACGGGGCACACCATAAGCTATAGTATAATCGGGCCAGCCCCGGCACGCAAGCCGGGCGCCCCCAAATCCAGTCAACGCCTCAGCGGCGGGCTGAACCGACGGCTTCCAACGCCGCCACGAAGCGTGGCTCCGCCTCGGCCACCCAGTCCCGAAAGCGCGGGGCCGGACTCTGGTACGACGGCAGGTACTCGAGCAGCCGGTGCAGGTCGAAGGTCTTGCTATACAGCCCGGCCCCCGTAGCGGCGGCGTCGAGGGCGTTGCAGTATTGCTCGAAGTGGCCCTCTACGGGCACCATCAGCGCGGGCTTGCCGAGGTACATCGCCTCGCAGACGGACTCGAACCCGGCGGTACAGACCAGCCCCCGGCACGCGGCCATCATCGAGAGGAATTTGGTATCGCTGAGCTGGTGAAAGGTCAACGTGGCGTCGTGGGTCAGCGTTTCAGGCGCGTCCTGCCGGTCCCAGAAACAATGCAGCGGGACGTCCGGGTGCTGTTCGTGCCACTGGATGATGGCCTCGGCATAGCCGCTGTTGAGCAGGTAGATGAGCAGGAACGGCTCCTGCTGGTCGGTGGGCTGGGCGAAGAGTTCCGGGCGCAGCAGGGGCGGCACCACATACAGGTGCTGTGCTGGCAGGTCTGGCTCCGGATAGAACGAGAGCGCCAGCCGCCGGGTTGCCCCCAACGCGGTCAGCCGGGTGAACCACCGGGCCGTCTCCTGCTCCAGCTGTGTGTCGGGGGGGAACGGATAGGCCGGATGGTGAAACATGTACTGATGCCCGATACAGACCAGCGGCACGCCCGGACGAAAGAGCAGGTTGAACAGCCCCGCCAGCGGCTCGAAGAAGTTGACCATCACGTCGGGCTGGTGCTGGCGTAGCTGGGCACGGAGCTTGCGAAAGCCCTCTACAAAACGCGGCAACCGGCTGAGGTTCTGCACAACGGTGGGGCCTATCCGAACACCCCGGTTGTGCTCGTCCACCACAAAGTTGGGGCTTTCGAATGTCTCGACGGGTATGCCGATCTTGTTCAGGAAGAAAGCCGGGATGGAACGCCGGGCACTGCGCCCCACCAGTGCCGCGCAGACCTCGTGGCCCGCGTCCCGCAGCAAGGCCTGCAATGCCAGTGCCTGGGTCATGTGCCCACGCCCCTCGCCCTGGATGATGAACAGGCAACGCATGGTATAGGAGGCAGGAAGGTAGCTGGTAGCCGTTGGCTATTGGGGAGATAGCAGTAACATCCCCACCCGTGTCATCACGAGGGGGGCGCCAGGCTGACGACGTGATCTCGCCCTTGCCACCAGGCAGCAGCGTCGAAGTAGCCCGCACCGTTGAGACAGCCCCGTTCACCCCAGCATAAATTATAGTCAAATTGACTATATCGCCAGACCCAGCGTCGAGATTGCCCTGTCTGACCGATCTCATGATCGGTCAAGCTCCTCGCAATGACACGGAGAAACGGGGCCGCCCAATCCGCAATCCGAGACCCGCAATCCCAACACATCTGTCTGCTTCACGTTTTCTGCCCGTACAGGTCCAGGAAGCGGATGATGGTCTGGATGCCTTGCTGGAAGCGGTCGAGGCCGAAGTGTTCGTTAGGAGAGTGGAGTGCGTCCGAGTTCAGGCCGAAGCCCATGAGCACACTATCGAGACCGAGGATGGTCTTGAAGTCGGCCACGACGGGGATGGAGCCGCCCTCGCGGGTGAAATAGGGTTCGCGTCCGAAGGTGCCCTTCATGGCCTCGGCGGCGGCCTGCATGGCCGTGCTGTCGGTATCGACCAGCACCGGGTGCCCGCCGTGCAGCGCGGTGAAGGTCAGCTTCATGGTGGGGGGGGTGTGGGCTTCAAACCAGGCGCGGAGCAGCCCTGCCACTTCATCCGGCTGCTGGTCCGCCACGAGGCGCATCGAGATCTTGGCCCCGGCCACCGACGGCAGCACCGTCTTGGCCCCCTTGCCCTGGTAGCCGCCCCAGATGCCGTTCACATCGAGTGTCGGGCGGGCCGTCGTGCCTTCGAGGATCGAATAGCCGTCTTCCATCTGCACGGCCTGCACCCCAACGGCCTGCATCCAGCCGTTTGCATCGAACGGTAAGGCGCGGAATGTGGCGCGGTCGGCCTCGGTGAGCGGGCGCACGCGGTCGTAGAAGCCGGGGATGGTGACGCGGTGCTGCGCGTCGTGCAACGCGCCGATGAGCTTCGCCAGCACGTTGATCGGGTTCTCGATGGCGCCGCCGTAGACCCCTGAATGCAGGTCGCGGTCAGGGCCGGTGAGGACGACCTCGACGTAGGCCAGTCCACGCAGCCCGACAGTGATCGACGGCACGCCGGGGGCGAACAGCGCCGTGTCCGAAATCACCACCACGTCGGCGGCGAGGCGCTCCTTGTTTGCCTCGATGAACGGCTTGAGGCTCGACGATCCACTCTCTTCCTCGCCTTCAATCAGGAACTTGATGTTCAGCGGCAGCGTCCCGCCCGTCTTGAGGTAGGCCTCTACCGCCTTGACGTGCATGAACATCTGTCCCTTGTCATCGCTGGAGCCGCGTGCGTAGAGGGTGCCGTTTTTCCGCACCGGCTCGAACGGTGGCGACGTCCACAGCTCCAATGGGTCGGGCGGCTGCACGTCGTAATGGCCGTAGACGAGCACCGTCGGCAGGGACGGGTCGACGAGGTGTTGCGCGAAGACGATGGGATGGCCAGGCGTGTCGCAGCGCTCGGCGTGCTGGAGGCCGATGCTGTGGAGGTGGTCCACCAGCCAGTCTGCACACCGCCGCACGTCGTCGGCATAGGCCGGATCGGTGCTGATCGAAGGGATGCGCAACATCGTCTCCAGCTCGCGGACGGACTCCTCGAACCGGGCATCGGCAAAAGTCAGGGCAGCAGACATTTCCAATTTCGGATTTCGGATTGCAGATTTCGGATTGCAGATTTCGGATTGCAGATTTCGGATTGCGGCTACCGCCGTCCCTCCGTGTCATTGCGAGGAGCGCAGCGACGTGGCAATCTCAACGCCGGACCTGAAATTATAGTCAATTTGACTATGTTTCATGCTGGAGCGAAGTGGATTGGGGAGTGCGGGTTTGAGAACGGTGGGTGGCTTGCTGGTCTTCTTCCAACGTTCTCTTGCTTACATCATGGCAGTGGGTGGGGCGGGTTCGTTGGGGTCGCCTGCGTTGGCGAGGGGGACGCGGATGAGCGCCCAGGCGATGGCGGCCAGCAAGAGCAGGCCTACGAGGTAGGACGGCGTTTCAAAGACATGGGGCAGCGGCCATTCGAAGAAGTTGAACGTGGCCGTCACCAGTCCAACGAGGGCTTCACCGGCAATCAGGCCAGAAGCCACGAGGATGCCCACGTTCTCTACCCGTGCCCGCTGGGCTGCGTTCAGCCCCTGGCGTTCGGCGAGGTGGTCGGTACCCCAGCGCAGCAGCCCGCCGACGAAGATGGCAAACGTGGTTTCCAGCGGCAGGTACATGCCCACCGCTACGAGCATCGGGCTTTTGACCCGCAGCAGGATCATCCCCAACCCCATCACCGCGCCCACCACCACCAGCGGCCAGGCCATCTCGCCGCCCACGATGCCCTGCGCCAGCGTCGCCATCAGTCCGGCTTGCGGGGCGGGCAGTGTTGGGTCGCCGAAGCCAATGCCGCCGGCCTTGATGTTGCCTTCGTGCAGGATCATCAGCGGGAAGTACATCACCAGGCTCGCCACTGCCACCGCGATCAGTTCCACGATCTGGATGGTACGCGGTGTGCCGCCGAGGATATAGCCGACCTTGAAGTCCTGCAACAGCTCGCCCGCCACCGCCGACGACACACACACCACCGCCGCCACCCCCAGCACGGCCACCACCCCGCTCACGCCCGCCACGCCCAGCGTCACCATCAGCAGTGCTGCCACGAGCAGCGTCGAGAGGGTCAGGCCGGAGACGGGGTTGTTCGACGAGCCGATCAGGCCCACGAGGTAGCCGGACACAGTGGCGAAAAAGAAGCCCAGGAGCGCCATCACCACCGCTGCCACGATGCCCCCTGTCGTTGAGCCAGAGAAGTAGATGTACAGCCCTACCATCACGAGGAAGATCAGGCCGATCAGCCCGAACACGGTCTTCGAACTCATGTAGCGTTCGAGGCGTCCGACGGACTGGGTCTCCACCTTGCCCCGGAGTTCAGATACGGCCCTTGCCAGCCCGCCGAGCAGGTTCTTGCGCATCCGGAACAGCGTGTAGGCCGCGCCGACGAGCATCCCGCCGACGGCGATGGGGCGCACGATGGAGAACCAGACGCCGTTTGCCAGCACCTGCCAGCCCTCGGCGGTTGCGTCCGGCGGCAGGTTGGCCTGAAGCTGCGGGCCGAGCAGGTAGACCAGCAGCGGTACCATCAGCCCCCAGGCGAGCAGCCCGCCGGAGAAGTTCAGTGCCGCCAGCTCTGGCCCGATGATGTAGCCCACGCCCACGTAGGCCGGGCTGATGGATGGAGCGGCGAACACCGTGGTGCCCCCGACGGGTTGTGCTGCCTCCACGCCACGCAGCTTGAGGGTGCTGGTACCGAGTGTGCCCATCTGGAAGAACAGGTCCTTGTCGGGCGCGTACAGCCCGATGACGCCGCAAAAGAACGCTGCCGCCCCGAAGCCCATGTTGTAGAACAGGTGCTTCGCTGCCTGCATCCCCCGTTGCCCGGCCTTGTGGATCTCGGAGGCCGCCACCGATTCGGGGAACGGCAGGGTGCGGTCTTCCACCATCACGCGGCGCACAAGGGAGATGTAGAGCACGCCCAGGATACCGCCCACCAGCATCAAGGCCGTAGACTTCCAGTAGGCATCGCCCACGCCGAACGAGGGCCAGACCTGCGCAATCACGAATGCGGGCAGCGTGAAGATGGCCCCGGCCGCAACCGACTCGCCGATGGAACCGGCCGTCCGGGCAATGTTCTCTTCCAGGATCGACCCGCGCCGAAGCCGCAGCACCGCCATACTGATGACCGCCGCCGGGTACGCGGCAGCAATCGTGACCCCGGCCCGCAGGCCCAGGTAGGCATTAGCTGCCCCCAGGATGATGGTCATCACAAGCCCCAGCATCACCGCCCGCAGCGTGAATTCGGGCATGCTGGTGGATTCAGGGACGAACGGTTGGTAGCGGTGGTCATCGGCCATAGCAGTTCCTCCGGCTGGACAGGGCATACCCAACCAAAATAATCCCCATGACCCCATTTCGGAAGACCTGACGGGGAGAAAAGAAAGATACGCGGGAAGCGTGGGTTACTAGCTCCAGAAGCCTCAAAACTCGCTCTCGTCGCGCCAGCGCAACAACCGCCAGGCAGCAGCGGTGTCGGCACGGGCGAGGAGGAAATTGACGTTGCCGTCGCCCCGGAAGACGTCGCCTGCCTCCAGTGTAAGGGTGAGGTTGAACGGACGGATGACGCGGACCTGCCGCCCGGCTTCCAGGGTATCCTGCGCGAGCACCTGGTTCCACTGGAGGCGAATGAGGCTGCTGTTCTGGAAAAGGCGGCGCGTCGTTTCCAGGTCCTGGGCGAATCCCCATTGCCGGTCGGCCTGGGCCTCGAAGTCGCGCCAGATGAAGGTGAAGGCCGAGTCCAGCAGCGGCTCGTAGAGCGAGAGGTCGCGCAGTTCGTAAGCCGCCTGAAAGTTGGTGAAAAAGCCTTCGATGGTGCGGGCATCCCCCAGCAACTCCCCGAACGGATTCCCCTCCTCCAGTTCGGGGGCGAACGGGTTGCACGAGGCCACAGCCAGCAGCAGGCCCGCAGACACGCAGACAAGGAGGCGCAAGGACACGGGGATTGCGGATTTCGGATTGTGGATTTCGGATTGTGGATTGGGCGACCCCGTTTCTCCGTGTCATTGCGAGGAGCATGACCGATCATGATCGATCTCATGAGATGGACCATGATGAGATCGGTCAGACGTGGCAATCTCGAGGCCGGGTCTGGAATTATAGTCAATTTGACTATAATTCATGCTGGGGCGCATGGGGCAATTTCGACACTGCTGCCCGGTGGCAAGGGCGAGATCACCACGTCGTCCGGTCGATCTCATGAGATCGACCAATGAC
>CAZLRO010000198.1:0-7373 GCA_964561865.1 uncultured Rhodothermaceae bacterium | reverse complement strand
GCTTGACCGATCATGGTTGATCTCATGAGATCGACCAGATGAGATCGGTCAGACGAAGCAATCTCGACAGTGAACTTGGCAATATAGTCAAATTGACTATATCCATGCTGAATCGAACGCGGCCATCACGACGCTGCTGCTCGGTGGCAAGGACGAGATCAAGCCCCCCGTTCCTTGGGGCAGGCTCTGGCCGGGCGATCAACATCGCCTTGGCCTCCTCCTGATGACACGGGTGGGAAACGTCCCTGCCCTCCATTCCCCCAGCCAATAGCTAACAGCTCTCTTCCCCAGCACCAGGTACCAGCTACCTCCCCCATGCCGCTCAATTGAACCCGGTGCCGGTGACAGCGGGTCGCTGGTCCTGGTTGGCAACCTGCCAGGCGGTGGCAAAGATCAGCCGGGCGCGGTTAGCCATTTGCGGATAGTCGATCTTCTCCGGCTCGTCGTCGATCCCGTGGTAGTCTTCGTGCGTGCCGTTGAAGTAGAAGATGAACGGGATGTTGTGCTTGCCGAAGTTCCAGTGGTCGCTGCGGGCGTAGAAGCGGTTCGGGTCGTCCTTCGAGTTGAACCGCTCGTGCAGGTCCATCCCCAGCCCGGTGAGGGTGTTGGCCTGCTGGTTGATCTCGTGCAGTTCCTTGGAGATCAGGTTCGAGCCGATGATGTAAACGTAGTTCTCCGGCTGGGTGCCCGGATACGTCGGGTCGCGGCGGCCCACCATGTCGATGTTCAGGTTGGTGACCGTCTGTTCGAGGGGCAGGACGGGCTGCTGGTCGGCGTAGTAGGCCGAGCCGAGCAGGCCCTTCTCCTCCCCGGAGACGTTGAGGAAGAGGATCGACCGGCGGGGGCCATAGCCATCGGCTTGCGCGTGGGCAAACGCCTCGGCAATCTCCAGCACCGCGACCGTGCCGGAGCCGTCGTCGTCGGCGCCGTTGCTGATCTGGTCGCCGCTGGCCGTAGCATTCATGCCGATATGGTCGTAGTGGGAGGAGATGACCACCACCTCGTTCTTCAGCACCGGGTCGGAGCCTTCCAGGAACGCGACGACGTTCTCGGTGGAAGCCTTGTAGGACTCGTGGGCAATGGTGCTGGAAAGGGTGGTGTTGGGGATGAGGAACACGTCGGGGGTGAGGCGCTGGTTGATCTGCTGCTGCACCTGCTCGATGGTGCGTCCGGTGGGGGCCAGCAGCTGGTTCGCCATCGCCTTCGAGATGATGTAGATGGGAGGGAACGAGAAGCCGCCGCCGGTCTGTTCGGTGAGCGAGAGCTGCCCGACGCCCTGGTTGGCGGCCTGGGCGGCGCGTTCGGCGAAGGGTTCGGTGTTCATCGGGCTGCTGTCCACGATCAGGATGCCTTTGGGCAATCCCTTGCCAAAGAGCAACTGGAACTTGTCCGAGCCGGAGGTGCTCCAGCGCGAGGGTTTGCGGTCGCTGGTGGGGAGCAGGCTCGTCTCGGCGTTGGCGAGGGGTTCGTCGTCCAGCACCATGAGCCAGTTTTCGGTGTGGTTGAGGTTCTGGGCTGTCAGGGCAGCGTAGTCGTCGTAGCCGAGTTCAGGGTCTTCGATGCCATACCCACCGAAGACGATGCCCGCCTCCGACTGGGCGACGGTGCCGAAGGCGAAATAGGCGAGGTCGTCCTGCTGCAGGGGGGAGAACACGCTCGTGGCCGTCGTCTGGCCGTTGACCTTCAGTTCGAGCCGGGCTTCGCGCAGCCGCCGTCCGTACACGTCGAAGGGCTGGAGGTAGGCTTCGGGTGCGGCGGGGTTAGCCCCCTGCACGGTGCCTTTGGGGAGCAGGCCCATCCGCCGGTACTGGGTGGCGAGGTAGGTGGCGGCCAGCTTCTGGCCCCGGGTGGTCGTCTCCCGGCCTTCAAACAGGTCGGAAGCAAACAGGTACAGGTGGGCGGACAGGTCGGCGGCGGTGATGGTGGACTGGTACTGCCGGACCAGGTCGGGCCGTTCTGTCAGGGTAGGGGTCTGACGGCTGGACGGGGCAGCACCCTGGCCCCATACCGGCACAGGAGCGGTCATCAGCAGGGCGAGCAGGCCCAGGAGCGTAACGCGACGAAGGTTCATGGCTTGTGGGCTTGGAGGAGAAGGGAACGATGAAACCATCTCTCTATCGGGGGAATGGGACAAAGGTTGCAGCTCCTGGATCGTGCAAGGACCTGTTCACAACAACCGTTGCCGCTTGTGCAGGTAGGCCATCAGGGCAGTGTGGTAGGGCTCGGCGGTGTCCAGTTCCACGAAGTCGATCTGCTGTTCGCGGCAGCGGCGGCGAAAGCGCTCGCTGAAGAGGCGCACGGCGGCGGCGTAGTTGTCCCGCAACTGGGCTGGGTGCAGCGTGATCTCCTCGCCGGTCTCCAGGTCCCGGAACAGCATCGGCACATCAGGGAAGCGGAACTGCCGCTCGGTCTCGTCCTCCAGCACATGGAACACCAGCACCTCATGGCCCCGGTAGCGCAGGTGGCGCAGGGCCTTGAACAGTTCGTCGTGCGCCGTAATGTTCTCGAACAGGTCGGTCAGCAACACCACCAGGGCGCGGCGGCTGATCCGCTCGGCCACCTCATGCAGGGCGGCGGCGGCCCCCGTGCGGCGTCCACCCCTCGGCTGCTGTACCAGCGTGTCGAGCGTGGCAAGCAACTGGCGGAGGTAGCTCTGGGTGCTCCGGGGCGGGCGCAGCGTGTGGACCGATTCGTCGAAGGCGATCAGGCCCGTCGCATCGCGCTGACGGACCATCAGAAAATGCAGCGCTGCGGAAAGATAGGCCGCATATTCCAGCTTGGTGATCCCGCTCCGGTGCTGGTAGCCCATCGAGGCGGAGGTGTCCAGCACCACATAATGCCGGAGGTTGGTCTCCTCCTCGTACTGTTTCACATAGTGGCGGTCGGTCTTGGCATAGACCTTCCAGTCCACATGACGCAGCTCGTCGCCGGGGTTGTACGGGCGGTGCTCGGCGAACTCGACCGAGAACCCGTGGTAGGGACTCTTGTGCAGCCCAGTGATGAACCCCTCGACGATCAGCCGCGCCCGCAACTCCATGTTTTTTAGGCGCGAGACGGTGGCGGGATCGAGGTAACGAAAGGACGTGTCCTGGGAAAGCACCGGCGGGACCACAACAGGGTGGGGAGGGATGAAACGCTGGGGTGAATGAACCGTAGAGGGCAACGGTTCCGGCCTGGGATCGTTCCTCGCGAAACAGGGAGGGGCGCCGTCCTCCATCAAAAATCCCTGAACCTGTTGGCAGGTACAGAAATGGTGTAATTTCCCGCGTAACGAGCCAACCCGCAGGGCATGGAACCAAACGACATCATCAAGGCGCAGCTGATGGAGGCCCGCGACCTGGACCGGACGCTGGACCGGATGGCCCGCCAGATCGTGGAGTTGATCGATCCGGAGGGCCTTGCGCCCGCAGCGTTCGGACTGGTGGGCATGCAGACGCGGGGGGTGTTCCTGGCCCGGCGGCTCCAGCAGAAAATCCGCGCCGTCGAGGGCCTCGACCTGCCCGTTGGGGTGCTCGACGCCACGATGTACCGGGATGACTTCCGCCTGCGCCTCAAGCAGCCGGTCGTTCGCATGACCAGCATCCCGTTCGATGTGACCGAGCGCCACCTGGTGCTGGTGGACGATGTGCTCTACACCGGCCGCACCATCCGCGCCGCGCTGGATGCCCTCATGGACATGGGCCGCCCTGCCTCCGTCCACTGCCTTGCCATCATCGACCGGGGCCTGCGGGAATTGCCCATCCGGGCCGACATTGTGGGCCGGGTGGTGCCAACCCTTCCCGGCGAGGAAGTCCGCGTCCGCCTGCACGAATGTGACGACCGTGAAGGGGTCTGGCTGGTCGAGAACACCCGGTCGGCGGCCCTGCACGATGCCAGACCCAAAGCGCACGGTTGAACGCCCGGACACACGGTTTTCATGGAACTGCCCGCCTCGCCCCTCACCACCCTGCGCCACCGACACCTGCTCGGCCTCGCCACCTATTCGGCGGAGGAGATCCAGCTCATCCTCGACACCGCCCGCCAGTTCCGGGATGTGCTCAACCGGCCCATCCGCCGCGTCCCCACCTTGCGCGGGCTGACGGTAGTCAACCTCTTCTTCGAAGCCTCCACCCGCACCCGCATCTCGTTCGAACTGGCCGAGAAACGCCTCTCTGCCGACACGGTCAACTTCTCGGCGTCCGGCTCCTCGGTCTCGAAGGGGGAGACGCTCAAGGACACGGCCCGAAACATCGAGGCAATGAAGATCGACCTGGTGGTGATCCGCCACCAGTCTGCCGGTGCACCGCATTTCCTCACCCGGTGCGTCGAGGCAGTGGTGGTCAATGCGGGCGACGGACAGCACGAGCACCCGACACAGGCGTTGCTCGACCTGCTCACCATGTCCGACCACTTCCCGTCGCTGGCCGGGCTGAACGTCTCGATCATCGGGGACATCATGCACAGCCGTGTGGCCCGTTCGAATCTCTATGGCCTGACGAAGCTCGGTGCGAACGTGACGGTCTGTGGCCCGAAGACGCTCCTCCCGGTGGGCATCGAGCAGTTCGGTGTGCGCCTGACGCACCGGCTCGACGAGGCCCTCGAAGGCTGCGATGTGGCGATGGCCCTCCGCATCCAGCTCGAACGGCAAGAGGCCGGGCTGTTCCCCTCCCTGCGCGAATACCACGACCGCTTCGGCATCCGGCTTGAACACCTGAAGCGGCACCCGGACCTGCTCATCATGCACCCCGGCCCGGTCAACCGGGGGGTGGAACTCGCCAGCGAGGTTGTCGACCACGAGCGCTCGGTGATCCTCGACCAGGTCACCAATGGCGTGGCCGTCCGTATGGCGGTGCTGTACCTGCTGGCGGGCCGGACCGCCGAGGGAGGATAAGCCGCCCTGCGCCCCCGGCGGCCTTGCCAGGCAACGAACGTATCCTGGAACAGGATCGACTCTCCGCCTACCCCTTCAGGAGCCACGCCATGCCCGAAGCTGTACACTACCGCTGGGACGACATCCCGCTCGAACCCGTCACGGACCTGCTCAGCCGCCGCCTTATCACGGGCGAACGGATGATGCTGGCCCACGTCTACCTCCAAAAAGGGGCGCTGGTGCCGTTGCACCACCACGAGAACGAGCAACTGACCTACATCCTCGAAGGGGCCTTGCAGTTCTGGATCGGGGCCGACCGGGCAGAGACCATCACCGTGCGCGCCGGGGAGGTGCTGTTCCTGCCCTCCAACCTGCCGCATGAAGCGCTGGCCCTGGAAGACACCCTCGACGTGGATATCTTCAGCCCTCCCCGCCAGGACTGGCTCGACAGGACCGACCACTACCTGCGGCAAGCCAGCACCGGGATGCAGGAAGGGTGAGGCAACAGGTAAGGTGGCGTCCTGCCTGAAACGAAAGCGCCCAGTTCTCGTATCGGCCTGGCGATATGTTGTGAATTTATATGATGATTTATCTTGTTAAAAAGATATAAATATTAGGTATTGTGAGAATAAAAAGGTTCGCATTACGGTGAGGCAATACGAACCTCGATGTCGATGGGAGGTATGCTCAGATCGTTACCGCTACGGGCTGTGGAGGTTGGGCCATGATCGCTTCCATGGTGCGTTTCACCCGGTCGGAAGTCTCGGTCTGGACATTGCGTTTCAGGAAGCGCATCGCCTTGGCGTGGTGGGTGCTGGAGAGGGCCACCACCACCATCTGCCGCATCGCATCGTCCTTGGTGGTGCGGTAGAGGCGTTTGAGGCCCCGAACCGTGCGTTCAGTGGTCACCTGATCCCCATACTGGATGACCAACTGCAAGGCGGATTCCTGGAGGCCCGTATGGTGTGAACGCAGGGCTTCGTGGATGCGCTGGCGCAGGACGGTGTATTCCGTCGCATCGAGGGGGGTGGCCTGTACGAGAGGAGTGGTGCCAAGGAACAACATTCCCAACACCAGAAACGCAAAGAGTTTTTTCATCATGTTCCCTTCCACCAGCGAACATCATTGGATGAAGTGCTGGTATTGATTTTGCAGACAGGTTTGTGTTTGGTGCGGGATACGGGAGGGTTGAAGTCAGGTTGCAAAAAAAGATGCCTCACGGAAGGTTTATTGATAGGATATACGGCTGCTGTGGTCAGACGGGCTTCTTTCGATGCGAACTGTACAGAATGCCCCTGGAGTAGCTGCCGCAGAAATTATAGTCAAATTGACGATAAATTGGGCAATGCAGGATAGCCGTATCCGGCGGTGTTATCCAGTCTGTCGACCCCTGGAAAGAAAAACGCCCCGCCCCGGTATGGGGCGAGGCGTGGGCGTACGTTGGGGAAGGGTGTACGCTGGGTAAGAGCGGTTACTTGGTCAGCACCAGCGTCCGGGTGAGGGTCTGGGACGGAGCTTCCAGGCGGTAGAAGTACGTGCCGCTGGGCAAGGTGCTGGCATCGAAGGACACGGTGTGGCGTCCGGTGCCGCGCAACCCATCCAGGAGCACCGTCACCTGGCGGCCCAGCACGTCGTAGACGGCCAGGCGCACATGGGCAGCTTCGGGCAGGGTGAAGGCGATAGTGGTGACGGGGTTGAACGGGTTGGGGTAGTTCTGCTCCAGGACATAGGCCGCAGGCAGTTCTTCCTCGTCCTCGGTGTCCACGCTGGTGCTGCTGGTGAAGGACACGTCCTGCACCACCACATCGTAGCGGGTGGCGACCTGGCCGTTGCTGGTGACGTAGAAGGCCAGCAGGGTCACGTCCTCTGCCGAGAATCCGCCCGCGCCGTTGACCTGGCTCAGCGCCGAGAACGGAATCCGGAAACGCTGGGGCTGTGGCTGGAGGGTGAAGGTGTAGCCGAACTGGTCCGCATTGTCGATGCTGGCCTTTTCGAGCACCATCCACACGCGCCCGGTCCCGTTGGCCGTGAACTCGATGGCATCGTAGTCCGACAGGTCGATGCCCTGTCCGCTCGGGCGCATGTAGCGGAAGAGGCTGGCCCAGTCCACCACGCTCACGCCGAGGTAGGCGCTGCGCTCGATGACCTTCTCGGAGGGGGCTTCACTCGTGCGGGTGTCCGGGTAGACGGCGAAGTCCGTCACCCAGGCATTGCCCTGGGCATGGCTCCACGGGCCATCCGAGAAGTAGAGGCGGTCTTTCGTGCCGGTGATGGGGTCGATGAGGGTGAAGACCGCGTCGTAGATGCCGCCGACCTCAGTGGTGAGCGTCACCACGCCATTGACGGCGCCGGGCAGGGTGAGGGTGCGGGTGAACCCGTCCCGCTGCCCGCTGAAGGCGTTCACTTCGGTCCGGGTCGTCGAGCCTTCGAGCAGGATGGTGCTGGCGTTGCCCCCGTTTGCCAGGCGCAGGGTCAGCACGCCCTGCTTGTAGGCCCCGTCCACCACATAGACCGACGGGGTCTC
>CAZLRO010000197.1:0-7422 GCA_964561865.1 uncultured Rhodothermaceae bacterium | reverse complement strand
CACAGGTGCGGCCCCGGCGGACGGTGCCTTTCATCGGGCGTGTCCACAGCCGGTCACCAGCGCACTGGAAAAACAGTTCGGGTGAGCGCGAGAGGACGGTGGCCTCGCCGGTCTGGAGCACGGCCCCGTAGGACACCCGTTGCCGGCGGCGCAGCGTCCCGTACAAGCCCAGAGGATCACCCTCGAACGCGAAGGTGAACGGGGCGGTGAGGTTGACCTGGTAGACGTCCCCTTCGCGGATGAGATGCCTGATCCGGTCGATCAAGCGGTGGTACGCAGCCTGTTCCAGCCCGAAGCGTCCACCAGCCACCACCGGTGGCGACGGCGGCAGCAGGGCGTCCACGTCGTCCGACGTCAGGTGCTGTGGCGGGGCGTAGACGCCGAACCAGGCCAGCGGCAGGGCCGAATAAGGCCGGGAAGGCACCGGCAGGAAGGCCGCTGCCGCCTCGTAGGCCAGATACCCCGCCACCCAGTACCCCGCCCCTACCGCCGCATCGAGTCCTGCCAGCACCCCGGCCACCTCCGCCAGCGTCCGGGCCACCAGCAGGTGTTGCGGTGCGGTGAAGAGCAGGCCGTGCGGGCGTCCCGCCTCCGGACGGGCATCATCGAGCAGCACCGTGCCCGGTGCCCGCAAGCACGCAGCAGACAGGGGAGGAGAGGCAGCAGGAAGCAGCATCAGCGGGCCAGCACCGAAAGCGTAACGAGGGATAGGCCGGAGGGTGGGGTCGGGCGCTTGTGCAGGGCAACGCTCCCGCCCCTTTCTCCGTCCACCAAACCCCACCGTTGCCTGATTCCCGGAACGAACGGTTGCGGACGGAAACCGGCTTCCGTAAGTTCGCCAAGACTGGTAGCCCCTGCAACGCCTTCATCCTGCCCAACACCGTTATGGCGAAGAAACAAGAACCTGCCTCCCCGCACCGCATTGGCATCCTGCGTGGGATGGAAACGACGTTTCCCGATGCCCTGATCCCCTACATCAACCAGACGTATGGGCCGGAGAACGTCGTGGCCGAGTTCGTCCAGCTCGATGCCGTCACGATGGACGATGTGCCGGCGTATGACGTGGTGCTCGACCGCATCTCCCACGAGGTGCCGTTCTACCGCTCATGGCTGAAGTCCATCGCCCTGAAGGGAGCGTACATCTGCAACAACCCGTTCTGGTGGAGTGCAGACGACAAGTTTATCGACAACATCATTGCGGAGGCGGCGGGCGTGGCGGTGCCCAAAAGCGTGATCCTGCCCCACAAGGACCATCCCCCGAACACGAAGGCTACCTCGTTCCGCAACCTGAAGTACCCGATGGACTGGGAGCGGGTCTTCGCCTATATCGGCTTTCCGGCGTTCCTCAAGCCGCACGACGGCGGCGGCTGGCGCGGGGTGACGAAGGTCAGCACCCCGCAGGAGCTGTTCGAAGCCTACGACGACTCCGGCACGGACTGCATGATGCTCCAGGAGGCCATCGAGTTCACCGAGTACTTCCGCTGCTACGGCGTCGGGCAGGAGGTCGTCCACCTGATGCGCTATAACCCGTTGGCTCCACACCACCTCCGGTACAAGGATGTGCCGTCGGAACCCATTGCCCCGGCCATGCGCGAACGGCTGGAACGGGATGTGCTGGCCCTGTGCCGCGCCCTCGGCTACGACCTCAACACCGTCGAGTTTGCTGTGCGGGACGGCGTGCCCTACGCCATCGACTTCATGAACCCCGCCCCGGATGGAGACTACCACAGCGTCGGGCACGAGAACTTCGAGTGGATCGTGAAGAACATGGGGGCGTTCCTCGTGAAGAAGGCCAAGCAACCCCGCCGCCGGAAACAGTTCACCGCCAACGGCTACCTGGAGCCCGCCGCGAAGTGAGCGGTATGGACACCCGGAGGAGCCGACGGGTTCGCCCTCTTTCTGCTTCCGCCCGCCCATCCCTGTCTCCCCGATTTCCCACCACCCCGCCTTTGACCGATCCCCATGCGTGAACGCCTGCAACCTGCCATTGATCATTACCACCAGTTGATTGCCCGCAACCTGGACTTTGCCGAGGAGCAGCAGGCCGAGTTATACCAGAAGCAGCGGGACCGCAAGGTACTCTTCGGCAACCGGGCGATGGCCCACTGCCTGCGCCCCACGTTTCTGACCGAAGAGATGTACAACGAGGTACAGGACACCGTCTACCTCATCCGGCAGGCCACGCTGAAAATCGCTTCGACGTTCTTCCAGGACCGCAAGGTGCTGGTGGACGAGCTGGGGATGGAGGACTGGGAGCTGGAACTGGCTGCCATCCCCACCCCGGTGATCCGGCTCTCGGCCACGACCCGCATGGACTCGTTCATGACCACCGAGTCGTTCAAGTTCGTCGAGATCAACGGGGAGTCCCCGGCGGGCATCGCCTATGTGCGCGAGCTGGCACAGATCTACCGCGAGTTGGCGGTGTTCCAGGAGTTCGAGAAGACCTACCCGGTGCGGTTCGTCTCACCGCTCGAACACACGATGGCTGGGCTGATCCAGGTCTACCACGAGCAGTTCGACGGGCGGGTCGAGAAGCCTGCCATCGCTATTGTGGACCACCTCGACGTGCCCACCATCCACGAGTTCAACCTCATCAAGGCGTACCTCGAGCGGCACGGCTACCCGTGCGAGGTCTCCAGCCCACAGGACCTAGAGTGCCGCGACGGCTGGATCTACGCCAACGGGCGGAAGATCGACCTGCTCTACCGCCGCCTGCTCATGAACGAGTTCTACGCCATCAAGGACGACTGCCAGGCGTACCTGGAGGGCTACAAGGCGCAGAAGACCTGCTACCTGAACACGTTCCGCGCCAAGCTCGTCCACAAGAAAGCCATCTTCA
The DNA here is from genome assembly GCA_964561865.1 of uncultured Rhodothermaceae bacterium. Taxonomy (GTDB): domain Bacteria; phylum Bacteroidota; class Rhodothermia; order Rhodothermales; family CAZLRO01; genus CAZLRO01. Next base: position 4,583 of record CAZLRO010000197.1, on the reverse strand, counting down.
ACTTCCTCACAGACGAAAGGTACGCCGGGGTGCTGACCGAGGCCCAGCGCATCACCTGTGCCAAGCATATCCCGTGGACGCGGATGCTGCGGGCGCAGAAGACCACGTTCCGGGGCCTGCATATCGACCTGCTGGAGTTCGTCCGGGCCAACCGCAAGTACTTCATCATCAAGCCGAACGACGAGTACGGCGGCACGGGTGTGACGCTTGGCTTTGCCTCTACCCCGTCGGAATGGGAAAAGGCCATCGACACCGCGCTCGCGGGCAAGGGGCAGTTTGTCGTGCAGGAATGCGTGGACATCCACCGCGAGCCGTTCCTGATGAAGACCGACACGGGCTGGGACCTGGTGCCCGCAGTGATCGACCTCGACCCCTACCTGAACGGCCCGTCGATGGGCGGCTGCCTCACCCGGATTTCGGCCACCAACCTGGCAAACGTCACAGCGGGTGGGGGCACCCTGCCCATGTTCATCCTCCGCGACCAGCGCATGGGGTGACCAGCCCGGCAAAAGCGATTTCCCCCACCGTCCACCTACACCACGACCCCACACCCTCCCCCAGCAGAGCTTCCGGCCTGATGTTTGACCCGGCTGTGGCAAGACCCGCTTTGGCGGAAAACCTTGCACCGGGTAAGCCTGCGGGGGGCGTCTCCGACCTACTGCTACCACTGTTTTCCTGTAAACGATTTCCGGCATGACACGCCAGCACGACCCCGCCATCCGGGTCGCCCTCCTCGACCTCTACAACAACGAACCCAACGAAGGGATGCGGGCCCTCCGGGAGACACTCCTGGCCTGCGACGGTCGTTTCCTCGACCAGCAGATCACCTTCGACGTGTTTGATACGCGCTACAAGGGGGAAGTCCCTGACCTGCGCTATGACGTGTACCTTTCTTCCGGCGGCCCCGGCAGCCCCTTCGAAGGCGTCGGCCAGCCCTGGGAAACCGGCTATTTCAACTGGCTGGATGCGGTGTGGAACTACAACCAGCGGGCCATGCCAGAGAAGAAGCATGTACTCTTCATCTGCCACTCGCTCCAGATGATGGCCCGCTTCTTCCGCCTCGCGCTCGTCACGGAGCGGCGTTCCCAGTCCTTTGGCATCTTCCCGGTCCACAAGACCGACGCTGGGCGGCAGGACCCGCTCTTTCACGGCCTGCCCGACCCGTTCTATGCCGCCGACTTCCGCAAATTCCAGGTCATCCAGCCAGACCTGCGCGGGTTTGCCGCACTGGGAGCGGACATCATTGCGATGGAGAAAATCCGTCCCTATGTGCCGTTCGAGCGGGCGCTGATGGGCATCCGGCTCAGCCCGGAGATGGTGGGGCTGCAATTCCATCCGGAGGCCGACCCGCCGGGCATGAGCCGCCACTTCCGCAAGCCGGAGCGGAAGCAGTTCGTCGTCCACAAGTACGGCGAAGACAAGTACAACAGCCTGCTCCACCGCCTCGAAGACCCGGACTTCCTGGCCCGGACGCACGCCGCCATCCTGCCGCAGTTCCTCAAGGAAGCCATTACGGCCCTGCGCCCCGCCCGTGTGATGGCGAAAGCAGGGTAAGGGCTATTGGGTGCTTGGGACGCTTCGCGTTGGTTGATGAATGATCACCAAAGGCCACAGGCCATCCTCATACTCATGGTCGTGTCATTCCCAACACTCCATGTCATTCCGAACGAAGTGAGAAACCGCAGGTTGCCGGAACGGAACATCGACCGAAGAGAGATTGCGCTCCAGCGAAATCTCACACCCACGTTGAAAAATGAGATTCCTCCTCCCTTCGGTCGTTCGGAATGACAGCAAGGGTGGAGGACCAGCAAGACTAAAGGCCGCAGGCCGTACCAGACTCCTCCCGCCAGACACTTCCCTTTTTAGCGTTTCTCGCCGAAGAGGCTGCCCAGGAGTCCGCCGCCGATCTGGGTGATCTCTTCCAGGGCATTGCCGTCGCCATCGAGATCGATGAGGTTGAGCAGGCCGCCGAGGCCGCCCTGTTGCTGTACGCTGGCCCGCTGCTGGCCTAGCATTTCGGCCAGGCCCCCGGCATCCAGCCCCTGCTGACGTTTGGTCTTGCCCAGGGCGGCCATCACCATCGGGGCCAGGATCGGCAGCAGCTTGGCGATCTGACCGAGGTCGAGGCCGCTGGCCTTGGCGATGCCCTGCTCCACGTTGCCCCGGCGATCCCCGAAGATGTGGCCGAGGATGCCGTCGCCGTTGGCGGTGCGCGGGTTCACTGCACTTGCACCCCCCAGCATCTCCGTCGCCATGCCGAGGAGCGAGCCGAGGCCCCCGCCCTGTCCACTACCTCCTCCGAGCAACCCACCCAGCAATCCACCTACGTTGTCGAGCATGCTGCCATCGTGGTCGCGGTCGAGCGCGCTGGCAAGGGACTGGGCACCGTCGGGCGTGCTGGCATTCTTCGCCAACCCTCCCAGCAGGGCCGGAAGGGCCGCATTCACGGCCTGCTGGGCCGTCCCGGCATCGACACCGAGGGCCTGGCTGATCTGGTCGAGGTTACCGCCCTGCAACTGACCGGCAACCATTTCAAGCAGTGATGACATGGCAAATCCTCCGTGATGGTAAAAAAGCGGAACGGCGTGTACTTCCCCAAGAATACGATACAGAGGGCATCAGGACAAGGAACCATCCGGGTTGTATTTTAGGACCGGCATTTTTCAGCCAAAGGTCTTCCCGTCTGCCCCATGCCGCACCTGCTGTTCCTCACCCGAACCCGGCTTCCGCATCCGGGCCGCTGGCAGGTGGCAGGGCTGGTGCTGCTGGGGCTGGGCCTGTCGGCGCTGTGGCCGGTAGCCCCTTCGGTGTGGGAACAGGGCGCGGTCGTCAGTGTGCGGGTGACGGACCGGGAAGGCGGGCTACTCCGGGAGGTGCGCCCGGCAGGACGGGGCCTCCCGATCTCCCTGGCCGACATACCCCTGGAGGTGATCCAGGCCCTGCTGGCGGTAGAAGACCGCCGGTTCTACGTGCACAAGGGGGTCGATCCGGGGGCACTCGTGCGGGCGTTGTGGAGCAACCTGCGGCACGGGGAGGTGGTCAGCGGAGCTTCTACCCTCACGATGCAGGTAGCACGCACCCTGCGAGGCCGCACCGGACAGGGGTCATGGTGGGACAAGGTGCTGGAACTCCACCTGGCCCTCCGGCTGGAACGTACCCTGTCGAAAGACGCGATCCTGGCGCTGTGGCTAAACCGGGTACCCTTTGGCAACCAGGCCTATGGCATTGAGGCAGCAGCCCGGCTGTACTTCGGCAAGTCGGCCCGCGACCTGACGACGGTGGAGGGGGCCTACCTTGTCGGACTGCCGCAACGCCCGACGGCCTACAACCCGTTCCGTCATCCGGAGGCGGCCCTGGCCCGGCACCAGCGGGTGCTGGCAGCGATGGAGGCCGCAGGGGTGGTCACAGCCTCCGAACGGGCTGCTCTCGCCGCTCTTCCCATCACACTTGTCTCGCCTGCCCAGGCTTTCTCCGCCCCCCATTTCGTACAGACCCTGTTGCGGACGTACCCGCATCTGGCCGCGGCAGGCACAACAGAACTCCGCACTACGCTGGACCCGGCGTTGCAGTCTACCGTCGAGGCGCTGGCCCGCAGCCATCTGCAACGGCTCGGTGCCGAAGGGGTTGGCAATGCGGCAGTGGTCGTGCTGGAGAACCGCACGGGCGAGGTGCTGGCCTATATGGGGAGTGTGGATTTCCACGACGCACGGGCGGGGGGGCAGAACGACGGCGTCCGGATGCTGCGGCAGCCGGGCAGTGCGCTCAAGCCGTTCACCTATGCCCTGGCCCTGAGCACCCGTCGGTACACCCCGGCTACGATCCTGGCGGACATCGAGACGCCGGTGCTGGAGGCCGGCGGGGCATTCTCGCCGGAGAACTACGACCGCACATACCACGGCCCGGTGCCGCTGCGCCAGGCACTGGCGTGCAGCTACAACGTGCCTGCCGTCCGCCTCGCGCGAGAACTCGGCCCCCTCCCGTTGCTGGACGGGTTGCGCCGCGCCGGGTTCTCCTCGCTGCGACACACGGCGGAGCATTATGGCGTGGGGCTGACGCTGGGCAACGGCGAGGTGAGCCTGCTCGAACTGGCACGGGCGTATGCCGGGCTGGCCCGCGGCGGCTCGCTCCCTCCCCTCCGCTTCCTCCGGTGGCACCGCACCACCGCCGGCGACACCCTGCGTCTCCCCGCTGCACCGGCCATCGCCACCGGCCTGGATCCGGCGGTGCTCTACCTCGTGACCGACATCCTGCGCGACCCCGAAGCCCGCGCCCCAGCCTTCGGACGGAGTGGCCCGCTCGAACTGCCCTTCCCCTGCGCCGTCAAGACCGGCACTTCGAAGGACTACCGCGACAACTGGGCTATCGGCTATACGCCACACCACACCGTGGCAGTGTGGGCGGGCAACTTCGACGGCACGCCGATGCGACGGGTGAGCGGCGTCTCCGGGGCGGGTGCTCTCCTGAAAGCCCTCTTCCTCCACCTCGGCGGCAGGGGTGACTTCCCCCAGCCTGCGGGCCTGCAAACGGCGACGGTTTGCCCGGTCAGCGGACAACGGCCCGGCCCCAATTGCCCCACTACCCGG
>CAZLRO010000196.1:0-7509 GCA_964561865.1 uncultured Rhodothermaceae bacterium | reverse complement strand
TTGGGACGGCGTTCAATCCGAAATCCCAAATCCGAAATCCCAAATCCGAAATCCCCTACAGGTGCCACAGATGTTCTAGGATGGCTTTCTGGGCGTGGAGGCGGAATTCAGCTTGGGTCAGGTGGAGGGTGTGGGGGCCGTCGAGCACGGCGTCGTCCACCACTACGTTGCGGCGGACGGGCAGGCAGTGCATGAGCACACCGGCGCGGGTGCGGCCCATCCGTTCGGCGGTGATGCGCCAGTGGGAGAGCCTGTGCCGTGTGGCGGCCTCCTCGGCGCTGTCCTCGTAGGCCAGGGGGCCTCCCCAGGCTTTGGCATAGACCACCTCGGCACCGTCACAGGCCTGGTCCAGGTCCGTGGTTTCGGTGAGGGTCGTGCCGTGCTGGGCGGCATAGCTGCGGGCCAGTTGCATCACCCCCGGATCGAGGGGGTGGGTGTCCGGGCGGGCGATCGTCACTTCCATCCCCAGCCGGGCAGCCATGAGCAGGGCCGAGTGGGGCACGGCCATAGGAAGGGCCTTCGGGTGGGTCGCCCAGGACAGGATGAACCGGCGACCCGCCACCTGCCCGTCGAAATGCTGCATCAGGGTGGCCGCGTCGGCCAGGGCCTGGCAGGGATGGTAGAAGGCGGATTCGAGGTTGATGACCGGCACCGACGCCGCCGCCATGAACCGCCGGAGGAGCACCTCATCGCGGTCCTGGGCGTAGTGTTTCATCGAGGCGAACAGGCGCACGCCCAGGGCATCGTAGTAGCGGGAGAGCACCCCCACCGCCTCGCGGATATGCTCGGCTTCGGGGCCGTCCATCACCTTGCCCTCCTCCCAGGCAAACCCCCACACCCCTTCGCCCACATTCAGGGTGGTGACGTGGGCGCCAAGCTGCACGCCGGCCAGCTCCATCGACGTGCGGGTGCGCAGCGACGGGTTGAAGAACAGCAGTCCGAGGCTGCGACCGGCGGCCTGCCGGGTCCAGGTACGGCCTGCCTGCCCGAAGGCAAGGGCGCGATGGACGAGCCGCTCCCAGGTAACCTCGTCGTAGTCTTGCCAGTCGAGCAGGTGCATCGGACGCAGGAATGAAGCACAGAAAACGAATTGCTGCAAAATAGCACGCAGAACGTGCCGCACGGGACAGGTGTACGGGATTTTTGGAACGAGGCATCCGTTGTGACGGACCCTCTGTGCCTGTTCCGGGCAGGATCCCTGGTTACGGAGTCGGTACTGCGATGGGGTAAAGCGCCTCGCGGAACGCGGTGAGGAACGCTTCGAGGGCCTCGTCGGGCGTGTTGATCGGGGGCATGAGACGAATCACGTGCGGGTCGTCGGCACCGCCTGCGAGGATACCAGCCTGCATGAGCCGTTGCAGCACCGGTGCTGCGGGTTCGTGCAGGACGAGTCCGATGAGGCAGCCGCCCCCGCGTACTTCCCGAACCAGCGGCTGGAGGGCGGTGCGGATGCGGTCGAATACCCGGATGGCACGGGGCATGAGGTTCTCCTCGGTCAGTGTCTCCAGCGTGGCGTTCACGGCTGCCATAGCCAGCATCCCCCCGCCAAAGGTGGTGCCCTGGTCGCCGGTCTTCACGCGGGCGGCGAGGGCATCCGCGGCCAGCACTGCCCCGACAGGCACGCCGGAGCCGAGGCTCTTGGCGAGGGTGATCGCGTCCGGGGCCATGCCGAACTGCTCGCTGATGGAGAACGTTCCGGTCCGCCCGACGCCGGTCTGCACCTCATCGAAGATCAAGAGGACGTGGTGCCGGTCGCAGAGGTCACGCAGGGTGCGGAAATAGTCTGCCGGGGCGGTGGTCATGCCGGCCATGCTCTGGATCGGCTCCAGCAGCAGGGCCGCGATGTCGTTCCGGGTTTCCAGCACCTGTGCGACGGCCCCAGCATCCCCGAAGGGCACAAACACCGTTTCCGGCAACACCCCGGCATACGGCTGGCGGTATTTCCACCCCCAGGTAGCGGCGAGGCTGCCCAGCGTGCGCCCGTGGAAGCCTTGTTCGAGGGCGACGACCCCGTTTTTCCCGGTATGCTGGCGGGCCAGCTTGAGGGCGGTCTCGTTGGCTTCGGTCCCGCTGTTGCAAAAGAAGACATGGCGCAGTCCCGCTGGTGCCAGCAGGGCCAGCCGCCGGGCCGCTGCCGCCCGGATGCCACTGTAGGCAACGTTCGAGTAGAACAGCAGGGTGGTGGCCTGTGCCTGAAGAGCCTGCACGACCCTGGGTGGGCAATGACCCAGCAGGGTCACGCAATGGCCGCCGTAGAAGTCCAGGTAACGCCGTCCGTCGGCATCCCACACATACACCCCCTCCCCGCGCTCCAGCGCCAGCGGCAGCTTCTTGTAGGTGGGAATCTGAAACGCATCCTCAGTGGCAACGATCTCAGCGGTAGTCATGTCAGGGAGATTTCGGATTGCGAAATGCGGATTTACCCACGTACCAAGCACCAAAGCACCTCCATCCGTTATCCCGGCATCGACACTTCCGAGTGACCGGGCACCAGGCCCGTCATCATGGGCAGTCCCAGGAGCAGGTTGAGGTTCTGGACGGCCTGGCTGGCGGCTCCCTTGAGCAGGTTGTCGAGGGCAAAGCCGACGACCAGGTGACGGCCCTGCATCACCCATCCGAGGTCGCAGTAGGGCGTCCCGACGGCATAGCGGAGTTCCGGTAGCTGTCTCGGCCACAGGCGCACGGCAGTGCCTTCGGGGTAGGCAGCCTCGAACCATCCGGCCACAGTGTCGTCGTCGAGGCCGTCGGGCAGGGCGAGGTGGGCAGTGCCCCAGATGCCGCGTGTCCACGGGCCGGAGACCGGTACGAACGCCAGTTCGACGTGTGTGCCGAGGGTTTGCAGCACCTCTGCCTGGTGTTGGTGTGCCATTACTTTGTAGGCGCGGACGTTGCCCTCGCGGGTGGGGAAATGGGTAGTGGGGCTGGGACGGGTGCCGGAGCCAGAGGCGCCGGTGAGCGCTGTTACGCTCGCCTCCAGGCGCGGCAGGTGTTGCGCCAGCGGCCAGAGCGCCAGCGTCAGCCCGGTCGCAAAGCAGCCGGGGTTGGCAACGAAGCGGGTGCCGGTTGGGAAGGGGGCGTGGAGTTCCGGGAGGCTGTACCGGAAGGCAGGGAGGAGGTCGGGGACTGGGTGCTCGAAGCCGAGCCAGGCCGGGTACTGACGGGCATCCCGGAGTCGGAAGTCGGTGCTCAGGTCGATGATCTGCCCCTGGTAGCCTGCCTCCAGCAAGGCCCGGACGGCGGTGGCTCCCTGCCCGTGTTCAGCACAGACCAGCACCACCGCAGCATCCCGCACGGGCGGGGCCGCTTCCTCCGAGAAAACCAGGTCTGTCATGTCCCGCAGGTGCGGGTGGGCGGCCCACAGGGGCTGCCCGGCGAACGTCCGGCTGGTGACCGCTGCCAACACAAGCTGCGGGTGGGCCACCAGCAGGCGGATCAGCTCGCCGCCCACATACCCGGCGCCGTGCAGCAAGGCAATCGATTTCTGTTCCATCGGGAAGGAAGCTGTTAGCCGTTCGCTATTGACCATTTGGTGGTTAATGAAGATTATGCGGCACGTTCTCACCCGCGTCATCACGAGGAAGCCATTGAGCGCTCGAATTATAGTCAAATTGACTATAATTCCATATCCAGCTTCCGGCCCCTCCTGTCCAGGAGGAGCACTCGATTGGGCCATTGGTACGGCCTGCACTCCGAAATCTGCAATCCCAAATTCCTCACCCTTCTTTCCGTTCCCCACGTTGGCGGGCGTGGTGGGCCAGCAGGGGCTGTACGGCGGCGATCTGCGTGAAGCCGCGGGCGTCGCGGGCATCCCAGAGCGCGTTCGTCTCGCCGTAGGTTGCCACCCCGGCATCGAACATCGAGAACGGGCTTTCGACGCCGAGGACGCGGGCGCAGCCCTTGAAGAGTTCGACGGTGACGGTGCCGGTCACTACCTGCTGCGAGGAGGTGAGGAACGCCTCGATGTCCCGCATCACCGGGTCGAAGTACTGGCCTTCGTGCAGGAGCATGCCGTAGAAATCCGCCAGATGGTCTTTCTGATAGCGTTGCCAGCGGGTGAGCACCACCTTTTCGAGTTCGCGGTGGGCCGGGAGGAGGAGGGTCGGGGCCGGGGCCTCGAAGCCGACACGGCCCTTGATGCCAAGGATGGTATCGCCCACGTGCATCCCGCGTCCGACGCCGTGCCGGGCACCGACGGCGTTGAGCGCCTCGATGAGCGTCACCGGGTCCATCGCTGTGCCATCGAGGGTGGTGGGGATGCCCTGCTCGAAGGTGAGCGTGAGCACCTGCGGCGTATCCGGTGCCTGGGCCGGGGCGCGGGTGTCCGGGTAGGCGGCTTCGGGCAGGGGCAGGTGGGTGCTGTGCGTCTCGCGCCCGCCGATGGTGGTGCCCCAGAGGCCCCGGTTGATCGAGTAGGTGGCTTTTTCGGCGGAGACGGGAAACCCTTTGTCGTGGAGGTAGGCGGCGGTCTCCGGGCGGCCCAGGCCGAGGTCGCGGATGGGGGTGAGGATGGTGAGGTCGTCGGCCAGCAGGCGTAGGGCCACGTCGAAGCGCACCTGGTCGTTGCCCGCGCCTGTCGAGCCGTGGGCGACGGCCCGTGCCCCGAGTTGCCGGGCGGCCTCGACCACCTTCGCGGCCTGCACCACGCGCTCCGGCCCCACACACAGCGGGTACACCCCCCCGCGCAGCACGTTGCCCATGATGAGATAGCGCAGGCAGCGGTCGAACAGGTCGCGGCGACCATCAAGGGTCAGGTGCTGTGCGGCGCCGAGGGCCAGGGCACGCGCCTCAATGGTGGCGGCGTCTTCCGCCGTCAGCCCGCCGGTGTTGACGGTGACGGTGCAGACCGCCTCGCCGGTGGTTTCGACGAGGTACGGCACGCAGAAAGACGTGTCCAGTCCGCCGCTGAAGGCCAGAACGATGGGCATGGGGGTGGGGGTTGGGGGGTGGGACGGCCTGTCGGCCTTTGGGAAACCCATGCGTCAACCAAGGCGAACGTTTTTGTAGGGGCAGGGCATGCCCTGCCCTGAGCGTCCCAAAGCAAAGGGTATCAAGCCCTAGGTACCAGATAGCTAATTTGCAATCGTCAGACGGCAATCAGCAATTTGCAATCGCCAATTTTCTATCAACAATGTGCGGCGCTGCCCCGGCTTTATACGCGTTCGAGGCGAAACGAACGGCGGTGATACACGGACGGGCCGTGGGCGGCGAGGGCGGCGTAGTGGTCGGGCGTGGGGTAGCCCTTGTTCCGGTGCCAGCCGTAGGCCGGGTGTTCGTCGTGCAGCGCCTGCATGATCCGGTCGCGGGTGACCTTTGCCAGGATCGACGCGGCGGCGATACTCAGGCTGTGCGCGTCGCCCCGGACGAGCGTTTCCTGCGGCCACAGCGCGTTCGGGAGCCGCTGGTTGCCGTCGATGAGCAGGTATTCGGGGGCAACGGGCAGGTGCAGCACGGCCCGACGCATCGCTTCGAGAGCGGCTTGCAGGATGTTCATCCGGTCGATCTCCCCCGGCGTACACACGCCTACGCCCACGGCTACGGCCTGCGTGTGGATGGCGTCGAACAGCACCTCGCGCTGTGCCGGTTGCAATTGCTTCGAGTCACGCACCCCCGGCAGGTCGGCCTCCGGCGGCAGCACCACGGCGGCGGCGACCACCGGCCCGGCGAGGCAGCCCCGTCCGGCCTCGTCCAGCCCGGCCACCCGGTGCCAGCCCCGCCGGTGCAGGGCCGCCTCGTGCGCCATCGTGGGGCGGGGCGAACAAGGGGGGTCGTTTCGCATGGTCGTATCGTACAGGATGGAAAAGCAACCGCACTGTGGACAAGCGCCCGGATTCTTCCGCCGAGGGTCTCGACACGATGCATCCGGAACGGGATGGGAACGAGCAGATGGCCTACATGCCCCATTACGGGCCAAAGATAAGCCTTTTGCATGCCAGGTTACCCGCTGCTGGCCTGTACGATGCGTATGCCACATCGGTCATACCGGGATTGGCCTTAGCATTTTTCCGGGATCGGTCTTGACATTTTTGAGATTCCGTTTTATGTTTATAAAACCAAGACTTTAATTAAAGCCTATAATACAAATATCATGCCTAATATTTGCGACTCCAGGCTATAAGCAATCTTCCTGCCCACGAGGTACACCATGCGCATCACGCACTACACGGTTTTTTTCTGGCAAAGTTATGTTTCATAATGACTTATTCCGTTCAGCCAGTTCTGGCACAACCTGCTGCCTCTCCTTTTCGTTTTGAACCTCTGGATCTTGCTTCGGGCATCCATGCTGGCCCAACTGCTGCCGATCAGCAAGCTACCCTTGCCTGGCGCGAAGAAGTGCGGTTTGTAGGGGCCTCCTGGCTGCAACTACACTTCGGCGATTACAACCTGGGCGAGAAAAGTTACTTGAACCTTACTTCATTGCAGGATGGGCAGACCCAGCGGCTTGACCAAAACACGTTGCCCGAATGGAACCACAGTTCGGGCTTATTCAATGGGGAAGCCGTTGAAATTCAGCTACATGTGGCACCGCGAGACCGAGGGGTGTATGTCCGGCTGAAGCAAGCCGTTGTGGGTGAGCGCCAAAGTACGCCCGTGCCGCTTGATCTGTGTGGTGCTGACGACCGTTCCGCTGAAGAGACAGAAAATGCTGTAGGCCGCATTATGCCTAACGGGTGTACAGGATTTCAGATCTCCAATGGCTTATTTCTCACGGCAGGTCATTGTCGCCAATCCTACGCGCAGATACTTGAATTCGAAGTTCCGCTTTCACTTCCAGATGGTACTTTCCAAAGCCCAGGACTTGAACATCAGTATGCGATAACATGGCTAGATTCAAGGGATGAAGCAGGTGGGTATGGAAAAGATTGGGCGATATTTAAGGTAGGAAAGAACTCGGAAGGATTATTACCTGCTGATAAACAACAAGCATACTTTCGAATTTCTCAGAGTGAACTTCCTACTACTTTCAGGATTACAGGCTATGGCAGCGATAGCGGAACAGCAAATGGCACTTTACAGACTGCAACGGGGCCACAAAATGGAGAAACCTCTCAATCCCTTACTCAGGTCTACTGGAAATATGCTGTGGATACTCAACCGGGGAACTCAGGTAGTCCAATTATTGGGAATGGAACTACCATTGTTGTCGGGATTCACACTGATTCCGGTTGTGCTAGTGCTGCTGGCAATAATTTCGGTACCAGTGTAGATGTAGAGGATATGGAAAGTGCGATCCTTGCCTTTCATGGCACCAGTGCAGTTTATGTCGATTCCAGCCATCCGGCTACGTCCGAGACAGGTTCCCTCTTCTACCCCTATGACACTATCGCGGAAGGCATCTCGGCAGCTTCTTCCGGTGGCACAGTAGTTATTGCAGGTGGCACGTACAACGAAATCCTCACCATCAACAAAAACATCACCCTGAAAGCAACGGGTGCTGATGTCATTGTCGGAAATAATCTCACAGTTTCCACTGGCTATACACTTACACTCGAAAGTGGCACATTCGAACTT
>CAZLRO010000195.1:0-7512 GCA_964561865.1 uncultured Rhodothermaceae bacterium | reverse complement strand
TGCTGCCCTGCCCCTTGACGCTTTCCACCTCGATGCGCCCGCCCAGCAGGTTGAGCAGCCGTTTCACGAGCGCCAGCCCCAGCCCGGTGCCTTCAAAGCGGCGGGTACGCCAGTTCTCCTCCTGCGAGAACGGCTGGAAGATGAGGTCGAAGTTCTCCTGGGCAATGCCCACGCCGGTATCCCGGATTTCCACCTGTACCTCGTGCTGGAGGTTGCGGGTCTGGATGCTGATAGTCCCGCGTTCGGTGAACTTGATGGCGTTGGCGAGCAGGTTGTCCAGCACCTGCTGGATGCGGTGGGGATCCCCCACGGCAACCGGGTTAGGGGCATCGAGGTGCAGGTGTAGCTCCAGCCGCTTCTCCTGCAACGTCGCCTGGTAGCGCCCTGCCAGTTGTTCAATGGCCTCGTGCAGCGGCACCGGCACCCGTTGCAGGCTCACCGTCCCCATCTCCACGTTCGAGAGGTCGAACAGGTTGTTGACCAGGACCAGCAGCTTCTCCGCCCGTTCATGGATGGCCCCGATGAACTCCTTGAACTGGGGCGGCAACGGTTGGGTGGCCTGGGACTCGTATTCGCCGATCTCGTCGCGGAGCAGTTGTGCAAACCCGTTCACTGCACCGAGCGGGGTACGGATCTCGTGGCTCATCGTGGCGATGAAGGCGGTCTTGAGCCGGCTGGAGGTTTCGGCCTCCTGTTTGGCTTGCAACAGCACCTCCTCGGCCGCTTTCTGCTCGGTGACGTCGGTCAGGATGCCGCCGATGGTGATGTGTCCGACGGCGTCATGATGGGGGGTGGCGTGTTCGCGCAGCCAGCGTACCGAGCCATCCCGGTGCTGGATGCGGTAGGTGATCCGGCTTTCGTTTCCGCCGCGCAGGAGCTTGTCGTGTGCACGCACCAGCGCCTGGTCGGACGGATGCACCACATCCTGCACCCAGTTCACCGTCTCCTGCCCCCGGGCCAGCAACTGGGCGGGGGTATAGCCCGTCAGGTGTGCGGTTTGCGGCGTGGCGAAGAGGTAGTACCGGGCGTGCTCGGCATCGAAGGTGAAGTTGAACAGGCCGTCGTCGATGGTGGAGACGGTGAGGCGGTAGCGGTTGCTCATCACCAGCCACGACCAGAGCGTCTCGAAGACGCGGACCAATCCCCCCAGCAGCCCCTGCTCGACGGCCTCCCACGACCGTGCCGTGCGCTGCATCCGCTCCACCAGCACATACCCGCCAAACTGGGCATTCTCGTAGAACGGGGCCCAGACGGCCGCCTCGGCCCCGGTCAGGTCCAGCAGCAGGATGCCCTCGTCGGTGGCGTCGCGGCGCTCCAGGTGCAGCCCGTCGCGCCGCTGGTCCATCCGGCGCAGCGACGGGAAGAGCAGGTGCTGCACGTTCAGCACCACCGGGCGTGGTCCCTGCGCCGCCCACGCCGCCCGGGTGACGCAGCCGGAGGCGACCGCACTAAGCAGCAGCAGGTGGACGCGGTCGGCCCCGGTGGTCTCGCCCAGCAACTGGGCGGCCTGGTAGAGGAAACGGGTCTCGTCCGGGTTGCTCAGGGCCATCTCGCGCAGCGAAGCCTCGGCACGGCTGTACCGCTGGTGCAGTTCGAGTTCTGCATCCCGCTGCCGCTCCTGCGTCACGTCCTCGATCATCAGCACTGCACCCATGATCTGGCCTTCCGGGTGCAGGATGGGCGAGCCGTGCAGCACCAGTTGCCAGGGCTGTGGGGCTGTGTGTTTCTGGTAGACGATCTCCTCGCCGTGAAAAGCCTCCCCGCGTTCCAGCAGGTTGCGCACGAGCACCTGGAAAGAGGGGTCCAGCCCTGGAATCTCGAAAATGTTCAGCCCGATCCATGCATCTTCCGGGTTCTCGCCCACGATCTGGCGGAACGGGTGGTTCTCGAACGTCACCAGCCCGGTCTCGTCGAGGTGGAGCATCCCGATGGGGCTTTGCTCGATGAATGTGCGGTAGAGCAGGTCGCTGCGGAGCAATGCCTCCTCGGTCTCGCTCTGCTCGGTCACGTCGAACACCACCGCCTCGATGTCCCCGTCGTGGGGAGGGACGGCCAGGAACAGGTGCATCTCCACGAGCCGGACACGCTGGTTGCGCGTGAGCAGGCGCAGGTTGACGAGGGCCCGCCCGTGTTCGAGGGTCGCCCGGATGCCCTCCAGCAGCTTCCACCGCTCTTCGGGGTGTACCACCTCCATGAACGAGGGCTGGCGCAACAGCTCCACGGCGGTATAGCCCAGCAACTGGAACCCCTCGGCGTTGGCATAGCGCAGCACCGCGTCCATCTGCATCCGCACCACGAGCGCGGGGATCTTCTCGATCAGGGACTTGAACTCGACCGGTGGGGTCTCATGCGCCCGTTGGGTGTGGGGATAGCCGATGAGCATCCACGTCCCCTTCCAGTCCAGATGAACGCCCCGTACCACCACCCCGCCCTGGGTCACAGGCAGGATTTGCGACAGCCCTGTGGAGATGCCTTTGAGGGCGATCAGCAGGTCGCCGGGCACCAGGTCGCCCGGTTGCCAGCCCCAGCAGTGGGTGCCGGAAGGGTTGATGGCCCGTACCAGCCCTTGCCCGTCGATCTCGGCCCGCGCCACCTCCAGGTGTTCCGGAACCAGCGGCAGGACCTCCCCGCTGATGTTCGCCAGGTTTTTCCACTCAGGCAGGATCATGCCCTCATCGGTCGCATTATGGGACGGGTAACAGGATCGGCGTGCTGTGCAAATCCAGGGCCACGATGTCCCCTACTGAATGATCGGCGATTCTTTTTGTTGCAAAAATGGAATCGGCAAAAACGCCAGGCCCAGGCGGTGAAATGCCTGTTCATAGGTTTCAGATATAGTCAATTTGACGATATTTCTCCGTAATCCAAACCGAAGGGGGAGGGGGAATCAGGGGCGCCCGACGACTGGTTGCAGCCCCAGGTGTTGCACGAGCGGCCAGGGCCTCCTGCAAGCGTGATTCGTCGATGACCATGTTGGTTCTCATTACGCAACCGGATGGAAGGGTGTGGCCGGTCGTACAAACGCCTCCCGTTCCGGCTCCCTGCCGGGGTGCTACAGGGTTTCGCCCCAGTGATGCCGGTATGGCAGTCAGATCGTGGTGTCGTTGTCTTCCGGGCGGCCTTCTTCGGGTCGCAGCAGCGGGAAGAGGATCACGTCGCGGATGGAGGTCTGGTTGGTCATGATCATCGCCAGGCGGTCGATGCCGATGCCGATGCCAGCGGTGGGGGGCATCCCGTATTCGAGTGCACGGAGGAAGTCCTCGTCGAGTTGCATGGCTTCTTCGTCGCCACCGGCGCGCAGCAGGGCCTGGGCTTCGAGCCGTTGCCGTTGCTCCAGCGGGTCGTTGAGTTCGCTGTAGGCATTGCAGAGTTCCTTGCGGTTGCAGATGAGTTCGAACCGCTCGACCAGCCCTGGCTGGCTGCGGTGCTGTTTCGTCAGGGGGGAGAGGGCCACCGGATAGTCGGTCACAAAGGTGGGCTGGACGAGGTGGGGTTCGACGAAGGTGCCGAAGATCGCGTCGATGAGAGCACCACCGCCCATCGGGGGTTCGACCGTCAGTCCCAGGCGGGCGGCGGTGGCCCGGAGGGCGTCATCGGACAGGCCGTAGAGGTCTTCGCCGGTGTATTCGCGGATCAGGTCGAAGATCGGGCGGCGCGGGAACGGCGGCTGGAAAGAGATGACGGCCTCGCCCACCGGCACGTCGGTGGTGCCATGCAGGGCCGTTGCCACGTGCGCCAGCAGGCGTTCGGTGAAGTCCATCATCCACAGGTAATCCCGGTAGGGCACGTAGAACTCCAGCATGGTGAACTCCGGGTTATGGAACCGGCTTAATCCTTCGTTGCGGAAGTTCTTGGCGATCTCGTACACCCCTTCAAACCCGCCGACGATGCACCGTTTGAGATAGAGTTCATCGGCGATGCGCAGGAAGAGCGGCATGTCGAGGGTGTTGTGGTGGGTGGTGAACGGGCGGGCGGTGGCGCCTCCGTAGAGGGGTTGCAGGGCCGGGGTCTCCACCTCGACCAGGCCCGCCGTGTCGAGGAACTGCCGGATCGAGGCGATCATGCGGGCACGCTGGCGGAAGACCGTCCGCACCTGCGGGTTCACGATCAGGTCTACGTACCGCTGCCGGTAGCGGAATTCCTTGTCCGTCACCTCGTTGAACACCCGGCCCTCCGCCTCCTTGACGGCGGGCAGCGGACGCAGGGCCTTCGCCAGCAGTTCCAGCCGTTCGGCGTGCAGGGAGACCTCACCCATCTGTGTCCGAAACACGAAGCCTTCCACCCCCACGAGGTCGCCCAGGTCCAGCAGCTTCTTGAACACCTCGTTGTAAAAGCCTTCGGGCAGGTCGTCGCGCCGGACGTAGACCTGGAGTTGCCCCTGGGCGTCCTGGAGATGGAAGAAGGCGGCCTTGCCCATGATCCGGCGGGAGACGATGCGCCCGGCGAGGGAGGCGCGATACGGCTCCGGGGCCGGGCCGTCTTCCCGGGGTTGATGCCGGGCCTCGTCGAAGGTTGTGAGGATATCGGCGCTGGTGGCGTTCACGGTCCAGGCATACGGATAGGGGTTGATGCCCTTCGCCTGGAGGTCGGCCAGGGCCTGGCGACGGCCCTGTTCCTGTTCGGACAACGACATGGTGGGGTGTGGAATACGGGGCGGGATGGGGGGCGGCCGGGAGGTTGGGCGACGTTGGTGGCGCCTGTTCGGAGGCAACATAGGGGTTGGCCGTCCCCTTTGGCAAGAGAATGCATGCGCCAGTCTGGCCCTGGCACTGTAGCCAGCGCCCCGTCTGTCCCGCCAGCCATGCTGGGTAGGCCGTGCAGGGACAAGGGGCGATGCGTATCTTGGGGGGTGGGGTTCGGGCATCCGCTGGGTGCCCTCCGGCACCGTCGTCCTTGTTCACCCAACCCGTCGGAGGAGCTGCCGATGACCGGTTTGCAGATTCGTCGTCTCGCGCTCTGCCTCGTGGTGCTGGTCGCCTCCGGGTTTTTGGGGCGGTCGTCCGTCTCCCCGCACGGGGAAGCAATGGCGCGGGCGGCTGCGGAATTTCTGGCTACCCTCTCCCCGCAGCAGCGCAACCGGGCCATGTTTCCATTCGCGTCGGACGAGCGAACACGCTGGCATTTCGTTCCGGGTGAGATGTTCCCGCGTAGGGGCGTTGTTCTCAAGGAACTGGATGCCGGGCAGCGACTGCGGGCACAGGCGTTGCTGCGGACGGGCCTGAGCCAGCAGGGCTACCTGACCGCTACGGCCATTATGGAACTGGAGCAGGTCCTGCGTGCCCTGGAACCCCAGGGGCAGTTTGCCCGCGACCCGGAGGCGTATTTCCTCTCGGTCTTTGGCACGCCCGACGCAGCGGGTACGTGGGGCTGGCGCGTTGAGGGGCACCACCTCTCCCTCCATTTCACCGTCGTGGCCGGACGGCTGACGGTGAGTACCCCGTCGTTCTTTGGCACCAATCCCGCCGAGGTGCGGCAAGGCCCGGAGAAAGGCCGTCGGGTGCTGGCGTCGGTGGAAGACCCGGCGCGGGCACTGCTGCTGGCCCTGGCGCCGGACCAGCGGGCACAGGCATTGTTGGGGGGCGCAGTCCCCGGCGATATCGTCACCGGCGTCCGGTTTCCCGTCGAAGCCCTTTCGCCCGCCGGGGTGTCGGCCTCCACCCTCTCGCCTGCCCAGCAGGGCCTGCTGCGGCAGCTCATCGAAGCCTACACGTCCCTCATGGCCGGCGACATCGCGGCGGCACGTTGGGCACGGATCGAGGGGGCCGGGTTCGAAAAGGTATCCTTTGCCTGGGCGGGGGCTGCTACGCCGGGCCAGCCCCACTACTATCGGGTGCAGGGGCCAACGTTCCTGATTGAGTACGACAACACCCAGAACGACGCCAACCACATCCACGCCGTCTGGCGTGAGTTCAACGGGGACTTTGGCCAGGACCTCCTCCGCGAACACGTCCATGACGGCCAGCATTGAGATGGGCCGTCATGCCCTGGGGGAGAAGTAGGTTGGGAAGATGTGCAATAAGAGGTGGGGCAGGCGTTGTCGGTCCTGCAACGGCTGTGACCAGCGACCGGGTGCTCGCCCCGCTCAGCTGTAGCGCACCCAGCGCATCAGGTCCTTGAGCCGTGGCTTCTTGCCGTACATCAGGATGCCGATGCGGTAGATGCGGGCGCTCAGCCACACCGCGCCGAGGAACGTCCCGAACAGCAGCAGGAAGGAGAGCAGCGGCTGCCAGAACGGCACCTGTGCCACCGCCACACGCACCACCATCGGGATCGGGGAGAAGAACGGGATCATCGACAGCGTCACCGCCAGGGGAGAGTTGGGGGACTCGATGACCGGCGTGAGGAACATGATCGACAGGATGATGGGCATCATCACCGGCAGCATGAGGCCCTGGGCGTCCTGCTGCTGCTCGATGGCCGACCCGACGGCGGCAAACAGGCTGGCATAGAGCAGGTAGCCGACGAGGAAGAACAGGATGAACCAGACGAAGACCTCCGGCCCCAGTGTCGGCGGGCTGAAGTTGACCGCTTGCAGCACCTCTTCCTGCGAGGCAGTATCCGGCAGGTTCAGTTCAGTCGGGTTGACAAACAGGGCTACGACGCTGCCGGCGAACGTCGTCCCGGCCAGGATCAGCACAGCCCAGACGGCCATCTGCACCAGTCCCATCGCGCCGATGCCCAGCACCTTGCCCATGAGCAGGTCGAACGGGCGCACCGAGGACACGATCACCTCCACCACACGGCTCTGCTTCTCCTCGATCACGGCCTGCATGACCACCGAGCCATAGATGAGCATCGACATGTAGATGAGCAGCCCCAGGATGAAGCCCACCATCATGTAGCCGCCGCTGCTGCCGGCGTCCTCGCCCTCGTCGGTGAGCCGGATCGAGGACACCTCCACGTCGCCTTCCAGTACCTCCAGCACGTCCGGGGCCACGTTCCGCTCGGCCAGCCGCTGCTGGTCCACCGCCTGCGAAAGCAGCCCTTCCAGCACGCTCTCGATCAACTCGCTGCCTTCTTTTGCGTAGTAGACCACTTCTCCCTCCCCGGCCACCAGGCGCGGCGGCACCACCAGGTAGCCACTCCAGGTCCCCTGTGTCACCGCCTTGCGGATCGAGTCCACTGGAGCCTCGGTGGCTACGAGCTGCACCCGCTCCTGTGGTACGGCCAGCATCCGCGCCAGCAGCACCCCCGTCTCGTCAACTACCGCCACCGTCTTCTGCTCGGTATCGAGGGAGGAGACCGAGACAAAGATGATGATGGCAAAGAACGCCGTCATGGCAATCGGGGCCAGTAACGTGGAGAGGATAAACCACTTCGACGTGACCCGCCGCAAAAACTCGCTCCTGAAAACGATCCAGATGTTGTGCATGGGGAGAATATCTGTTGGCTGTTAGCTTTTTGGTACTTGGTACTTGGTACCGAGTGCTTGGGAAAAGGGCAGCAACCTTCCCAAACGTGTCATCACGAGGAAGCCATTGGTCGATCTCATGAGATCGACCAGCTAGAGCC
>CAZLRO010000194.1:0-7535 GCA_964561865.1 uncultured Rhodothermaceae bacterium | reverse complement strand
GGTGTATCGACGCCGTTGGCTTCGGCGATGGCCTTGATCATGAAGTTGGGCGCGTTGCCAATGTACGTCATCGCCCCGAAAAAAACCGCGCCAATCGAGATCGCTTGCAGGTAGTGCCAGGTTTCCGGGTTGATAGCTCCCTCGATGGCGAAGTTACGCACCTGTTCCGGCGCATTCACATCCAGCCCGAACTTGCCCATCGCCGCCGCGAGGAAGTTCAGGTACGTCGGCGCGTTGTCCAGCACCGCCGAGAGCATCCCCGTCGCCCAGTAGAACATTCCGGTCGTGAGCAGGTCCTTGTTGTTGGCGGCAAAGACGCTGATAAGCTGGAGGGCAGGCTGCATGGTGGCGAAGATGCCCAGGAAGAGCAGGCCCACCTCCTGGATCGGGGCGAAGGTAAACTCGTTGGCCTTGAGCGCCGCCCGGTCGGCAGTACGGTAGGCGAGGGCGGCCAGGGTGAACATCAGGATTTCGCGGACACCCAGCGGACTGTGATACAGCTTCGGCAGGTTGGGCACCCAGGCGAATACGTTCGGGTCCAGAAACACGCACCCGATGATGAGCGCCACCCAGACGAGGCTTTTCTGGCCCTGGAGGGTGACGAGCGGCTGCGACGGGTCCGGTGCAGCGCCTTCGGCGGTATTGCGACGGTCGATCACCCAGAACACGGCCAGCAGCAGCAGGATCGTCGGCAGCCAGATGTACCACAGGTGCGTGATCGTCCAGAAGAACGGCACGCCACGCAGGAAGCCCAGGAACAGCGGCGGGTCGCCGATGGGGGTGAGCGCCCCTCCGATGTTGCCGGTGATGAAGATGAAGAAGATGATATGGTAGGCCCGCAGCCGTCCCTTGTTCAGCCGCATGTAGCTGCGGATGAACAGCATCGCCGCCCCGGTCGTGGCAATGAGGTTGGCAATGAGCGCAGAGAGGAACAGCAGCAGCACGTTGTTCAGCGGCGTGCCCCGTGCGTTGAGGTGTACATAGATGCCACTGGCAGCGATGAAGAGCGACGCCACCAGGGCGATGAACGACAGGTACTCCTGCACGGCATGGAGGATGGGCAAGGGGGCTTCCAGCACGAACAGGTAGTAGGCAGCCACGAACAGGCCGAAGGCAATCGAGTACTTCGGGTAATGGTGGTGCCAGTGGTGGGGGTAGAACAGCGGCCCGGTGGCGATCATCAGCAGGAGTAGCACGAAGGGCAGGGCCATCCAGCCGGGCGGTGTCGGTCCGTGATCTCCGTGTGTCTCCGTTTCATCAGCAGGAGGCGAAATGGAGGGGTCGACGGGATCGGGAGGCAACACCGGGGCACGCTGGACGGTGCTGTCGGCGGGAGCGGGCGACGTAGCTGACGAAGGGGTACGTCCCTCCGGGGATGTCTGCACCGGGACTTCTTGCGCCCAGGGCAAAGTAGCTTTGGTGTAGAGGAGCGGCTCCTGTGCCTCGCCTTCCTCGACCACCCCCTCGACCACGGTCACCCCGGCACCGGCCACGCCGACGGGTAGCCCACCCCCCAGGCACAGCAAGGCCAGGGTGCGCAACAGCAGCCGCAGCAGGGCGTTCCGGAAAGGCATGCGCACCACAGGGCGGGGCTAACGGTTCGCAGGAAACGCAGGAGCAGGCACCTCGGCAACCGGTGCTGCCTTCTCTGCGGCCTCCAGGGCGGCCACCCGCTTCTGCTCAATGACCTCCAGCAACTGGAGGGCGGTGCGCTCGCTCTTTTCCAGGAACGGTGCAGGGGCAAACCCGATCCACACCATCAGCACCGCCAGCGGCAGGAGCAAGGCCACTTCCCGCAGGTTCAGGTCCGCCATCGCGGTGTTCTCCTCGCGGGTGATCGGGCCGAAGAAGGTCTTGTACAGCATCCACAGCAGGTAGATGGCGGCCAGGATCACCCCGGTCGTGGCGAGGGCTATCATCAACGGGCGCCCCACCACGGCGCTCTTGAACGCACCCAGCAGGATCATAAACTCGCCCACAAACCCGTTCAGCCCTGGCAGGCCCGCCGAGGCCAGCGTCGTTAGCACCATGAAGAACGTGAGTACCGGCACTACCTTGGCGAGGCCCCCGAAGTCGGCCATCAATCGGGTATGGCGGCGTTCGTAGAGCATCCCCACGATCAGGAAGAGCGCCCCAGTGGAAAGGCCATGGTTGATGTTCTGGATGATCGCCCCTTGCAGTGCTTCGGCATTGAAGGCGAAGATGCCCAGCACTACGAACCCCAGGTGGCTCACCGAGGAAAACGCGACGAGCTTCTTCACGTCCGGCTGCACGCGGGAGACGAGGGCCCCATACACGATACCGATCACGGCCAGCACGGCGAAGAGCATGGCCTGCTCGTAGGCGGCGTTGGGGAAGAGCGGCAGGCAGAACCGGATCAGCCCGTAGGTCCCCATCTTCAGCAGCACCCCGGCCAGCACCACCGACCCCCCGGTCGGGGCCTGCACGTGCGCGTCCGGCAGCCATGTATGCAACGGGAAGAGCGGCACCTTGATGGCGAAGGAGAAGGCAAAGAGGAAGAACAACCAGTTCTGGGCCTCCAGCGGGACGTTGAATTCGAGCAGCTTGAAATAGTCCGTTGTGAACACCCCACCGTTGACGGCATTCCCCGCAGCAAACCCCACGTAGAGCAGTGCCACCAGCAGCAACAGCGACCCCACCAGGGTGTAGAGCACGAACTTGACGGCGGCATAGATGCGCTGCTCGCCGCCCCAGATGCCGATGATGAAGTACATCGGAATCAGGGTCAGTTCGAAGAAGATGTAGAACAGCAGCAGGTCATACGCGGTGAAGACCCCGGTCACGCCCGCCTGCAACACCAGCAGCAGGATGTAATACGCCTTCTCGTGCCGGTGGATGTAGGTCCACGACGAGAGCACCACCACCGGGCCGAGCAGCGTGGTCAGCAGCACCAGCAGCAGGTTCAGCCCGTCGATGCCTACCACGTACTTGATATCGAACCGCTCCGGAAACCACCCGCCAAACTGGTCGAGGAGCTGGGGCCCCCCATTCGACGGATCAAAGCCGAGGTACAGGCCCAGCGACAGCACAAACGTGGCTGTCGTGACCACCAGGGCCGACCAGCGGATCGCCTGCGTCCCCCGCAACAGCAACATCAGCAGCGCCCCGACAAGCGGCAGGAAGATGACAACCGAAGTGAGGTAGGGCATGTTCATAAAGGTGCGATTTCGGGTGTCGGACAACGCTTATCCGGGCATTATCCGTTTTCGGTGCTCCGTCATGGAGGCCAGCGCGGGTGTCATTCAATCCTTTGTGGCTATCCGCCCGACAACATCAGCCATAGCACCAGGACGACCCCCAGCACAATGGCAACAGCATAGCCCTGGACCACTCCGGTTTGCAGGAAACTTAGCAGCTTGCCCACCCCGCGTGTGAGCGCACCCGCACCGTTGACCAGTCCGTCGATGATGTACTTGTCGAACGGGGCCAGTCCGTAGGTGGCACTTCCCAGCACCGGGCGCACAAAAGCCCGGTCGTAGGCTTCGTCCACGAAGTACTTGCCTTCCCACCAGCGATAGAGGGGGCCAAAGGCGGCGCGGATACGGGCATCGAAGCCCACGTTGTGCTGCGAGAACCACCGCCAGCCCAGGCCTACCCCGGTCAGGCCGATGGCTGCGCCGAGGGCCAGCAGCCCCCATTCGATGCTGTGCGCGACGTGTGCCTCGACGTCGGCCACCGGCCCGGCATGGCCTTCGTGCCCCACCAGCCAGCCGTGTATCCAGCTTTCGCCCAGCACGGCGGGCAGGCCGGAATAGCCACCGACTACCGAGAGCGCCCCCAGCACGATGAGCGGCACCGTGATCGTCCACGGCGACTCGTGCGGATGGATATGGTCGGCATGTTGCCAGCGCGGGGTGCCTTCGAAGGTTAGCACATAACAACGGGTCATGTAGATGGCCGTCAGCACCGCCGTTACCAGGCCCACGCCCCAGACGAGCCACGCGAAGGTGTGGCCGTGTGCCCCTGCCGCGTAGGCGCGGAACAGGATCTCGTCCTTCGAAAAGAACCCCGCCAGCCCTGGAATGCCCGCAATCGCCAGTGTTGCCATCAGGAAGGTGAGGGCCGTGATGGGCATGTACTTGCGCAGCCCCCCCATCGTGCGCATGTCCTGCGGGTCGAGGTGGCTGTGGGGGGCCTTGTGGTGGAGTTCGTGTTCCACATGGTGCATCGCGTGGATGACCGAGCCGGAGCCGAGGAACAGGCAGCCCTTGAAGAAGGCGTGCGTCATCACGTGGAAGATGGACACGTAGAACGCCCCCACCCCGGCGGCGAGGAACATGTAGCCGAGCTGCGAGACGGTCGAGTACGCCAGCACCTTCTTGATGTCGTTCTGGGTGATGGCGATGGTAGCGGCCATGAGCGCTGTCAGCGCCCCCACCACCGCGATGCCCACCATCACCCCCGGCGCGGCCAGCACCATCGGCGACATCCGGGCCAGCAGGTACAGGCCGCTGGTGACCATTGTGGCGGCATGGATCAGCGCCGAGACGGGCGTCGGGCCGGCCATTGCGTCGGGCAGCCAGGTGAACAGCGGAATCTGGGCACTCTTGCCGGTGGCCCCGATGAACAGCAGCAACACCGCCCAGTTGAGGGTGGTCTGGTCGAGGGCCGCCGGGTCGGCGAGCAGCGTCGTGAAGTCCAGCCCACCCGTCGCCTTGTACAGCAGGAACATCGCCATGAGGAAGGCAAAGTCACCCACCCGGTTCATAATGAACGCCTTGCTCGCGGCCATGCTGTTGGCCCGGTCGGTATACCAGAAGCCGATCAGCAGGTACGAGCACAGCCCCACACCTTCCCAGCCAAGGAAGAGCACCAGCAGGTTGTCCCCCAGTACCAGGTTGAGCATGGCGAAGATGAACAGGTTCAGGTAGGCGAAGAACCGCCAGAACCCGCCATCGCCGTGCATGTAGCCGATGCTGTAAAGGTGAATCAGCGCACCGATCCCGGTGACGATGAGCGTCATCAGGAGGGAGAGCTGATCGATCCGGTAGGCGAAGTCGATGGTCAGCTCGCCTGCCGCCATCCACGTGTAGTAGCGATAGATGCCCGGCTCGCCCGGATAGCCGAGGAACTGCTGGACTGCCAGCAGGAAGGGAATCGCCACCATGAGCGTCCCGACCGTCCCGATCAGCCCTTCCTGTCGGCGCAGCGCAGGCACGAAGAGCGGCAGGAGGCCATTGAAGATCGCCCCGGCCAGGGGAAGCAGCAGGATGAGCTGTACCGCGAGTTTGGGTTCCATGCGTGGGGAGAGTGCTGTTAGCCGTTAGCTGTTAGCCGATGGGAATTG
Organism: uncultured Rhodothermaceae bacterium; assembly: GCA_964561865.1. Lineage (GTDB taxonomy): Bacteria > Bacteroidota > Rhodothermia > Rhodothermales > CAZLRO01 > CAZLRO01. The sequence goes on along the minus strand of CAZLRO010000194.1, from coordinate 2,227 downwards.
GATGTTGGTGCTCGGAGGGCGAAGAGGATCTTTGTCTCTACTGGTGCTTGAGGTCTGGCTTCCGGTACTGGAACCATAGCGACTGGCTGTCCCCCATTTCTGGCTAACAGCTAGTATTTAAACAGGTTGATCTGCGTCACATCGACGGTGAGCTTGTTGCGGAAGATGGCGATGACGATGGCAAGGCCGATGGCGGCTTCGGCGGCAGCGACGGCCATCACGAAGAAGACCAGAATCTGCCCGGCCACATCCCCCCGTACCTGGCTCAGGGCCACCAGCGTCAGGTTCACCGCGTTGAGCATCAACTCCACCGACATCAGGATGAGGATGACGTTGCGGCGCAAGAGCACCCCCAGCACGCCCATGACAAACAGCACGGCGCTGAGCGAGAGGTACCAGTTCAGGGTGGATTCCATGATTTCAGCAGTTCAACAGTGCAGCCACAGGCTCCGGTGTCCCTCGCCGGACTTCCGCCCGAAACCCTGGCCGCGAACCTACACAAAGCGACGCTTGGCGATCATCACCGCCCCGATGGTAGCTACCAGTAGCAGCAGACCGATCACCTCAAACGGCAGGACATAGCGGGTGAACAGTTCCTTTGCCAGCGCACCCGCACTGCCGTTGGCCGCGGCCTCGCGGGCTACCAGGGCCTCGGCAGGAAGCACTCCCAGCCCCTCCGCCACGATGTACGTCAGTTGCGCCAGCACCCCCATCACCAGGATGAATGCCAGCCCGCGCCGCCAGTCGAAGTCCTCCACACGGGGCAGGGCCGCCAGGTTCAGCAGCATGATGACGAACAGGAACAGCACCATGATGGCGCCGGCATAGACCAGTACCTGGATCACCGCCATGAACTGCGCGTGGAGCGTCAGGTACAGCCCGGCAATGGCGAACAGGTTCAGGATCAGCCACAGGGCACTGTTGACCGGGTTGCGGGACAGCAACATGCCCAAACCGCCGACCAGGGCCAGCACTGCCAGCAAGAAAAACAGGATGTGGGCGACCATGCACGTAGGGGGTGGGATCAGCCGACAAGGGCAGACCGGCTCTGCAAGGGGTGGCCCGGAAGGGCCGTGTGCCGAAATTAGCCAAAAGCCACCGCAACGGCAAGGAAGCCGCAAATTAAGAGGACGTGGATTCCAGAAACGGGATCGGAAGGCAGCCCCAGGCGTTTGAACCGACAACCATCCGCGTGGCTATAGACGCCACCTTGATGCTGGGACAAGGCGGATGCCCCGTGCCTGGATGTAGCGCTCGAACGGCATGGCGACAGGTTTATATCAACAGTGAATCCATGAATCCCCAGACGCTTCTCGAAGCCATCACCGCGCTTCCCCCGGAAGGTCAGCGCCTGGCGATCACCTTCACGATGTTCCTGCAATATTACGATGACTATGAAGGGAAACCTCCAGCAGGCATGCTTGCCCTGGATGTTGATCCATATTATTCTACTGATTTTTTTAGTTTTATGATGTATTTCTCAAAATACTATCGTGATGTCCTGCACCCTTATGACGCGACGACCCACTCCACCGAGAAGCCAGGCATGGGCCTGGGCGATGAGGACTTCATTGGGATGTGGCAGGATCGAGCGGATTTGAAGGACAGCTAGGCCTGGGTTCGCCAACACCGCCAATCGGAGTGGAATAGCTGAAATGGCCCACCTGCTCGTGGATACCGACATCCTGATTGATGCCGGGCGTGGTGACGCTGCCGCCGTCCACTTTTTGACCCAAACGGCTCAAAATACCACCCTGGCCGTGAGTACCGTGACGCAAATGGAATTGATGGTAGGATACTGGAATAAGGAGGACTGTTGATTCCTGATGCCTTGATCGCCGCAACGGCCCTCTACCATCAGGAACCTTTGATCAGCAAGAACCAGCGTGATTACCGGTTCATTGAAGGGCTGACGTTGCAGCCATACCCTTGAAGAATCAATCACTTACTCATACACCATCGTCTTCCATTGGCGCGGCGTGGCATCGACGGGGATGAGGGTGAACGGGATGCGGCCCAGCGTCTGCCCGGCCTCCGTCTCCACATCCACGCGCCAGCGGCCCGGCGATACGGTGCGCTTGAAGGTGTAGCCCCGGTAGCCGGTGTACCGCCCGCCGAGGAGTCCATACCCGATCCGGTCGGCGGTGACCCAGCGCCCGGCCTGTTCGTCGTAGCGTTGCCAGTGGTGGTAAACGCGCTGCCGCAGGTCGGTGGGGGCGAAGACGGC